>DOKE01000037.1:0-5480 GCA_003510895.1 Candidatus Moraniibacteriota bacterium
TCATTAAGAATTTCTCCGGTTGCGAAATCCTTGCCGATTCTATTTCCGTCCGGAGCGGTGATTTGGAGGTCGACGGGGGAGAAAACCGAAACAAACAATATGTTTTTAATCAAATTATCTCTATTTTCTTCTTCCGGTCTTTTGCCGGTCAGAAGCTCCAACACATCGCGCTGAGCTTCCGTTGGAAGATTGTGATGATCAGAATCAATTTCAATTAAATAATCAGCTGGTATGTTTTCACTTCTTCCGGAGAATAAAGGAACAGTCTTATCTCCATCGCTATAAAACATTCCTCCATCACCAAAAACAGGAATCTCAAGTCCATGCGGATAACCATGCTCCCAATATTTTCCCATATCAGCATCAACAACTTTAAATCCAGCTATAGTTATATTTTCATTTCCCAGTTTGCCAATTATCTTATTAAATTCAATATTGTTTAATTTATTTTTATTTTCTTCATTGTTAATATTTTCCAAAAACTCATTGCGTGGATAATCGTCCGGATAAACCTTGAACGCATAATTATTGTCCGCATCTTGCAAATAATCATACACCGGCAAGAGCTCTTTCAGGGAAGTTATCGGTCTTTGGCGCATATAGTCAAAAATATTGTCAAAACCGCTTTCTTCCGCTTCCTGCTTCACTATGTTTTTTGCGTATATATCGCCTATCGACCAAAACCATTTTGATCCTTCCCATTTCAAATAAGCTTCAGGAGCTCCATTGTGCGGAGTTCCCAACGTAACCAGCTGATCAATATCATTGCCATAATAATTTGACTCGACATATTCCCGCGTCAACAAACCACCCATCGAATGAGCCACCACGTCCACCTTTGGCCATTTGGTTTGTGTTTTTATTTCTTCTATTTTCTTTTCCAACAATTTTGCATTCTCTATATTGCTGTCTCGCCATTCATACGGAAATTTAAAAAGATCTTTTTCCGGAACATAGCCACTATCCACAAATTCTTCGTAAAGATTATCATACGTGTGAAAAACAAGATCCAATTGCCACTGTCCATCTTTTTTCTGCGACCCCAAAATCCCGGGAACCAATATCACCGGATCACGAAAATCTTCCCGATCCGCCCAATCAGAAAAATTAATACTGCCTCTAATTTTTTCATATCCATATTGTTGGGAGCCTATAAAATATTTTTTCGGTCCATCGGCATATCCCCACCAATTATATTTGAAATCAGTGTCAGAAATGCAATTGGAGCATACCACATCATAATCGGCATTGTTTATGAATTTGGAACGATTAACTTTAACAGGATTAAATACAGAGGACTTTTCCACATAAATCGCAGTTATATTGTTATGCAAATTGGAACTTTCTATTTCCAATCGACCATTGCGATAAACATATATAGCTCCTTCGGAAGCCGCCTTTGCCGTATTGGCAAAAAATTTATCATTGTACATCAAAATTCCCGGCGCCGCTCCTCCTCCGCTTATGTCCGCATTGGAAATCTTCGCTTCTCCTCCGGAATCAATCGAGATTGAATATTCGCTGCCCTCGCTTCCCTTTTGGAAAACAACCGGTTCTTTCACTGTTCCCTTTACTATCAGTTTTCCTTGCGCATTGATTCCCGCCCGTCCCTCAAAAGTTATTTTCACCCCTTTTTTAATCACCAATGTCGCTTCGGGATTAATATTAATTTCTCCATCAACAATCCTGTTTTCGGTCCACTCTTGATATCCATCTATTTCTTCATATTCGGCGCCTTGGGAAAAAGTGAACCAGCCGGAAAATGAAAACGGGACAATGCTCAACAAAAAAATCAGCCAGATTGAAGCCGATTTGATTCTTTTTTTCATTTTTTTGAAAAATATTTGATTAGAAGATATATATTTATAATTGGCCAAGCAACAAGAGCAAAATATCCAATCCATTTTATATTATAAGCAATAAACATTCTCGATCCAATATTAACCAAAAAGCTTAAATTTCCCAAAACAGAAAAAATTACCAGCGCCTTAAACTTATTTTTTGTCGCAACCAATACGATAAGCCCAATGATAACTGAAAATATCAATAACCCCAAACTAACTTTCAAATCAAAACCCGGATCAGAAAAAAACATATTTTTTATTTTTAATAAATTAATTAATCTCCCTTATATAACATTCCTCACGCAGCATATTATACATCATATCATACAAAACTTTTCCGCATTTCAGCATTCTCATCTTTCCTCACCAAAGTACGACCGTGCTCAAATGAGGAATTAAATAGTTTTAGAAAAATGCTTTTTGATGTTATTTTCATTATCAATTTTTTCAGCTGTAATCACCCGCACATATTGTTCGGCGGAATATAACCGAACTAATTCCAAAATAGCATTTTCAAAAGGATGCGGAGAAATAAAAACGCTATGCTGAAGTTTAAAAAACTTGAGTTCATGCAAATGATCGCGTAAAATATCACGAAATGACCGATCTTTTTCCGGAATATCAAAAATAACAATACGCCATTTTTTATCCCAATGTTTCGGTTTTTTGAAATTTATAGAACTACCAAATAAACTTAACATTTTTGCCTGCTTCTTTCCTTTATTTGTGAGAACTAATTTATAAGATCCGTCTGGAAGTATTTTTTCCTCAACCAACTTTTCCATAGAAAGATGCCCAATGGATCGATTAAAATTATATTGGTTTACTTTTTTCCATTCTTTATCAATTTTACTTAGAGTTTTGAAATATTGCCGAGGAGAAGAAGACAAGCCCAAAGCCACGCCTCCTAAAAGCGCTATCATTATTTTCTTTTGAACTGATCCAAATCTATACATAAATAGATTCTATCACCAAAGTACGACCGTGCCCAAATGAGGAAATTTTTTTATAAAGTTATTTCAAATAACAGTTATTTGAACAACAGCTATTTTAAAAAAGACTATATTCCTGATTCCATATACTTGATTATTCTTGCTTTTTGACAAATTTCTTGGCAAGCGGATTGCTCTTCGAATTCTTCCGAGTCGCAACTGGCTTTGGGATTATTTTGACAAGAATGGTTTTCAGCATCGCAACTCCAACAATCAATTTCATCTCTCACCATTATTTGCAAAGTCGCTGTTATATTTCCAAAACCTTGATTACTGGTAGCTGAAACAGCAGCAACGCCTTCGGCTATCGGGTGCGCCAATAAATCATCCCCCGACTCAGAAGTTTCAAAATATTGTTGATCTGCCGGATTGACGCTCCAATCAGGACTGGAAACCTTGTTATCTTCCGTTTTAGTATCACAATCGAAAACATTCAGCTCATCAGACGCAGAACTTTCACTTTCCTTATAATAAACAGAGAGAGTTTCATCTTGTCCTCCAACCGTCAAAAGCGCTATGTTAGCCGGACATATAAAATTTTTATATGGAGATATTTTTATGTAAGCCGAATTAGAAACACCATTAGTATCAATACAACTCAGAGTTAAATTTTTTGCCTTATTAATAATTCCCAAAGGATAATCAGTCATAGAAGCCTCCACTCCCGGATAAATAACAAATGCATTATCATCATCTGTTAAACCGCAACTAACCACGTTGCTTGTTTTCCAACTTAGGTAGGCGCTATTTCCATAAGAAACCATATATCGATTCACAGTGCCTGGCTTAAATCCCACAGACAAAGCGCTGTCAGTTTCATTGATAGTAAAAATTATGTCTGCTCCAGATCCGACTGCTCCCACATAAATTATTACTGATGATTCAACTTCTTGATCGCTTCCATCAACACATTTCAAAGAAAGCTCATAAGTTCCCTCATTCAACGGTCCTATTGTTTGCGAACCGGCTAAATTTTTTGATCCATTCCAATCGATAATTCCATTTATATTACTTGCCGCGCACGATTTTGTGTTTTTGGATACCCATCGCAAATTGACAGTTGAACCAATTGGCACATTGCTGGTTTGGTCGGCTGTAAAGAAAATCGAACCGGAAGGAGTAGCGGAACCATTAGCGGCAATCGTAATTGGAACAGCCAAGTCTCCACCGGAACTCTTGCATTTGAGCACAAAAACTTTGCTTTCAGTTATATTGGAAACTCTCTCGCTTCCAACAGTGCCTTTGTCACCATTCCAATCCTGCGAAGCTTCACAAGTTGTCGCTCCCAAGCTGGTCCAATTTAGAATTGTTTCACTATTTGAATCTGCCACATAGTTATCCGCCCAAAAACTAACCTGCGGTTCCACAGAAGATTCCGATCCCGGATTAACCACGACCAATTTTTCACTTGTAATGGCTGGAAAAATAGTGCTATCAGAACAAACTATTTTATATATTTGCTGAGTTTTGATCGGACTGGTTGTTTGAAAACCGGATAAACCAAGATTATCTCCATCCCAATTTTCCTGCGCAAAGCAAGTTGTATTTTGCGGATTAGCGCTTAGCGCGCTCCAACGCAAAGTAGTCGGTGTGTTATAGGGGACAAATTCAGAATCAGCAGAAAAAGAAATTATCGGCGCCTGATTTCCAACTAGAATGGAAACTCCCACTGTCGTTGAAAGTCCGCTTCCTCCATAGCAAGTCATCGCATAAAAAGCATTGCTTATCAGATTAGCTGTGTATTGAGTTCCATTAAGCGCTTTGAAACCACTCCAGTCCCCCGATGCCACGCAATAGGCAGCATTGCTCGATGACCAAGTCAATTGAGCCGCTTCATTGTAGGCAACAGAAGTTTTGTTAGCGGAAAAATTTAGAATCGGAGCGGATGGCGGATCGCCGACAGTTATCAGAATTTGTTTTGTGTCAGAACCTATGGCATTATAACATTCCACTTCATAGATTTTTGAAACTTGCAATTTCCACGTGAGAAAAGAACCGGCATTATTATAAAGCCACGCAGACCATCCTCCATCAGGTAATGATGAGTGATATCTGCAAGTAGTCGCCACATTTCCCGTAGTATAAGTGAATCGCACGGTTGTTCCCGTATTATATTCAATCGGATTAGCGTCAGCTGTCAACGATGTAATTTCTGGCAAAGATGGGGACGGAACAGAAACATTGATTGTTTGACTAGCGCTAGCCAAGGCATTGGAACAAGTTATAGTATAAATTTTATCAAACTTTAAACCATAGAATATAGCGCTTCCCGAACTTCCATAAGCGCCCGACCAATTACCACTAGCAACACAACTATTAGCTCCCGGAGCATTCCAAGATAAAGTTACGCTTCCATTATAATTAACAGGATTAGGAGTAGCCGTAAAAGTTATTTCCGGCGGAACACCGGCAGACTGATCAACTGTTACGGTGACTAATTTTGTTACTGAATCAACTCCCGGAGTAGGACTATAACAAGTCAAATAATAATTTTTTTCCGAATAAATCGCCGGGGTTGTCCAATTTCCATTAACTCCCACCACTGCTGGATTCCAATTGCCTGACGCGTGGCAACTACTTGTTCCGGTGGTGTTCCATCGCAAAACCGTATTTTCTCCACTATTAACATTATATTTATCGGCGG
>DOKE01000037.1:5573-7146 GCA_003510895.1 Candidatus Moraniibacteriota bacterium
CCGGTCGCGGATCAACTACAACCGTAACGCTTCCGGAAACAGCGTCGCCGTCAGAACTACTGCAAAGAAGGTTATATGTCTTGGTTGCAATTTGCCCATATTTAACAATGCTTCCACTTGTATTCAACGTTCCCAACCAATCGCCGGAAGCCACGCAACTAATTGCATTAACAGTAGTCCATTTTAAAGTATAATTGGAACCATAAGGAATAGAAGGGGGATTTTTTACTCCATCATATTCATACCAAAAATCCAAAGTCGGCAAATCATTTGCAACAACTTCAATAGAAATTGTTTTCTCAACACTGCCGGTTGCATTGGAACAAGTCAACTTAAAATTACTTGAATAATATAGCGGTCCGACTTCTTCCGAACCAGTTGTTATTTTGTCTCCGTTCCAATCCTGAGAAGCCACGCAAGAAGTGGCATTTTGACTAGTCCAAAAAAGTTTCGCTTTCGTTCCACTGTCAATCTTCAAATTTTCCGCGGTAAAAGTCATCGTCGGCATTGGAGGCGGAGAATTATCCAAATCAATCGTAACAATCTTAGTTGTCGATCCAGCCACTCCTGTGCAAGTCAGCCAGAACTCGGTTCTCAAATAAATCGGGACCGTCAATTCCGTTCCCGCCAGAAGTTTGATTCCATTCCATCCATTGCTGGCAACGCAAGCATCAGCATCAGTTGATGTCCACTCTAAAGTTACTTGTTCTCCGCTTCTCACTTGTTGAACATTGGCGGAAAAAATAACTTCGGGTGGTTGCTGTTCCGCCGCTAGATAAACATTAATTATTTTTTCGTATGTTCCACCCAAACCAACACAAGATAATTTATATGTTTTATTGGTTAAAATTGGACCGGTCGCTTCACTGCCACTCAAACTTTTCACACCAAGCCAATCTCCGGAAGCCGCGCAACTATTAGCATCTTTTATGTCCCAACGCAAAGTAGTTTCTCCTCCGGAAACAACAATATTATCATCAGCCCCGAAAGATCCGCTAGGAATATTGTATACTTGCATATTCCAAGCTATCGGATCAGGTTGAATATTCAGTGTTCCGATTTGTTGATAGGCATCGCCATCCAATAAACTTTTTCCATAGACAAAAATTGCGCTGCTGCTTGGAGTCAGCGTTATTGTCGCTGTTCCGCTTCCTGCCGTTAGACAACTGTTACCAACGCAAGAAACAACATTATTGTCGCTGGAAGACAAAACAAAATTTCCCGTTTGCCCGCACAAAACAAAAGAATATTTATCTCCTGTAGAGCTGGTGAAATCATATTCCGTGCTCAACTGGCAATTGGACGCATCCGCCGGATTTTCAGCTCTTGTTCCGCCAGCCGTCCTGTTTTCCAAAACACCGCCACCGATTTTCATCGTCAAACTACTCGCAGAATTGGCAAAAGAAAAATTGGTTCCTCCCATAATCAAGGCTATGTCAGGCGGAGTCGCATAAGTTTCCGCTATCGTGATATTATCAATTTTCGGAATTTCGCTTCCTCCTGTTAATTTTCCATTCCACAAAGAAGATAAATCAAAAACTTCTCCGGCTATCTTCGTGGCTACCCCCTCCGT
>DOKE01000037.1:7217-8498 GCA_003510895.1 Candidatus Moraniibacteriota bacterium
CCTCCGTAGCCGCCGAAGAAAAAGTGTTAGTCAAAAACAACCCGCCAATTATCAAAATGGACAGAAAAAAAATTCGTATACTTATTTTTTGTTTAAAACCGGCTATCCTCATAAAAGAAAATTTTTCAAGAATCATTATTATTTTTGAATTTTTTGTTTTTCCGCTTCGATCGCCGTGAAAGAATCCGCTTCATAAATACTTTGCGGAGCAACCAGACGGATAAAATTATTCAATTGAATATCTTCCAAGCTGGAAATATTAATCAACTTTGTATCCTCATCCACTGCCACGCGGAAGGTTTTTTTCACCATAGGCAGAGTAACTGTTTTTTCATTATAATTCACGCTACCCAAATTTGAATTATCAATAATATCCGCCGAGATAGTCAGGAAAACCACTCCCCCGCTTTTGGGCTTTTGAATTCCTCCCACAAAACCAAAAATTTCTCTTTTGTCAGAAATGCTTTGCGCTATCTTATCCTCCGGCTTTTTTTGAACAGCCATCACCCCAGTGGAATTTTCCTGCGACAAATTTTTTCCATCGAAAGAATTTCTAATTTGTTTATATTTCAAAAAATATAAAATCGCTGCCACTGCCAATAAAAACGTCAAAAAAATCAAAATTATTTTTCTTATTCTTCTGCTGTTTTTTTGTTTTTCTTTTAAACCTGAGTTATAAAAATCGGATGACATTTTTTTATTTTTTAATCAAATTATTTTATTTAATTATACAACAAAACCGCCCATCCGTAAAATTGGTTTTGGGCGATTTTATTTTTTCTTGCGCTAAAACAAACTAACAACCAAAAAGTATTTTTTTATTTTTCAACAGTCTGACCCTCATTGGTCTTTTTGAAATTCACCTTGAAAATCGGCTCGTAGGGATTCTCGTATTCATCTTTCACTTCCACTTTCTCCCCTTTCATCAAAGTTGTCATCGCAATATCGCTCATCATTTCTTTTTGAGTTTCCATTTCATATTTGATATCGTCCAATTTCTGCCAAGCTTTGCCCATTTCCGCCTGAATTCTGGTTTCGATTTGTTTTTTCTTTTCGCGAAGTTCTTTCATTTTTTCCACAATTTCTTCATATTCATTAGCCTGAACAAGAGCGTCCTTGTACATATCCTTTAAATCTTTCTGCTCCTTTTTCATTTCCCTCATTTTAATAAAAATCTCTTGGATGTTTTGCATATTGTTTTTGTTAATTTTTAAACACCTACCCAGTCTAGCATATTTTGAAATTCCCAGAAAGAGTCCTGCGAGAAAACAAAAAAAAACC
>DOKE01000037.1:8574-10912 GCA_003510895.1 Candidatus Moraniibacteriota bacterium
CCGTCGCTCTAGGGCGGCGGTTTGATTATGTGATTCATTTTAAAATCTTTATCAAGATTTAGATTTGCATTTTCAACGCATTGTGTTTTTGTATTTAATTTTTTTAGTTATATTAACTTTCCTTAATTCAATATTTTTTTGGAATAATAATCCACATCCTTAATCCATTTTTTAACACCTTTTTCACTGTGTCCTTCGCAAGAATATCCACACTTCCAAACAATCATATTCTTCGCCGACTGAACATTATTCTGCCTGATTAATTCGCTAACTCTTTGAGAAACCACATTCACCGCTTGCTGAGGATTGTCAAAACAAGTATGTCCCCCGCTGCCCATTCTTTCGTTTTGTCCGCGATAACCCCAATAGTTGTAACAATCTTTGCCATCCAACACTGGAATTCTTTTTCCCCAATTGCTTTCTTTTTTGGCAATCGCCACTAAATAAGCAGCAGTTTTTTTATCTTTTTCCGCAATATAGGAAGCCATTCTTTCAATTGGAGTTCCTTTCACCAAGTTTCTGATTTCCAATTCAAGTTTTTCTTTTTTCAATTCGGCTACTGTTTTTTCTTCAATGCGAGGAAAACTTTTTATAGCCAACGCATAATAATAATTTTGAACCAATGCCACGGAAATAAAAAACACAATAGATAGAACAAGCAACGCATTTTTTATTTGATGACTTGATAGTTTCCCAAAATCAAAACTGGTTTTTATGTCAGCATCAATTTTATCCATCTTTTCGCAGAAAAGCTTCCAATAAGCCTCCTTGCTTGCTTGGGCTTTTTTTGCGATTCTTTTTAATTTTTGGATTGTTTTTTTCATTTTTTCCTTTAAATAAAGAAAAAGACGGGCTTTCACCCATCTTTCTGATTCAACTCTATATATCTATTATACACCCTTTTTAACCAAAAGTCAAGCGATGTTACTT
The DNA here is from genome assembly GCA_003510895.1 of Candidatus Moraniibacteriota bacterium. Classification (GTDB taxonomy): domain Bacteria; phylum Patescibacteriota; class Minisyncoccia; order Moranbacterales; family GWC2-37-73; genus UBA9338. Next base: position 9,505 of record DOKE01000037.1, read on the forward strand.
TTGCCTGTTTTGCGTCGATTCATTTTGTCCACATACATCATATTGTCAGCTTCTTTGAAAGTTTTGGAGAAATCTCCATCTGGTTCATAAATTGAAAATCCCGTTGAAAAACTAAGCTTGTTGCATTCCAAATCATAGTCGTTCTCTTCTTCATCCAATCTCTTTCTAATGTGCTCAACCACCAATTCCATTTCTTCCATATTAGTATCCGGAACAATCACGCCGAATTCATCTCCGCCAATTCTTGAAATGACGCACTTGTCAGAACAAGCATCTAGCAAAACCCTCGCCGTTCTTTGAATCAAGCTATCGCCGGAAACGTGTCCGTAGTTGTCATTTATAATTTTAAGACCGTCTATGTCAACAATTATCAAACCGATGGAAATATTATTATGAAACAAAAGTTTTTTGATTTTGTCGTCAAAATAATACCGATTATAAACTCCGGTCAAAGAATCATGCGAGCTCAAAAATTTGATTCTGTCTTGAGATTTTTTCTTTTCCGTCACATCGCGAATCATAGATTGAATGAGATCTTTGCCGGCATAATTAACCAACCTTCCAGAAACTTCCGCGTCAATAAAAATTCCATCATTCCGTACTATCTGCAATTCAAACGTCGGAGCCACCGCTATACTTTTGTCATATAATCTTCCTATTCTTCCCTTGACTTTTTCTTTATAATCGCTATGAATAAAATCTTGAATATATTTTCCCAATAAATCGTTTTTATCAACAAATCCAAATAACCTGGCGGCAGCCGGATTGGCATACATAATCAAGCCCTTATTATGAAGCACGATAGCGTCAGGAGAAGACTCCACTAAAAACCGATACCGTTCTTCACTTTCTCTCAATTTTTCGCCTCTTCTTTTCAACTCTTCCACGATAAATTTATGCGGACTCATCATTTCTATTCCAATTATTCCCAGATAGGCTACATAATAAGCAACTATTTTCAATTGCAGACCCAAAAAATTCCAAATATTATGATTACCATTATGCGTAGACAACACAGAAAGTATTACCTCCGCAATAATTCTTAATACCAGGGCTGCTATTAAAAATCCCAGGACTCTTTTTTCAAAAAACTTTTTTCTTCTATATAAAAATATTGTTCCAAGAAAAAACAATACTATAATAATATACTCTCCATATTTATAAAAAAGACTAGTATTGCCTGTTGGCATAAAAATATGAGGAAAATTTTCCCAACGAAAAATCATCAGAACAAACAAGAGTGAGAACGATGCGAAGATCGCAAACACCAATCGAGCGCGTATCTTCTTGTCCAAAAAAAACGGAGCGACAAAAAAAGAAAGGCCTTCCAAAAATCTGGCGGCCATCCATAGTTGAATTGAAAAATCTATTTCTTTGTTGGAAAAAATATTAGTACTCGCGCTTTGAT
>DOKE01000037.1:11009-11479 GCA_003510895.1 Candidatus Moraniibacteriota bacterium
GTGAAGAATATCAAAACAAGCGACAAAAAAATAGGCTACGCCTATAATCAAAAGATAACTATTGTCCCAAAAACGTCGAGTGTTCCAAGTAACAAAGAAAATTCCAAGCACAATGGACGCGCCGGCCAGCTCCCCTACCACATGGAAGAAAAGAAAATCATAAATTCTGACAATACTAAAAAAGATGATAATCAAAATTATTTGAAGAGAAGCGCTTTTTTTACTGGGAAGATAGGTATTTTTCAGCATATGTCTTGAAAATTCTCAAAAAATCTTATACCTTGGCGCCAGTCGAAATTTCCCAAAAACCCGCTAGAAAACAGAAATTTCATTTGGTATTAGATAATATCATATATAAATAGACTTGTAAACAAGCCTCGTTTGGCTTTTCAGTTGAATAAAAATAATTTTTAAAGCATAGTAAAAGAAGAATGTTTATACTAAAATTAAAAAATATGCCTAAAAAAATA
>DOKE01000037.1:11556-12947 GCA_003510895.1 Candidatus Moraniibacteriota bacterium
AAAAAATATGCCTAAAAAAATAATTATCTTAATTTCTGTTGGTATTTTTTTGTTGATCTATTTTTCAGCAAAATACGGATACCCAAAAATAAAAAAATATTTTTCTGTCTCTAACGAAAAAACTTTTTCCGTACAAAAAGAAGAGTCTGCTGAGAAAGAAAAAGGCGCGACTCCCCATCCCGATTCCATTCCCGCAATGGCGCAAAAGGAATTCCAAGGAAACGCTTTGAAACTAGAAGAAGTTTTGAATGAAAATGAGTTTTATACACGCTATCGCATAACTTATCGCAGCGAAGGATTTCTAATTTCCGGAATTATGAATGTTCCCAAGGGAGACGGGCCATTTCCTGTTTTGATTTTGAATCACGGATACATTGATCCGAAAGTTTATACCAACGGACAAGGACTGAGAAGAGAGCAAGATTTTTTTGCCAGAAATGGCTACGTTGTTTTACATTCTGACTATCGCAGTCACGCTGAGTCAGATTTTGATCCAAGCAATGAAGTGCGTCCGCGTAGTGGATATGTGGAAGATGTCATCAATGCTGTCAGCGCCATTAAAAAATCAAATTTTGATTTTTTAGATAAAGAAAACATTGGGATGCTTGGCCATTCGATGGGCGGAGGAATAACAGAAAATATTATGGTTACCAAACCGGAAATTGCCAAAGCTTTTGTTCTTTTGGCTCCGATAAATTCTAGCTACAAAGTAAATTTTGATAAATGGGTGAAAACAGAATGGCCGGAAACTGCTAAAAAATTCTATCAAGTCTATGGAACCTATGAAAAAAATCCGCAATTCTGGGAAAGCATTTCTGCTATAAATTATATCGGAAACATCCAAGCGCCCGTTATGCTTCATCAAGGAACAACGGACGGAGAAGTGCCGGTTGAATGGTCCAGGGACTTTTCTGACGCGCTAAAAAAAGCTGACAAAAATATCACCTACTACGAATATCCTGGCGAACCGCATATTTTTGGCGTCGCTCAACCATTGGTTATGCAAAGAACTTTGAAATTTTTCGACCAATATTTAAAGCGATAAAAAAACTATATATCCCTATTGTCTCTGTCTATTTTTACGGGAGTAAAAATAGAACTTCCCGTGGCAAAAATAAAAATCACCAACCCGACAATTATGCTGTTGATTATTGTTTCGGGAATTTCATAATCAAAAATAAAAGGAGAAAAAATAAGCCACAATCCAAAAATCATATTTATCCAACTTAATCCGCACATTTTCTTGGGAAAAAAAGTTCTGGTAATGGAAAAGAATAAGATTAAAATTCCGATGGTAAAAGAATTTTTCGCGGCAATATCTTCCGCAACCACCCAAAAATTGGACGAAACTATCAACCAAACACTAGCCAACGCATTGAAACCGCTGGCGA
>DOKE01000037.1:13122-15044 GCA_003510895.1 Candidatus Moraniibacteriota bacterium
GCCGACACCGAGTATGCTTACCCAGTGCGACGGCTTGGAAAAAACTGTTTCAAAAAATTTTACCGACCAACATTTGTGATACTTGCCGGCTTATCTTCCTTTACTTCGTACTCATAGAAGCCAATAAATTCGGCTACTATTTCCTGCCCTTCATATTCCATTAAGATACAACCATCTGCTCCTAATGAAATATGAGAAAAATCATACACTACGAAAATCTTTCCAGTGTCAACTATTTGGAAAACAGCTATTTTCGCCATCTTCTTTTTCGGAAATTTCTCATCAGTAATTCTCGCTTTCTCTGATGATTCTTGAGTGTAAGACAACGAATCCAGATTCAACTCAACATTGGACCAACAAGAAGAAAGAATTGAAACTGACCAGAAAACAACCAACAACCCAATCATAGCCCCTTTTCTCATACCCCCACTCTCCTTTTCTGACTTCTTTTTTAAATTAACTAGCACCACCCCTGATTTACTATTATACTCCTAGAATGCCATTTTGTCAAGCAACTGAAATTGACGCCTATTGACAAAATTACTATGAAATGCTATGATTAATTTTTATGTTAATACTTTTCGAAGTTTATTGAAAAGCCTCTTGGTATCTAAACATAAAAAGATAATTAATTTTTATGTTTAAGCTTTTCTCTGAAAGCGCTTTTTTGCGAAATTAGGGTCAGCTTTAGATACAAAATGTACAACAAATCTAACGCGCGTCAGCCACGCGCTAATAATAGTGGCTGGGGGAAAAAGTTTTCCAATAATTCACGTTCTCGCGGAAGAAAATTTACCGGTGACAAAATCGACATCCGCAGATTTATCAACAGAGCCGAACCGACAAAACCGGAAGAAGTTTTCGTGCCTGAAAATTCTTTTGCCACTTTGGCAATTCATGAAAAACTGAAACAATCCATTGCTAATCGCAAATTTACTCACCCTACTCCGATTCAAGACAAAGCTATCCCGACTATTTTAGCCGGACACGATGTTATTGGATTAGCTAATACCGGAACCGGGAAAACAGCCGCTTTCCTGATTCCTTTGATTCATAAAATTCTTCTCAATCCTTCAGAAAAAGTTTTGATCGTTGTTCCGACAAGAGAATTGGCTATTCAAATTCAAGATGAGTTTTTTGCCTTGGCGCAAAGAATGTATATCTTTTCTGTAGTCGTTGTTGGAGGAGCCAGTATTCACCGACAAATTATGGAACTGGGCAGACGACATAATATGGTGATCGGAACACCGGGAAGATTGAAAGACTTAATTGAAAGAAAAAGACTTGATTTATCTAAATTTAATAATGTGGTATTGGATGAAGCCGACCGAATGTTGGATATGGGATTTATTAATGACGTGAAATTGTTGCTATCATTAATGACGGAAAAAAGACAGACAATGTTGTTTTCCGCCACTTTCTCAACAGAAATTGAAAATTTAGTCAACAAATTTTTAACTAATCCGCAAAAAATTTCTATTGTTACCAGAGAAACATCCAAACAAGTTGATCAAGACATCGTTCGCGTGACTGGTGGCAAAGATAAAATTGATGTGCTTCACGAACTGCTCAAGCAAACTCATTTTGAAAAAGTGCTTGTGTTTACTCGCACAAAAAATGGCGCCGATATACTATCCAAAAAACTCTACCAAAGAGGACTCAAAGCGGATTCTATTCACGGCGACAAACCACACAACAAACGCCAACAAGCATTAAAACAATTTAAAGAAAATATGATTGATATTTTGGTGGCGACTGATGTTGCCGCTCGAGGTTTGGACATTCCCAATGTCAGCCACGTTATCAACTTTGATATTCCGGCTACTTATTCAGACTATGTTCATCGCATCGGACGCACCGGACGCGCCGATAAAAAAGGAGTTGCATTGACTTTCGTCAACTAAAAAACGCCTAACAAAAGC
>DOKE01000037.1:15130-17264 GCA_003510895.1 Candidatus Moraniibacteriota bacterium
GCCTAATGGGGCGTCTTTTGAAAAAGCTATATTCTTTCCCAAGGTAAATTTTCTTTCCCGAAATGTCCGTATGCAGCCGTATCTTGAAAAATCGGCAATCTGAGATTCAATGTTTCAATAATCGCCTGCGGACGAAAATCAAAACTTTTTTTGACAATTTTCGACAGACTTTCTCCTTTTTCATTTAGCGCTTCCACCATAAGAGGTTCGGCTTTACCGATAGCATAAGCAACACTTACTAAACATTCTTTGGCATAACCTTTTGCCACCATTTGTTTTGCCACAAAACGCGCCATATAGGCAGCGCTTCTGTCGACTTTCGTTGAATCTTTTCCGGAAAAAGCTCCTCCACCATGCGGAACTAAACCACAATAAGTATCTACCATTATTTTTCTGCCTGTAAGTCCCGTGTCCGCTTCAAATCCGCCTTGCACAAATTTTCCAGTAGGATTAACGAAAATTTCAATTCCGGAAATATCTCCGATTACCGGGGTAATCACATCTTTTATTATTTGCTTGCGAATTTTAGAATTTTCGATATTTTCATTATGCTGGCAACTCACCAACACTGATGATATTTTTCCATTATGAACACTGATTTGCGTTTTTCCATCGGGCTTCATCCAAGAAAATTTCGCATTATTTTTTCTCAAATCTTCCATTTTTTTCGCCAGCGCGTGAACTTTCACAACCGCTTCCGGCATAAATTCTTTTGTCTCATTCGTAGCATATCCATACATAATCCCCTGATCTCCCGCTCCGCCCGTATCAACTCCCTGAGCAATATCTGGGGATTGCTTAACAATTTTAACTAAAACATTTAGCTTGTGATTGTATCCTATTTTTTTATATACCTCTCTGGCTATTTTAGCGAAATCAACATCAGCCTTGGTCGTCACTTCTCCCCCGATAACCAATGTTCCATGACCTCCAAAAGTTTCTACTGCCACGCGACTCATCGGATCTTGTTTAAGACAGGCGTCTAAAATAGCATCGGAAATCTGATCGCAAACCTTATCAGGATGACCGGAAGTAACACTCTCTACCGTGTATGTTTTTGGTTTATAAAACATAAATTTATAATATTTTTAAAAATTAAAAAAAATCTCTTTACCGAAAAAGAGATAATAAAAATCGACCATTTATCTCTTCTCGGGAATTACTGCAACAAAATATGTCAGCAGACCGAGCTGGAAGGGGCACCCTTTTTCGAATGTCATCTCGAAACGGTTGCCGGATGGGTCATTGAGCCAGTACTCTACCATCACTCTTGATAAATATTTATTCAATTGTATTTTAATCATAGCATACTTTTAAAAAAATAAAGAATGCTATATTAATTTTTCTATTGTTCCAAATCCAACACTTCATCTATGCGGATTTGTTCTACGAATTCGGGAACGTGACTGACTAGAATCATCGCGCCTTTGTAGGCGTCCAGCGCTTTAGCTATAACCGGCAAATGACGAAAATTGATATGATTGGTCGGTTCATCTAGGATAAGCAGTCCCGGTTCTTGCAACATCAATCTCGCAAAAGCCACTAATCCTTTTTGTCCTTCGGAAAGATCTCCGATTTTTGCGTTAATGATAGTTTTGTCGATAAGAAATCCGAAAGCCACCGATCGCAATCTTTCCTCATCAGTTTCCCGCATCACTTGCGCGAGAGAATTATGCACTGTGTCTTCAAAATTAAGCGTGGAAAAATCTTGCCGATAATATCCCACCTGAACATCGTCCGCAATTTTTGCTCCCGTGGCTTGACCGGATGCCAGCGATTCAAGCAATGTGCTTTTTCCAATTCCATTAGGACCGGCAAGCAACAAATGATTATTTTTCTTGAGCGAAACACGAACTTCTTTTTCCGCCAACTGATGATTCTTGGCTATTGTGAGCGAAGTGATTTTCAAAATTTCTCCCATCAATCCTTCCTGGGTTGGAATAACAAAATCTCTGATCGCTTTGTCTTCTTTTCTCACATCCACCTTAGCCGCTTCCATTTCAGCCGCTTTGTCGCGCATTTTTCTTGCCACCAAACGCATCTTGCCTCCCTTGTTGGCAAAGAAGTTAGCCTTCTCTTTGTTGGCGATGATTTCTTTTTCATATTGCGCGTTTTTCATTTTTTCTTTTTCAAT
>DOKE01000037.1:17323-17892 GCA_003510895.1 Candidatus Moraniibacteriota bacterium
TTTTTCATTTTTTCTTTTTCAATCCGATCGGCAATTTCCGCCACCACCACATAGTAGTCGCCAAGATATTGTTCAATTTTTTTCGTAAACACATCCAAGTAAAGCACGCCGTCCGTAAAAGAATTCAAAAAATTCGCATCGTGAGAAATGACAATGCAAGTTTTATTATAATTCATCAAAAATTGCGTGAGATGTTCTATGCCAGCTTTGTCTAAATTATTCGTTGGCTCATCCAAAATAAGCAAGTCTGGATTCTGGATCAAGGCTGAGGCCAAAAGAAGCCTGGCTTGCTGTCCTCCGGAGAAAGTTTTGATTATTTTATCGAGCGGCGCTTTCAGATTTACCAAATCAAGAACGTTATCAATCTTGGAAGCAATGTTGAACATTTTTTCATCAAAAAATTGTTCAAAAAATTCTTCAACTGTGAGTTGCATTTGTTCGCGCGGAATAACTTGTTTCGCATAAGCGATTTTGAGCGATGGGTCAATATAAATAGAACCATCGTCGGCTTTCAATGTTCCAGTTATTAAATTCAGGATAGTGCTTTTTCCGGCGCCGTTTTGTCCCAT
>DOKE01000037.1:17956-18114 GCA_003510895.1 Candidatus Moraniibacteriota bacterium
TTTCCGGCGCCGTTTTGTCCCATCAACGTTATTTTTGTTCCTCGACGCAACGCAAAAGAAGCCTCGACAAGAATCGGTTTTTCCCGCCCATATTCGAAGGAAACCTTGTTAAAACGCACCGCTACATCATCTTTCGCCATATTTTTATTAATTTATAT
>DOKE01000037.1:18205-18353 GCA_003510895.1 Candidatus Moraniibacteriota bacterium
GCCATATTTTTATTAATTTATATATTGAGTTAGGATAATATCATACTTTTTCCAAGAAGCATACTATCGAAATACTATCATACAAGACTAAAATACAAATGGCAAGAATGGAATTTTTACTTCACATAAATTTCCACAAAAAAACGCC
>DOKE01000037.1:18427-23440 GCA_003510895.1 Candidatus Moraniibacteriota bacterium
AAAAACGCCCCTATGGAGCGTTTTTTTTATAAGAATACTTTAATATCGATAACGTTCCGGCTTATAGGGACCTTCGATCGGAACATCTATATAGTCGGCTTGTTTTTTGCTTAATTTTGTCAAAGACACACCCAGTTTTTCCAGATGCAAACGCGCCACTTCTTCATCCAATTTTTTAGGCAAAGTATACACTCCGATGGCATATTTTTTCTGCCACAATTCCATTTGAGCTAACACTTGATTAGTGAAGGAAGCGCTCATCACGAAACTCGGATGTCCCGTGGCATTGCCAAGATTCACCAACCGTCCGCGGGAAAGAAGCACAATGGAGTGTCCGTCCGGAAAAACAAATTTATCCACTTGCGGTTTAATATTTATTTCCTTAATGCCTTTGAATTTTTCCAATTTTTCTACTTGAATTTCGTTATCGAAGTGACCAATATTGCAAACGATCGATTCATCTTTCATTTTTTCCATATGTTCCACTGTGATGATGTCTCGATTACCAGTGGTAGTCACATAAATATCAGCCTCATCCAGTGACTCTTCGATTGTTTTCACTTCAAAACCTTCCATTGCGGCTTGCAAGGCGCAAATCGGATCGATTTCTGTCACAATGACGCGCGCGCCAAAACCGCTCATACTCTGAGCGCAACCTTTTCCCACATCGCCATAGCCGCAAACCACCACCACTTTTCCCGCCACCATCACATCCGTGCCGCGCTTGATTCCATCCGCCAAACTTTCACGACAACCGTACAAATTATCAAATTTGCTTTTTGTGACTGAGTCGTTCACATTAATAGCCGGAAATAATAATCTTTTCTGATCAAACATTTGATACAATCTGTGCACTCCCGTGGTAGTCTCTTCAGAAACACCTTTAATGTCTTTGATTATTTTGCTCCAAAAATTTGGATTTTCCTGATAGATTCTGGCAAGTATTTTCATTAATTCTTTTTCGTCCTCTCCTTTTCCGGAATAATTTTTCTTGAGAATTTTGGGATCTTTTTCAACCTCCACTCCCAAGTGCAACATCAAAGTCGCATCGCTTCCGTCATCGACAATTAGATTTGGTCCTTTGCCACCGTCAAATTTAAAAGCTTGTTCAGTGCACCACCAATATTCTTCCAACGTCTCGCCTTTCCATGCAAAAACAGGGACTCCCGCTTTGGCTATTGCGGCCGCCGCGTGATCTTGCGTGGAAAAAATATTACACGAAACCCAACGCACGTCAGCGCCAAGTTCAACCAATGTTTCAATTAGAACAGCCGTTTGAATGGTCATATGCAAACTTCCCAAAATCCTTGCTCCCTTGAGCGGTTTTTTCTTGCCGAATTTTTTTCGAAGCGCCATAAGACCGGGCATTTCTTTTTCCGCAATTATAATTTCTTTTCGACCATAATCAGCCAAGCTGATGTCCTTAATCTTGTAGTCTTGTTGCTTTTCCATCTTTTTATATTTACTAATTAAATTAATATGTTTTTTATCCAAACGCGCGCCAACACTTGCCACCACCAAAGCCGAGACGTGACTGGCAATCGCTCCGGCGTCTTGCAAATCCAATTCGTTTATAAGACCGTGCAAAATTCCCGCAGCATACATATCTCCCGCCCCATTGGTATTTATCATTTCAACCTTGTGAGGTTTTATTTCAAAAACTTTTTTTCCTTTTTTAATCAAACTTCCCTTTTCCCCCAATTTCACCACGGCAATACTGCAAATCTTGGATATTTCACACAAAGCTTTTCTGGGATCTTTTTTGTCGGAAAATTCCATCGCTTCTTTTTCATTAGCAAAAATAACATCAATATGTTCCGCCACAATACTTTTAAAAAGTTTTTTGTTTCGCTGAATAAGTCCCGCGTCGGAAAGATCCAGTGAAATCATAACATTGCTATCTTTTGCAATTTTAATCGCATATAAAAGCGCCTGACGAATATTCGGATCTTCCAATTGATAGGCTTCGATGTGCAATATCTTGCTGTTTCTGATTTCATCTTCTTTAATGTGATCTTTCGCAAAATTCAAAGAAGCTCCCAGATAAGTTATCATCGTTCTTTCTCCATCCGGAGTAACGCAAATAATAGCGCAGCCCGTTGCATTGCTGTTGTGATATTCCAGATGCGAAAACACTCCGTCTTCTTCTGTTTTTTTGTGATATATTTTTCCGTGCTCATCTTTTCCGACAACTCCCAAAAAAGCGGCGCGATTTCCCAGCGCGCTTGCTCCCGAAAGAGTGTTTGACACGCTTCCGCCCGCCGCCAATTCTCCCTTAATATGCGACAGCTTGGAAAGAATATTTTTGCTTTCTTTTTCAGAAACCAAATTCATTGAACCTTTTTTGATATTCAGTTGACGCAACATATCCTCCTCGATATTTATCACCATATCCAGCAAAGGACTGCCAATCCCCAAAATATCCCAACGTTTGCCTTCCATCGTTTTTTTATTAATTTTCATAACTTTTCCATTCTACCACAATGTTTCCCGATTCCCCACTCCGACTGAAAATATGCCCTAAAAAAATAAAATTCCCGCCCAAGACAATGTCTCAAGCGGGAATTTTCTGCAACCGAAAAAATCATTCTTCGCAGCGCGCCACATAGTGGCAATAAGTGATCTTTTTTTCTTTTCCCTGGATATAAACATTTTTTTCGTCGACAACGACGTCTTCGGAAAAGATTATGCGCTTTTGCAAGTTATAATGCTCGCCAGAAACGCACAACTTCCAATCAGGATTACCTCCTTTGATATGAAGCGTCGCGTCGCTGCCGCGCAACCGAAATGAGCCGGGTTTCTCCATCAGCTTTTCCACTTCCCGTCTCAAAATCTCGAAATCATCCACTAAAAAATAGTCATCGGCGGCAATTTGCAACCACGCCTTTCCATCTTGGCACACCAACTCGACCGGTCGCCCGTTGAATTCAGCATACTTAATAATAAGCTCAGAAGAATTTTCCGCTTTCGCTGAAACAGAAAAAAATCCCGAAAAAAGAACGAAGCAACCAATCCATAAATACAATTCAACTTGTTTCATAACCAACCCCCTTTTGAAGATGCCTGATTGAATGATTTTTTAAATATTTATTTGTCAAAAAACTGATTTTTCAGTATATAAAACTTTAAGACTTACGTCAATCACACGTTTTTATTGATTTTTCTTGTGTGAAAAATAAAAAAGGCGATGACTGCTGCCACTCCCAAGACTATAAACGGCCATTGCGCTCCAACGGGAAGCGAGCCGACGTAGGAAAACAAGAATGTCAAAGGAATTACTCCGACAAAAGTCGTGATGAAAAACATTTTCCAAGAAATGTCAGTAAAAAGCCCCAGCGCGTAACTGAGAATATCCACAGGAATTGTCATTCGCAAAAAAATCAAATACCAAAACATTTTCTTTTCCGGAACGCCATTGGCTATGGAACGAATCCTTTTCAAAGATTCTATTTTTGCGACAATCGAGACGCCGAATTTTCGCGCCACCCAGAAAGCCCCCAAGGAACCGATTGTCCAACCTATCACGCTGAAAACTCCGGTTAAAAATATTCCCCAAACTTGAACCACTAGCGGTATCAAAGGAATGCTGGTGAGCGGCGCCGCCACAATGGCAATGATTGTTATCAATATATAAATTAAAATACTTAATTCTCCCCCTCCTGAAATAATGTCCCTGACCATTTCGACATTGCGTTGCGTTAAATATGAAACCAAAACAAAAAGCCCTACAACAAGAAGCAAGGAGACAATCTCACTATATGATTCTTTTTTATAAAAATATTTCCAAGGCATATCTTATTTTAATAATTGCGAAACAAGAGCTATTATTTGATCTTTTTCCTTAGGATTACTTTCGGCTACAAGCAAAGCCAGAGCCGTTAACGCATTGTCATTTATTTTCCTTTCTCCACTTTCACGAAATAGATAATCATTCCTATCTAAAAAATAAACAAACAAAAAAGATCCGATGCGTTTATTACCATCGGTAAATGGATGATCTTTAATAGTTAAATAAAGCAAGTGCGCCGCTTTATTTTCAATAGTTTTATATAATTCTTTTCCTCCAAAAGTTTGATAAAGATTTTTTACCACTGATTCAAAAGCATTATCGCGTTCTCTGCCAAACAAATCGCTAGCTTCCTTTTTAAAAATAAGTTCTTTTTTTATTTCCCTGATTACTTTCTGACAAACATCATATTTTAAAACAAAATTGGTTTCTTTTCCTTTTTCAGACGCTAGTTCACTTTTATCATACTTTTCCAAAAGAGATAACGTTTTTGAATAATCAGCCAGCAAGTTCAATATTTCACCTTCTTGCCCATCCAACATTTTCTCTTTAGATTTTTTTTGCAAAAAATTGATAGTCTCTTGAAGTTGTTTAAATTTTCCACTCGCTTCCGCCAATCTTTTTTCGTTTATCGCATAACCTTGCAATAAATAATTTTTCAATATTTTCGTAGCCCATTTCCTGAAATTAATAGCTCTAGCTGAATTAGTCCTATATCCAACCGCCAAAATAACATCCAAGCTATAAAAGGCTACTGATTTATCAGAATTTGCAATGTGCAAAAAATGCACATTGCTTTTTTCATCAACTTCTTTGTTTTTAAAAATATTATTAATGTGCCTAGTGATAACAGAACGATCTTTATCAAATAAATCCGCTATTTCATCTTGCCTCAACCAAACAGTTTCATTTTTAAAACGCACTTCCAAATCAACCTCATTTTTTGAGGTTTTATAAATTATAATTTCTCCTTTATTTAATTTTTCTTCTTTTTTTATTTTTCTGCTCATTTTTTTATCTCTTCCGCCAGTCTTTGATTAAAATTCCTCCTTTTACTTTTTCTACAGTTAGTTTTTGTTTTTCTTTCCAACCAAAATCAGCAATAAGTTCTTTAGGTAAGATTACATACATACTTCCCCTTCCGGTTTTTGTCAGCTTCCTGACTTCTTTTTCATTTTTCATAGTTTTGATTATTATTTTTTAGTAACGTACCAGGTAACGTACCA
>DOKE01000036.1:0-2504 GCA_003510895.1 Candidatus Moraniibacteriota bacterium
TCATTAAGAATTTCTCCGGTTGCAAAATCCTTGCCGATTCTCTTTCCATCCGGAGCGGTGATTTGGAGGTCGACGGGGGAGAAAACATTAAACAATAAAATATTAACAAAATGAATATCTTCATCATAATCACATTCTTGTTTTCCGGTTAACTCTCGAAATATTTCGCATTGCGCTTTTGTTGGCAACTCGCTGTGTATAGAATTTAGTTCAATATTCTTATCAGCGATTATTCCCTTCGCGCTTTCCAAAGGAACTGTTTCATCCCCTTCGCCAAATTCTAATCCTCGACTAGTCGAATCATCATAAAAATTTTCCGGCATTCCATTTTCCCATTTTCCGGAAACCGCGCTATCAACAACTCTGATTTTGGAAATGGTGCTGCTTGTATTTTCAAGTTTTCCAATAATATTTATATGATTTATTTTTTCCAGTTTTTCAACATTTCCAATCCTATTAAGCTCTTCCAAAAAATCATTTGCTGGATAATTATTGGGATAATTTCTTATTTTATCATCAGAAATGTCGAATAAATAATCATACTCCGGAAGCAATTCTCCAACGGAAACCACTTTTTCTCGGATATATTTTTGCAAATCATCATAACCCTCCTCTTCCGCTTCTTGCTTAAAATGATGCTTAGCTAAATTTTCATTCATAGAAAAGAATCCTTCTCCTGCTTCCCATTTCAAATAAGCTTCAGGTGATCCCTTTTGCGGAGTTCCCAATGTTATTAATTGATCAATAGTGTTTTCATAATCACAGCCCTCGATTTCCTCAATGTACGCACGCGCAACCAATCCTCCCATAGAATGAGCAATAACATCCACTTTGGAAGTTTTTGTTTCCACTATCACGCTTTCAATTTTTGATTGCAAATAATGCGCCGTTGTGGCATTATTTTTTCTCCAATCATACGGAAAATAAAAAAGATTTTGTCCTTCAATATATCCATTTGTTTTCAAAGAATCAACCAAATCGTCATAGGTATGCGTTATGGGATCTAATTTCCATTCTCCTAGAAATTGATTTGATCCGGTTATTCCCGGAACAATCACCACCGGATCGGCAATCAAAGAATTTTTTCTCCAGCCATCCATCAATAATTCTCCGGAAACAGAAGCGCCCTGGGTTTCACTATTTGAAATTTCTCCGGATGGTCCGTTTTCATCTCCATACCAGTTGTTTTTTAATCTTATTTTGTCTTTGCAAGAATCAAGATCGCATTCAATATTTGAAACAACCGCAATTCCATTTTCATTATTTCCAAAATTAGAATTAACCACTTCCAAAAAATTGTTTACATTCTCTTGATTAAAATATCCATCCGCCTCAATATCGGCAAAATTATTGTCGATAAAAGTTGAATTTTCAATATGCGCTTTTCCGGAACTATACATTATCGCCGGCATCCCCTCATCACTCCACGCTAAAGCAGAATTCCAAATTCCACTATTAGCATTGCTAAATATTCCTCCTTCTTCATATTTTTTTCCTCCATTGTTTATTTCAACGTAACGGAAAAAAGACACTTTATCACTCAATGAATAATCGGCAAACCAAATAAGAAACCCTAAATCACTTCCCTCTTCGGAAGTAAAAACTATTTTTTCATCCGAAGTCCCATCAGCAATAATTTTTCCATCACCAACAGCCAAGTATGGAGTTTCTCCGGAAACACTTTCCTGGAAAATTATCTTGGCTCCTTTCTTAATTGTTAACGTCGCTCCATTTTCAATAACCACGCTTCTGTCCAAAAAATGTTCTCCCTTTTCCCAAACAGTGTCCTCAATTATGAATTCTTGTCCATTATCCACCCAATCCGTCCAATCAGCTTTTGCTTTTCCCATTGTTGCCAAGTCAAACCTAAGCGGAGCCAAAACAAAAACGGCTATCAAAATTAGGATTGATAGTCGCTGAAAAAATTTATATTTTTTTATTTTCCTCATTTATTTTTCTAAAATAATTAAAGGTTATCAATATTAGCAAGGCTATGTTTATATATGGCCAAATATTCAATGTGAATATCACCACCCATTTAATTTTATACATATCAAATAATCTTGATCCAGAATTCAAATAAAATACCAAATTACTCAATAATGACATTACAAAAATACTCTCCAAAATTTTTCTGGAAAAAAAATAAGCAGCTATTGAAATCAAAAAAACAATAATCAAAAGAAACACAATTATTCTTAAGTCAGCATTCGGGCTTGAAAAAAACATATTTTTATTCTTAATAAATTAATTTGATTCTATTATACAATAAATACCGCTTTTGCGTAACTCACCTACCCAAAACCAATTCTTCTCACCTTTTCTGTTTTTTCTGCCTCAACTACAATTATAATTTCTTGTTTTCACAACACCAACTGACGACCGCATTATTATGTCGGAAATTTTTATATTGATTATATAGACTTATATTTTACAAAATTTTCCGGTTGTCAAAACAATAAATAAAAAATATCAATAAAAAGCGTTAGCGAATAGATTCATTC
>DOKE01000036.1:2569-18801 GCA_003510895.1 Candidatus Moraniibacteriota bacterium
AGCGAATAGATTCATTCGCTAACGCCTCCTAACCATATACAATACCCAGAATCACGCCACTTGCTTTATTTCGGAACTTATCTTCCTTTCGGTGTTCAACATACTTGTATATTTTGGTTCGGAACAACATATAGCAAGAATAAAAGGCAATGGCCAAATAACAAGAAGCGCTGCTATGCAACAAAACAATGCTACAACAACAATTCCGAGAAATACTTTGGCGCAAAAATCATTTCTTATCGCATCAACAAAACAGGTGCGTGTATTCTCAGGAATAATAATTATGGAAAACCATATTGCGTAAGCATACACCACAAATCCGATTAAAACATAAATGGCGCCAGGAACAGAAAAAAGCAGACTCAGAGCATAATTCAGCATATCACACCCCCTTTTTTTTATTTTATCATTTTATGATGTTAAAAAACTATTTTTATAAAATCTTTTTTTCCAACTTTAATTATTTTTTCAGAAAAAGAATTGTCCAAGCTCTTATCTGCATCTGTCATTTTCTCACCGTCTATCGAAACTCCTCCTTGTTCTATTTTTCTTCGAGCATCTCCTTTGCTTTTTGCAACTTCAGCTAAGACTAAAAATTCAACCAGTTTTATTTCATCTTCTCCAACTTTCACCTCACGAACATCCTCCGGAATTTCTTTCTTGGAAAAAGTATTAATGAAATTTTCTCGAGCTTTTTGAGCCGCTTCTTCCCCGTGAAATATTTTGGTTATTTCTTCCGCCAATTTCAATTTAGCATCGCGCGGATTCATTGTTATAATTTTTTTTATTTCCTCTAAAGATATCATCGTACAATTAATAAATAATATTTCTATCATTTCATCTGGCTGAGACATAATCTGTCCAAACTTATCATTAGCGCCAGTATCAAGAAATATTCCGGTTCCTTTGCTTTTTGACATCAATTCTCCTGTTTTGGGATTTTCCATCAGAGTTACCGCTACAACAAATTTGTTTTTATTTTTTAATTTTCTAAGCAAAGTCCTTCCGGTCAAAGCATTAAAAATCTGGTCTGTTCCACAAACCTCCACATCAACATCCATTGCCACACTATCATAGCCCTGCATCAAAGGATACAAAAATTCGTGCAAATGAATCGGTTTTCCTTCTCCTATTCTTTTTTCAAACATATCCCTTTCTAATAATTGTTGGACAGTAAGATTAGACGCTAGATTTATTATGTCTTCAAAATTAAGTTTTGAAAGCCAATCATTATTATATTTTATTTGAGGGGGATTTTCTTTACTATTAAAATCCATAAGGGGCAAGATCAACTCTTTCCATTTTTTAACATTGTCCAGTACTTCCTCTCGCGACAATTGTTTTCGAGCAGAAGATTCTCCTGTCGGATCACCAATTCTGGCTGTGAAATCTCCAAACAAAACAATTACTTCATTTCCTAGTTTTCTAAATTTTTCCAGGAGCATAAAGTTCTTGGCATGACTAAGATGAAGTGTCGGCGCAGTAGCGTCAAAACCAATATAAAAACGCAACTTTTCTCCAGAAAGTAATTTATCCCTGAATTCTGCCCTGCTAGGCAAAATATCAACGATCGTACCTCGATTCAAAATTTCATCAATTTGTTGTTCCAGTTCTTTTTTATCCATATGCGATTATAATAGCATTCAAATTTTTTCGTTGCAATGCAAATAAATATTACAAAAGTCCCATTCTTTTTTTCGCTTCAAAAACTTGATGCTTATTCATTTGTCCGGATTTTTCCATTTGCTCCAACATTTCCAATATTTGCTTCTTATTTTTTTGAACATTTTTCGGCTCCAAAGCCTTTCGCATCAAATCCTCTCTCTCTTTTGGATTCATTTTCATCACTTTTTTCATTGCAATTCTTTGTAACATCCCCATATTTTCAGCTCCGGGAATTCCTTTCAATTCATCATCGACTTTCTTTTTGTTCTCATCATCGCTGGATTTTTTCTTGAAAATATTAAACATATATTTTTGTAATTTTTAAATATTTATTAATTTTTCATTTTTATTCTATAACTTGTGACAAGAAGGGCTGTGGCGACATATATGGAAGAATATGTTCCAAAACCTATTCCCACCAAAAGAGCCACCGCAAAATTCCTTATTGATTCACCGCCAAAAACAACAATTGCAATCAACATAATAATCACTGTGAGCGAAGTATTTATGGATCGAGCCAAAGTTTCATTCAATGAACGATTAACAATAGATTCAAAATCTTCGCTCCTGGAAGATTTTATAAGATTTTCTCTGGTTCTATCATAGACGACAATCGTATCATTAACCGAGTATCCCAAAATCGTCAACAACGCCGCTATGAAAGGAACACCCACTTCAACATTCCAAAACTGTCCCAACATTGAAAAAAATCCCAACGTAATCAAAATGTCATGCGCCAGAGCTATGATTGCGCCTATGCCATATTGCCAAGAAGAAATCGGATAGGAAACCTTATTAAACGCCCAAGCGATATAGAGAGCGATTCCAATGACTGCTAAAACCAACGCTATAATCGCATTTTTTTTCATCTGCCCTGAAACTGATCCTCCAATAAAATCCGCTTTTACTTGCTGATAATTTTCATCCACGCCTTTCATTTTTTCCATAACCTTATTATTGGATTCCTCATCAGCCTGCGCATATCTGATTATGTAAGAATTATTTTCCGTAGCCTGAATTTGAAGACTGCTAAGACCAAGTTCTGAAAGGGCTTCTTCCAATTGATTTTTTTGAACATTTTTTTCAGCGGAAAATTTCATTTCCATCAGAACTCCTCCTTTGAAATCTATCCCTAGTCTCAAACCCCAAATCGAAAGAAACACAACGCTAAGAAGCGTGAGAATTCCCGAAAAAATATATGCATATTTTCTTTTTGCTATTATATTCATATTACTTATTTTCACTTATATTTTTATCCTTTCCTGTCCCCAGAATTAACCACATTCTTTTTTCAGCCCAATCGCCAAGAAAAAATCTAAGCATATTTTTCACCAAAACAATAGCTGTAAACATAGACATCAAAACACCTATTGTTAATATTAAAGCAAATCCTTTGACGAAACTAGTTCCAACCCAAATAAGAATAAGCGATGTTAATATTGTAGAATAGTTTCCATCTCTAATGCTTGGCCAAGCTCTTCTGAAACCTTCCTCCAACGATCTGCCAAGATTTTTTCCACTTTCAATTTCTTCTCTCATTCTTTCAAACACCAATACATTTGCATCCACTGCCATACCCATTGTAAGAATAAATCCAGCAATTCCAGAAAGCGTGAGTGTTATCGGCCAAGGAGTAAATGAGCCCGATAGCTTAAAAACTGAAATCATAATTGTCGCGTACATAATAAGTCCCAAGGATGCGACAAGCCCCAAAAACCTATACAAAAATATCATAAAAATGATTACCGCCGCCAAGCCCATCATCCCGGCTTTCAAAATTTTGTTCAAAGACTCCTCTCCCAATGAAGCTTCTATGTTTTGTTGAGAAACTAATTCCAACGGCACAGGAATCGAACCTTCATTTATCATACTCTTAAGACCATTGGCTTCTTCAAATGAAAAATCACCGGAAATAACAGCTTCCCCGTTGGATATTTCCGAATTTATAGTCGGCGAACTTTTAAATTGTCCGTCTAAAAATATTGCCAAGGGTTTTCCAATGTTCCTCTTGGTTATTTCCGCAAAAAGTCTTGTCCCTTCTTCGTCGAATTTAATAGAAACTTCCGGTGTTCCAATTCCCTGTCCTTGAGGAAAAACAACCTGAACATCTGTTAAATTTTTTCCGGTAAGTCCGGTTTCTTTATACTTAAACTCTTGATAGTTTTCCGGATTCTGCTTGGAAAATAAAATATGTTTGGCGCTAACTTCTTTGTCATCGCCTTCCCCTTTTGATTCAACAAATTTTATTATATGCCAACCATATTCAGTTTCAACCAGGCTTTCATAAATTTCTCCCGGCTTGAGATTTTTGTTAAAAAGAATTTCATCGAATTCCGAAACAAAATTACCTTTTTTCACAAACCCAAGATCGCCTCCATTTTCCTTGCTTCCCGGATCACTGCTGAATTCTTTGGCAAGATCTTCAAAACTGTCTCCCTTTTTCGCTCGGGCTAAAATTTCTTCCGCTTTTGTCTTTGATTTAATATTCAAATCATCAAATACTTTTTTGATTTCAGGATCAATTTCCCCTTCTTCTTTGAACTCCAAAAGTGGAGCTTCTTTTATTTTCTTTTTAGCCTCCTCAATATCCTTTATTCCCGGAAGTTCCACTACAATCCTATATTCCTCTCCGCTCTTAGATGTTTGAACCAGTGATTCGCCCACGCCAAAAGCATTAATTCTTCTTTCTATGACATCTTGAGCACTTTGAAGAGCATCTTCAACCTTGTTTGATTCTAAACCAGAAATATCAGCCTTATATTCCAAATGTATACCCCCTTGTAGATCCAACCCTAAATTCAATTTCAATTTATTTAGCGCGGTATATATCGGCGGAACAAATCTGGCAGCTTCGGGATATGAAATCAGCCCTGTCAGAAAAAACAGAGCAATAATCGCAATAAATTTAACTTTTATTTTTCTTTGCATATTCATACCATCCATTGTAACCCAAAAAAATCATCTCGGCAACCCTCTTTTGTCCAAGAAATAATACGCTTTTTTGAACATTCTTTTTGAATCTTTATTTCCGATCATCCTAATTGCTCTATCAAAATCAACCCAAGCATACGCCTTATTTTCAAAATTCAAAACCACATCGGCTTTTTTAGTTTGAGCAATATAATATACAACTCTTTTAAAAATACTTGTTCCAAATCCTTTTCTGATTCTTTCTTCATATTCACTACCTTTTGCTGTATAAAAAAATCTATTGCTAATTCTAAAACCATCTATAACTTCAATTTCTGTTAGTTTTGTTTCTTCAAATACTTCACGGGAAAGTGTTTCTTTTTCATTCTCTCCTTTTTCAGAATGTCCTTTGAGAAAATCCCATTGTCCCGACCTATATTTAAGCAGCAGGAATTTTTTTATTCCATTTTCCTCCTTGAATATAATCGCTCCTACTGATTTTTCAAATGATATAGAAAAAAATTTCATATTATTTTCCGCAACACTTTTTATACTTTTTACCGCTTCCGCACGGACAAGGATCATTGCGTCCAACAGTTTCATCTTTCACGATTGGCTTGCTTTTTGGAGCGTCTTTTTTATTTTCACTTTTTTCTTCCATTGCTCCGAATTGTTTCACATATTCTCCGCCGCTATAGTTGAGATTTTTTTGCTCTGGCGGAGTTTTATTTTCTTCTTGCGCCGAAACCGAAGAAACCTTGAAAATTGTCCTGACAATAGTGCTGCGAATATTTTCCACCAAATGAGAAAACAAATTAAAAGCTTCTCTTTTATATTCAACCAGCGGATCTCTTTGTCCATAACCGCGCAATCCGATTCCTTGACGCAAATAGTCTATCTCATCCAAATGATTCATCCAGAGCGTATCAATGGTTTGCAAAATAATCATTTTTTCTATCTTTCGCATAGTTTCCACTCCCATTTCTTTTTCTTTTGTTCCATAAAGATTTTTAGCTCTTCCAACTATGTATTCGGTCAACAAAGTTTTCTTTTCTATTTCCGTTTTTGATTTGTCATTTTGTATTTCCTTGATGCTCACGCCATCCTCTTTGGAAAAAGGAAAGATATCGGAAACATCCAGAGCAATTTTCTCAATATCCCAATTATATTCATCGTCAATGCAATGAGCAGAAACTATTTGTTCGATTTCTTCTCCGATATAATTAAAAATTTCATTCTTAGCGTCTTTGATTTCAAGAATTTCTTTTCTTTTTTTGTAGATAACTTCTCTTTGCTTATTCATTATGTCATCATATTCCAAGACGTGCTTTCTGATATCAAAGTTATATCCTTCTATTTTTGATTGAGCGTTTTCGATTGTTTTGGAAATAATTCCATTTTCAATCGGCTGATCCTCAGGAAGACCCAATTTATCCATTAGACCCTTGAGCTTGTCTCCTCCAAAACGTCGCATAAGTTCATCCTCCAAAGAAACATAAAATTGCGAAACACCTGGATCACCTTGGCGTCCGGCGCGTCCTCTGAGCTGATTATCAATTCTTCGAGCTTCGTGACGTTCGCTTCCGATAATATACAAGCCACCCACGTCTTTCACTCCTTCACCTAATTTAATATCCGTTCCGCGTCCAGCCATATTAGTTGCAATTGTCACTGCTCCTTTTTGTCCGGCATTAGAAATTATCAAAGCTTCTTTTTCGTGTTGTTTGGCATTTAGCACGCTATGTTTGATTCCTTCCCTTTCAAGAAGCGCGCTTAAATATTCCGATTTTTCAATAGCAATCGTTCCAACCAAAACCGGCTGTCCAATTTTGTTGATTTCTTTTATTTTTTCCGCAATCGCTCTGAATTTTCCTTCCTCGGTTTTATAAACAACATCGGCCAAATCTTTTCTCACCAAATGTTTATTTGTTGGAATTTCCATCGTGTCCAATTTGTATACCTTGAAAAATTCTTCCGCGCTGGTCGTGGCTGTTCCAGTCATTCCGGAAAGTTTGTTATACATTCTGAAATAGTTTTGAAAAGTAATCATCGCCAAAGTTCTTGATTCTTTTTGCACCTCCACACCTTCTTTGGCTTCAATGGCTTGATGAAGTCCATCGCTATATCGCCTTCCCTGCATAAGCCTTCCAGTGAAGTCATCCACAATAATAACTTCGCCGTCTTTCACTACATAGTCTCGATCAGCCTTGAAAATAAAATTAGCTTTGAGAGATTGCTCCAAATGATGAACATAATTTATTTTACCAACTTCGTATATGTTCCCCACTCCCAGAATTTCCTCCACTTTCAAAATCCCCTGTTCTGTCAATGTTACCGCTTTCATTTTTTCATCTATTTCATAGTCTTGATGTTCTTTTAAGCGAGGAACTACTTTGGAAAATTGTTGGTAAAGCTTGGTTGACTCACTATCGGGAGCTGAAATAATAAGCGGAGTTCGTGCTTCATCAATCAAGATGGAATCGACTTCGTCAACAATGGCATAATTAAGTTCACGCTGAGACATCTGCTCAACTCTTTGCACCATATTGTCACGAAGATAATCAAATCCAAATTCATTATTTGTTCCATAAGTAACATCACATGCATATGCTTCTTTTCTTGAGCATGGCTTTAAATGTGCAAGTCTTTCATCACCATGTGAATCATCACTAAACTTAGGATCATAGATAAATGACTTGTTTTCTTGGACTATAACCCCAACAGATAATTCAAGAAGGGCAAACACTGGTGCGTTCCAGCCAGCTCCAAGACGAGCCAAAAAGTCGTTAACCGTAACTAAATGAACGCCTTTTCCAGTTAGGGCACGAAGATAAAGTGCGGGAACAGCTGATAATGTTTTACCTTCACCAGTTTTTTGTTCAACAATTTTACCCTCAAAAAGTGCAGTTGCTGCCATTAGTTGAACGTCATAATGTCTTTGGCCTAGAATACGAAGTGACGCTTCTCTTGCAAGGGCAAAAGCGTCTGGAAGAACATTTTCTAGCTTTTCGTCTTTAGTTACTATATTTTTGAGTTTTTCTGTTTCTTTGCCAAAATCTAAGTCTTTAAGTTTTTTGTATTTAGACTCAGAGACATTAACTAAAGCTACAGTTTTTCCTAGTTTGTCTACTTCCCTTTGATTTAAATCCAAAAATTTGAATAGGTTTTTAAACATATTAAGCCTAACTATTGTAGCAGAGAAACATCAAATTTGCCTCGGGATAAAACCAAGTTACTTTTTTGAATATTTTTTCCAGTCTATTTCCAAATCTTACTGTATCTGGCCTTTTATCACCATAGTAAAGTCTATTAAAAATCGTTACCCCATTAATTGCAAGGTCAGACCTTGCAATTTCGACAACTTTATCTCCTAAGTATGTATCTACTATAACCAAATCATATTTTTTGCGATTGTTTTTTAAAAATACAAATGCGTCAGCAATTTGTATATCAATATCATATTTATCCAAATCTAAATATTTTTTTCCTAGTTCAATCATTAGTGGATCAATTTCTACTCCGGTTATTTTTGCATCAGGATATTTGTTTCTTAAAAGTTTTGACACTGTTCCTCCACCCAGTCCCAAAATCAATATATTTAGGATTTCGGATTTAGGANNCGAAGATAATCAAAACCAAATTCATTATTCGTTCCAAATGTCACATCCGCCGCGTAAGCTTCTCTTCTTGAAACAAGAATAAGATTTTCCGTTTCAACACTCACCTCATCACTATCCACAATTTTTGGTTCATAGATAAAAGAAGCGTTATGAACAATGCAAGCCGCTTTTATTCCCAAGAAATCATATATCGAACCCATCCAATTACAATCACGTTTAGCCAAATAATCATTAACCGTAACAACGTGCACTCCTTTTCCGGAAACAGCATTTAGATAAATCGGCAGAGTAGAAGTCAATGTTTTTCCTTCTCCGGTTTTCATTTCAGCAATCTTTCCTTGATGAAGAACAATTCCTCCCAAAAGCTGAACATCATAGTGCCTCTCTCCAATAACCCTCTTGGCTGCTTCTCTGACAACAGCAAAAGCTTCCGGCAAAATATCCTCCAGACTTTCTCCTTTTTCAAATCTTTCTCGAAATTCCACAGTCTTTCCTCTAAGATCCTCATCGGAAAGCTTTATCATAGAATCTTCCAAAGAATTTATTTTATCAACTATGGGTTGAAGTTTTTTTATTTCTCTCTCATTGGAACCGAAAATTTTGCTAAAAATACCCATAAATTTTGAATTCTAATTACTAAAAAAGCTTAAATTTGAACTTTTTCAACTATTAAACATCGGATTGCATCACCCTATCAGTTTACAAAGAAAAACCGCTCCTGTCCAACGCATAATCTATTTAAAACTTATGAAAAACAAAAAAGGCTTTTTTGGCCTTTTCTGCTTTCATAAACATAGAAACTAAAACCTTGCGTCGCCATCAATAGTAAATTTCTTTTTTATCGAACGGGCTCCGCGCATTATCTTGGTCCAAATTTTTTCCTGTCTTTTGACAACCTGACCTTGAAGCTCATCCACAACTAAATCAATTGATCCCTCAATGCTTTCTGTAACATCTTCCGCTCGGAAAAGATCTCTGGGAGTCTTTATCATAACTTCAACTCTAAATTTTCCTTTTTTATCCAAATCAATTTCCACCTCGGTTTGAATAACTTTCTGCAAGATTTTATCCAACGACCCCAGTCTCTTAATTATATATTCTTTGGTTCTGTCATCTATCTCCACTCCTTTTGTGAAAAATCGCACGTTGTTTGTCACACTTGTCAACATTACCATATTATTTATTTTAATAATTAATGAGCTTTCAGTCACATCATACTACACCTTATCACACATTTTTAGTTCGTGATTTTTCAGAATCCAATATACTGCACTTCTTCAAAAAGTTGAACTCCAAACTTATCGCGAACTTGCTGCTTCACAAAACTCGCCAACATAATTACATCTTCCGCAGTGGCATTACCTGTGTTTATGATAAAATTAGCATGCTTTTCACTTATCATAGCCCCGCCAATTTTTTTTCCAACTATTCCAGATTCTTCAATCAACCAACCGGCTGGAATTTTTCCTTCTCGAACAGAAGTTTCCAGATCTTTTTCAAATCTCTCAATAATTTTTTTATTCTCCACAACCGGATTCTTGAAAAATGATCCAGCGCTGCCAAATCCTTGCGGCTGTTTGGCAACTCTTTTTCTTATGATTTCTTTTATTTCATTGGAAATTTTTTCGCTGTCTCCCTTTTCAAATCTCATTCGCGCAGAAGTTACGATCAAATTCGACTGCTTTTTGAAAAAACTGGTTCTATATCCAAAGCCACACTGCTGATTTGTATATTTATTAATACGAATATTATTTTCACTAATTTCAATAGCGCTAATGCTTTCAATAATTTTAGCCATTTCTCCTCCAAAAGCCCCAGCATTGCCTCGCACAGCCCCTCCAAGCGTTCCAGGGATTCCTGCCGCCCATTCCAACCCAGCCAAGCCATTCTTAGCCGCCTCGCTTACCAACTCCGCCAAAGAAATTCCCGCTCCCACTTCAATTGTTTCATCTTGTATTTTACGCTTCGTATTTTCCATTTTGATAACCAAGCCCTCAAAACCATTGTCGCTGACAACAATATTGCTCCCGCCACCAAGAATGAAAAAATTTATTTTATTTTTTTTGGCATATTCCAAGGCTTGCAAAATTTCTTCCTCATTTTTGACCGCAACAAAAAATCTCGCCGGTCCGCCGATTTTAAAAGTAGTATATGAAGCCAAAAGCACATTTTCTTGAATTTGAATACCCATTTTCTCTAAAGCTTAATTTTGCTTAAATCTCACTGCTTCATACTTTCATTATATCATAACCCCGATCTTCAAATCTTTTCAATATTCCTTATCTTCCCCGAATAATGTTACGCGTTTATATTTTCTATCATTTTTTAGTAACGTACCATGGTACGTTACCTGGTACACTACTTATTCCTCCCGACATAATAATGCGGTCGCATTATTATGTCGTATTATTTAATCAAGAAATGTTTCTTAATTTTATACTCATCATCAATTTTTATTGCTGTGATTATTCTAACATATTGTTCAGAAGAATATAGCCTAGTGAGCTCAGAAATCATTTCTTCAAAGGGATGCGGAGAAATAAATACACTATTTTGAAGCTTAAAAAAATTAAGCTCCTTGAGATGCTCTCGCAATATATTGCGAAAAACTTTATCTTTTTCAGGAATATCAAAAATCACAATTCTCCATTTTTTGTCCCATTTTTTAGGCTTTTTAAACTTTATAAAATTGCCAATTAAGCTTAGTTTTCTCGCTTGCTCTTTCCCTTCCCTAGTGAGAATCAATTTAAAAGAGCCGTCTGATAACTTCTTTTCTTCCACTAGTTTTTCTCGTGAAAGTCTTTTGATTGATCGGTTGAAACTATCTTGATTTATTTTTTTCCAATCTTTTTGTATTTGACGAAATGCTTTGAAATATTGCCTCGGCGAAGACGACATGCCCAAGGCTATGCCTCCCAAGAGTCCAATTATAATCTTTTTTTGCACCGATCCAAATTTATACATATCACAATTATACCACATAATAATGCGACCGCATTATTATGTCGGGAAAAATATATTTTATTTGGATTTCTTTTCATATTTATTATTTATTTCTTTCTGTATTTAATATTAGATTTATTGCAAGAAAAAAAGGCCGAGAAAATTCCCGGCCTTTCTATTTTGAAAAATGCTCGTAAAAAAATTAATGTCTTTCTTTTTTGCGATTAAGACGCTCAATGACTTTTCGAGCTTCTCTGATTTTTTTGGAAGCTTTTTTCTTTTTATAAAGAGTCCATTCCCTAAAGGCTCCTCCGCCTTCTTTCACAAATATCTTGCATTTGAAGTCAGGAGAAATTTGCTTGGAAAGCATTGTAATAAATTCATAAAAAACAATGTATCCTTTTCTGCTCTTTCCTTTATTATCAATGAAAGATATTTCATTGCCAGCAACATCGCAAGTCTTGGAAAGTTCTGCCGCAATAGCTTCATTAGAAAAATCCCCTTCCGGCACCACTACCCACTGATACTTAGATTCAGACATATTCTTTCTCCTTTGCCGTTTTTTATTATCAATAATACGCGCTTAATTGCTTGCAAATATTAAAATTTCAAAAAACATCTATCGATATAATAAACCCTCATCGATTCTGTATTCTACACGAAATATTAAAAAAGTAAACCCGCGCTAATCGACGCTTTTAGTTTATAATTATTAGTTGCTAGTTGCCAATTCGTGCGTTACGCGCCAAACGTCGCCGGCGCCCATTGAAATGACCACGTCATTTGCTCCGATAGATTTGTTCAAAAAAGAAATGACTTCGGGAATAGTTGGAATATGTTCAGCTTTTTTGAAATCATATTTATTTATCAAATCAACCAAGGTCTTAGAATTCACATTACCTGATTTTTCCCGAGCGCTTCCATAAATATCCAGCATAATAACTTTGTCGCAATCATCAAAACTTTGAGAAAATTCGTGCAAAAGAGCTTCGGTGCGCGAATATGAATGCGGATGAAAAATTGTTATAATATTTTTTTCCGGATACAGACCTCTAGCCGCCTTCAAGGAAGCTTTGACTTCTTCCGGATGATGAGCGTAATCATCAATAAGAATCGCTCCATTTTTCTCACCCACATATTCAAACCGACGATTTGTTCCTTTGAAACTTTCCAATGATTTTTTAATCTTCTCCGTTTCAATTCCAACTCGATGAGCGACAATAAGTGCAGCCACGGAATTCAGGATGTTATGTTTTCCTGGAATCTTTATTTTGAAATCTCCGATATTTTTTTCCTGAAAATTTAATTGAAATTCTCCATTGTCTTTGAAAATAATTCGATAGTCGTTTCCTTCAAGAAAACCGTATTTAAAAACCGGACAGGAAGCGCTTTGAGTCACTTCCAAAACGGAACTGTCATCTCCATAGCAAATCAAAAAACCATGCTGAGGAATTTTCGCCACAAAATCCTTGAAAGCTTTTTTATAATCTTCAAAAGTTTTGAAAAAATCAGGATGGTCATAGTCAACGCTAGTGAGTATCACCGACCAGGGATTATAATTTTGCAATTTATTTTGATATTCATCCGCTTCAATAATAAAATATTCCCCTTTGCCAGCCAATGAATTTCCTTTCCATTGAATAACTTTACTTCCCACCAAAGCGCACGGATCAAGTCCGGCGTCTTGAAAAATATTAGCGACAATAGCGGTAGTCGTAGTTTTTCCATGAGTTCCGCAAACAGCTATACCCATTTTTTCATTAAACAAATCTCCCAACGCTTGAGAATATGGAATCATTTTGAGTTTTCTTTTTTTCGCTTCCTGAATTTCCGGATTGTCATCTTTGAAAGCCGTGGAATAAACCACCCAATCAACATCGGAAGGAATATTTTTTGCGTCGAAATAATCAAGAACTTTGATATTTTCCGCGCTTAAAACATCGCCATAAAAATGGTCTCCGTCATCGGATCCTGAAACTTTATGACCGAAATTTTTATACATTTTAGCCAAAGCCGATGTTCCCGCTCCTTCAATTCCAATAAAATAAATTTTTTTAATTTCCGTTGGTTGCATATTTTTCATATTTCAAAATTATTTTTCTATACAATTTCCAAAATTCCATTAGCAATAATCTCATCCGCATTCGGATGATAGAAAGTTACGATTTTTTCCACCATTGAATTGGAAAACTCTTTTTCATTCAACATTTTTTCTATTCTTTCAAGAAAAATATTGCTGCCTAAATTCGATTCTTCCAAAACCAAGGCGCCCCCGATTTCAGCAATATCATAAGCATTTCCTCTTTGATGATCATTAGCAGAGTTGCTTAGTGGAATAAAAATCGCCGGCTTGCGATTCGCGGCAATTTCCGCAATAGAATTAGCTCCAGCCCGACTAATTATTAAATCGCTAGCCGCATAAGCGGAACCAAGAAGTTTCGGTTCCAGAAATTTCACAGGAATATATCCATCCCGACCTGATTTTATTCCATATTCAGCCGCCTTATGAATAACATTTTCATAATTAAGTTCTCCTGTTTGATGAATAATCTGCGCCCGTTTCAAAAGTTGTGGAAGAATTTTTATAATCGAATCATTTATTACTTGCGATCCCTGACTACCGCCCAACACCAAAATTATCGGTCTTGATTCAATCAATGAAAAATTATTTCTTATTAATAAGCTATCCGCTCCGACAAGTTCTTTTCTCACCGGATTGCCAGTCATAGCTATTTTATTCGGAGAAAAATATTTTTTTGCCGAAGGATAAGAAATTGCCACTCTCTTGGCAAGTTTGCCTGAAAACCTATTAGCCAATCCGGCAATTGCGTCAGACTCATGAATAAGCACGGGGATTCGATATATCCAAGCCGCAATCACAATCGGAACGCAAGCATAACCACCCTTGGAAAAAACAACGTCCGGCATAAAATTCACCAGAATCCAAAGCGATTGAATGATCCCGACGGGAATCCTGAAAAGATCGACAAAATTTTGCAGTGAAAAATATCTTCGCATTTTTCCACTGACAATATTTTTCGTCGCAATTCCTTCTTTTTCCATCACTTCTTTTTCAATTTTTGCGCCAGAACCAATATACAGCAATTCAGCGTTCGCGCCCAATTTTTCTTTTAATTTTTTTGCGACAGAAACCAATGGAAAAATATGACCGCCGGTTCCTCCTCCTGTTAAAATAATTCTCATAATATTAGAGCGATAAGAAGAAAGCAAAAAGCTTGTTTCTTAATTTTTATTTATTGCTTGTTTAGATATATTTAATAAAATTCCCACTGATGCCAAAAGAAATATGAGTGATGTTCCGCCATAGCTGACAAAGGGCATTGGAATTCCGGTCAGCGGAATAATTGCCAGATTGGCAGAAATATTTATGAAAGCTTGGGCGACAATCCATACTACAATTCCAACCGCCATAAGTTTTCCCAAATTATCCGGAGCTTCCTTGGCAATCCGCAGTCCGCGAAACGCTAAAACGAAAAAAAGTATCACCAAGATAGATGCGCCAACCATTCCAAGCTCTTCTCCTATTATAGCAAAAATTGAGTCGCCCACCGGCTCGGGAAGATAGCTGAATTTTTGCCGGCTATGCCCAAGACCCAATCCCCAAAAACCACCCGATCCCACCGCCAGCAAAGCTTGATTTATTTGATATCCGATTCCTTGCGGATCATTGCCCCTATCCAAAAAAGCCAGGATTCTGTTGAAACGATATGGTTCCAATTTAACAAGAAGCATAAGACTGACTATCCCAAATGAAATAAAGGATATGATATGAGAAAATTTCGCTCCGGAAACGAAAAAAATTGAAATCGCAATAGCCACCAGCACGCCCAGCGTTCCCATATCCGGCTGTTTTAAAATCAAAAAACCTATTAATCCCAAAATTCCCAGAAACGGCAAGAATCCTTCAAAGAAATCTTTTGTTTTGCTTTCTCCCCGACTGTCCAACCAAGACGACAAATAAATTATTAATGTTAATTTAGCCATTTCCGATGGCTGAAAAGAAATAAATCCAAAATCAACCCATCTGTTGGCGCCATAGATTTTCGCTCCCAAGCCGGGAACAAAAACCAAAACCAAAAAAATTATTGAAACAAGAAAAAGCGGAAAAGATATTTTTTTCCAATAATGATAATCTATTTTTTGCATATAATACATAATCAAAAGTCCGGGCAAAATTCCATAGAAAAGTTGATGCTTGAAAAAATAATAGGCATCATCAAACCTCACTTGAGAATAAATAACCCCAGCGCTGGAAATCATAATAATTCCAAAAACCATCAATGTTAAAACTGAAAAAAGAAACGGCCGGTCTATGTCATTTTTATATGTGCTTGCTTTGCGCATTTTTTATAGCTTTAGTATTTTTTGTTTTAATGCTTTTTCGATTTTTCTTTTCTCCATTTTTCAATCTCCTTGTGATTTCCGCCCAGCAAAACTTCCGGAACCGACCAATCTTCAAATTTTTCCGGCTTGGTGTATTGCGGATATTCCAAATAGCCTTCTTCGCTATGCGATTCAATCATCGCGCTAGTTTCATTTCCAAGAACGCCGGGAATCAAACGGGCAATCGAATCCACCACAATCATCGCCGGAATCTCTCCTCCGGTCAAAACAAAATCTCCAATGGAGATTTCTTCATCAACCACATTTTCCGCCACTCGTTCATCTACACCTTCATATCTTCCGCAAACCATAATCAATCTATCATAACCAGCCAGTCTCTTGGCATCCGCTTGCGTGAATCTTTTTCCTTTGGCGGAAAATAAAATTGTTCTGGTTTTTAACTTTGAATCAGCTTCGGATTTCAAAGACTGAACACAACGATAAATCGGCTCTACTTTCAAAACCATTCCCGCTCCGCCGCCATAGGGCGTGTCGTCAACAGTTTTGTGTTTGTTGGTTGTCCAATCGCGAAGATTGTGAATGGCAATTTCAATCGCTCCGCTTTCTTTGGCGCGCCGAATAATCGACTCACCAAAATAGCTGTCAAAAATATTAGGGAAAATTGTGATGATATCAAATTTCATAATTCGACTAACTAAAATCCGACTTTTCAATCGGATTTTAGAATCT
>DOKE01000036.1:18891-19015 GCA_003510895.1 Candidatus Moraniibacteriota bacterium
GGCGGTTTTTGTTATATCTAAAAGTGCTTGATTATATGTTCAGGTCTCCCACAACATCATCAATGCTTTTTCTTTTTTCTTCTCTTCTTCCTCTTTCAGAACCTTCTGGTTCATTGATTTTTAG
>DOKE01000040.1:0-295 GCA_003510895.1 Candidatus Moraniibacteriota bacterium
CAATTCAAAATGTTTGTTTTTTAATTTTTTCAACATTCTTTTTTTAGAAATTTTAGAAACAAGTTTTGCAGCTTCCTATCTTCCCCCGGAACATAAAATAATTCTTCTTGGAAAAACTATATCAAAATCAGATGTTCTTAAATTTTTTCTTCAAATTGCTTGGGAAAATAAGTTGATACATGACGAAAGATATCTGAATCTTTCGCAAAGATTGGAAGAAATAGGGAAAATGTTTGGCGGCTGGAAAAAAGGTTTGCAAAAGAAAACTCTCGCTCAATAATGGCGAGAGAAACAG
>DOKE01000040.1:359-659 GCA_003510895.1 Candidatus Moraniibacteriota bacterium
ATAATGGCGAGAGAAACAGTTAGTTTCGGAACAACAAACCGATGACGATTCTCAGCACTCCACACGTTGTCGTTCTCAAGTCTGTTCACGTTCACATTGAGCTTACCGTCAGAATTGAAGTTCACGTTGGCAACGAAGAAATATGCAATGGGCCATCCACACCACCACCCCGCGAATTCTCTTGGGGTTGAATTTTATTTGAAACCTAAAAGTTTTCCAGCCCAATGCACCAACTGGCTGTTTTTTTATTTTGAAAAAATATATCCACTCTTTCGCAAGACCTGCCTACCGGCAGGCAGG
>DOKE01000040.1:729-1549 GCA_003510895.1 Candidatus Moraniibacteriota bacterium
CCTGCCTACCGGCAGGCAGGCATATCCAACAAAACTCTCAAATATATTTTTCAGCAACCTTGATCCGAAGCCATAGCCGCGAATTTTTTCAGGATCGCAATTTTATTATACAAAAAAATCCCTCAGATTCAAAGTTTCAAAGAATCTAAGGGATTAAAAATACTTAAGGGAAAAAGTTTCAAGCCAGCTGCGGAACAACAAACCGACGACGATCCCCATCACTCCACACGCCGCCGCTCTCAAGTCTGTGCACGAGCACACAGAGCTTACCGTCAGAATAGAAGTACACGTAGGCAACGAAGAAATGGCCTTTGGATTTGAACAAGAAAAATGTTCCATATCCTTCGGTTCGCAACCAATTCCGATATTTCTGCACAAACTTTTTGATCTGGTGTTGGGTCAAGCAGAGCCTGTCCAGATCAGATGAATGCGCGCCATAAATCTGGGAAAACTTACCATTCTTTTCCAGCTCGTAAACCTGGACGGGAGTTTTTTCGATAGCCGGTCCCGATTCGTCTGCACCCCAATTCCGTAAATCAGAATCAATGTACGAGAATATATCATCCGCATCAGCAAGGATCTTTGTGCCGTCGCAATCATCGATGACAAGAGTTTCGCCGCTGGAAATGAGGCGAAGAAATTCATTCCGAACTTTCTTGGCACCACCAACAATGATTCGCGCGACTTCTTCCAAAGTCTCGCTTCCCTCAGGAGTTGCCAAACGATAGATACTATCCATCGTTCCGCCGAACTTTTTGACAAACTCAACGAGAGACAAAACAATTGCTGTTAAAACTCCCATTGCCGACACGATTGCCTC
>DOKE01000040.1:1609-1813 GCA_003510895.1 Candidatus Moraniibacteriota bacterium
CCCATTGCCGACACGATTGCCTCAACTTGCTTCTTGTTCTTAGCCATGATATATCTCCTTTGTTTAGGCTTGTCCCTCACTTTGACACCGCGTCAAAATCCCAGACTTGCCTTAAAAAGAACTTTGATAACTTTTCAGTATATCCTTACATTATATACCTATTTTGACCTTTTTGTCAAGTGGCTGAAAATATAAAAATCGGAG
>DOKE01000040.1:1888-6079 GCA_003510895.1 Candidatus Moraniibacteriota bacterium
AGGCTTTTTTCTTGTGGCCTCCGATTTTTAATCACGTTTTCCTACTTTCTCAACTTTATTCCAAATTTTTCCTCCAGACCTTTTTCTATATTGCTTATGATCCTATCAACTTCCTCGCCTTTCAATGTTCTGTCAACAGAACCCAATGTCAAATGAAAAGCAA
This sequence comes from Candidatus Moraniibacteriota bacterium, assembly GCA_003510895.1. Lineage (GTDB taxonomy): Bacteria > Patescibacteriota > Minisyncoccia > Moranbacterales > GWC2-37-73 > UBA9338. The sequence continues at coordinate 2,052 of DOKE01000040.1, forward strand.
GACTCGTTGATCCATCGGCAAAATCAAAAATATCGAAAAGGTCAACATCCAAAAGAAGATCTCCTCCAACTGACTGCATTGCTTCCAAGATATCATCCACTCTGACGGATTTGTCATTTGAAATCATTGACATATCGCGAACAACAACCGGAAATTTTCTGAGAGGTTGATATTCTCTTTCTTTCTCAACAACTTCTTGCATTTTTTTTACATCAATTTCAAAAGCGACCACTCTCACCTGTATATCGAAATTAGCTAGCACCAAAGGATTAATTTCTCCAAAAAATCCGATTGAATTTTCTTTTCCTTCAATTTTAATTTCTGCTGTTCGTCCACTATGCCAAAAGTTTGTCGAACTATCCAAAGAAACTGGCTCAAAAGTATCATAATAATAATCACCTATTCCAAAACTTCGCAGCAAAGCGTCTATTTCTCTTTTCGCTTCAAAAAATTCCACCACGCCGCCTTTTGAATCTTTTTCATTTTTTCTGTCAAAAACCATCGCGCCGGCTAACATATTTTTTTCCTCAGGCAAAACTTCTTCGCTAGGGGAATAAATATGCCCTATTTCAAATAAGCTGACCTCTTTGAAATTCTTGAGATTTTCTCGGACATTTTTCAAAAGATTAGGAAAAAGATTAATCCGCATAAAATTCTGATCAGGATTCATTGGATTTTCTAATTCAATATGTTTCATTGCCGCTAATTCCGCATTGAAAGCGTCTTTTTGACTATAAAAAGAATAGTTATACACTTCATCAAATCCTTGAGCAACCAAGGTGTTCTTAAGAATTCTTTCAAATGCTTTGGCTTCGCTTAATCTTGGAATTTTCACCGGAGCAAACGGAGCAACAGCTTCTATTTTTTTGTAACCATTTATTCTTCCAATTTCTTCGATCAAATCTTCCTGATTTTTCAAATCAATTCTAAAAGTCGGTATTTCAACAACAACCTGAGCCCCATAACCGGAAACTCGCAATTCTAATAATTTCAATATTTCTTTTGCTTTCTTGAAAGGAATATTCTCCCCTAAGAGTTTATTGGCATATTCCAGGTTTAACTTTATTTTCCAAGGTTTCACTTCTTGAGGATACATATCACAAATTCCTTCCAATTTTCCGCCTGAAATATGCGCTATTATTTCAATAGCCCTAACCATAGCTTTTTCCGCTAAATTAGGATCAATCTGTTTTTCAAATCTTATCGCCGCATCAGTAGCCAATCCTAATCTCATTCTTGTTTGTCGAATTGAAGATGCGTCAAAATTAGCCGCTTCCAAAACAATAGACGTTGTTTGCTCGGAAACACCGCTATCAAATCCTCCCATTATTCCAGCTAGCGCAATCGCTTTCTCGCCATCCGTAATAACAATATCGTTTTGGTTTAATTCTTTTTCTGTTCCATCCAAAATTTTTATTTTTTCTCCAGCTTTTGCTTTCCTAACATTTATATTTGATATTTTTTCCCCATCGAAAGCGTGCAGGGGTTGACCAGTCTCCAGCATCACATAATTTGTCGCGTCCACAATATTGTTTATAGATTTTATGCCGGATTTTTTCAATCTGTTTTTCAACCATTGGGGAGAATCGGAAATCTTCACATTTTCAATCATTGCTCCGATATATCTAAAGCAAATTGAACTATCCTCAATGTCAACACTTATTTTATCACTTTTCTTTTTTGGCAAATTCAATCCTGCATAATCATAGTCGATTTTATTTTTTTCAATAGCCGCTATTTCCCTGGCCATACCAATATGCGAAAGAGCGTCATGCGCCCTGTTAGACAAAACATCAATTTCAATAACTGTGTCGTCCAAATCCAATGCATCAGAAAAAGAAATTCCCGCTTTCAAATCATTTCCTAGAATAAAAATTCCTCCATGATCACTGCCTAATCCCAATTCATCTTCGGCGCAAAGCATACCAAAAGATTTTACTCCGCGAATTTCTGCTTCTTCTATCTTTAATCCGTTTGGCAATTTCGCTCCCACCAAAGCCACGGGTACTTTTTGTCCAACTTGAATATTCGGCGCCCCGCAAACAATCTCCAAAATGTTTTTTCCAACATCAACCTTGGCAATTCTCAGCTTATCAGCATTGGGATGAGCTGATATTTCCAAGATTTCTCCCACAACAACTTTATCAAAATTCATTTCATTTTTTTCCAATCCTTCTATTTCAAAAGAATGAAAAGTCAAAAGCTCCGCAATTTCTTGCGCGCTCTTTTTCGTTCCCGACAATTCTTTCAACCACTTATATGAATATTTCATAGTTTTTAAAATTGATTTATAAATCTCAAGTCTCCACTGTGAAAAAGTCGAATATCATCTATTTTGTGACGAATCATCAACAGCCTTTCCAAACCAAATCCCCAGGCAAATCCTTGATATTTATTTCTTGGATAACCGGCAACGACAAATAGTTCCTGATTTACCATCCCCGCCCCGCCAACCTCCAACCAGCCTGTTCCTTTGCAAACAGGGCAACCGCTGCCATTGCAAATTGCGCAACTAATATCAAATTCAAAACTCGGTTCTGTAAAAGGAAAAAAGCTTGGACGCACTCGCACATTCACATCTTTTTTAAAAAAAGCGGAAAAAAATTGCTGAGCGATAAATTTAAAATTTCCCACGTTTATATTTTCATCCACCACCAAGGCTTCAAACTGATAGAAAGTATGTTCATGTCGAGCATCAGTCGCTTCATTGCGAAAACATTTTCCCGGAACAATAATTCGAAACGGTGGCTGATTTTTTTCCATAAAACGCGCTTGCACAGGAGAAGTATGAGTTCGGAGAAGTGTTCGTTCTTTTTTATTTTCATTTTTTATCCAAAAAGTGTCCCACTTATCCCGAGCTGGATGATTTTTAGGAATATTAAGCGCGTCAAAATTATAATATTCAGTTTCAATTTCCGGACCATCGGCAATTTCAAACCCCATTGAAGTAAAAATGTCTTCTATTTCATTTCTCACTTTTGTGAGAGGATGCAGATGTCCTCTTTTCTTTTTCTTGACCGGAATAGTCACATCGATTTTTTCCGCTTCCCAATCGACACTAAATCTGAATTCTTTTTCTTTTTTCGCCAAAACTTCATCAATTTCTTTTTTGGCAGCATTAGCCAGCGGACCTATCTCTTTTTTTTCCTGTTCGCTTAAATCTTTCAGTCCTTTCAATATTTGATTGAACTCACTTTTGCGTCCCAAATATTTTACTCTCAGTTCCAAAACTTCTTCCAAATTTGCGCTTTTTTCAATTTCTTCCAAAGCCGCTATCTTGATTTTATTTATCTTATTCTGCATAAAAATAATATGTTATTTTTCCAACCATAAACCCATTTTAAAGCCAAAAAAAGAAAAAGTCAAAACCCCAGTTTCGCCAAAGTACGACCGTGCTCAAATGAGGAAATTTAATCCTAATTAATCAAGAGACGAGTTTTGATATATTCCAGGCTTTCAATTAAAAGAGTCTTGGCCTGCTGACTGATGAGTTTGTCGGGTTTATTTCCAATGTATTTAATCAATGCATCTAGATATTTCAATCTTCTTTCGGCGATTAGTTTTTGCAACTTTTGTTTGTTTTCTTCTTTGATTTTTTTGTTATTTTCTATTTCTTCCGAAAGATTGTCCAGACTGATAATTCTTTTAAGAGTGCGTTGGAGATTTCTGGCTTCGTTTTTTTTAATCATTCCTGATTTTTGATAGCGGTCGATTTCAGAAACAATGGATTCAAGGGTGATTGCTTTTTTTTGGGAAACTTGGTCTTGGGAAACTTCGATTTGAATTTCTTCTGTTTTTCCTTCTTCAGCAACTCCGTTGATGATGGCGGTTGATTCCAGAGCTTGTTGAGAGTTGTTTTCGTCTTCAAAAATTTTAGCTACTTCTATACGATAGTTTCCATTTTCAGTTCCTTGAGTTTTGATTTGGTATTCTCCGTCCGTTGGATTGGGAATAGTGATGAATTCATTTTTTGTGTCGTAGCCGGTGTAGTAGGCGTTTTCAATTTCATTAAGAATTTCTCCGGTTGC
>DOKE01000042.1:0-1702 GCA_003510895.1 Candidatus Moraniibacteriota bacterium
GTTGAAATATTTCAACAGCCCGTTGTGTTCTTAGGTCATTTTTGATAATTCTCAAAATCCAAGTCTTTCTCTCCGCTCATTTGTTTTCTATGCATTGACGCGATAATTATTTTTTTCTGAAAACAACAAAATATCCGTCAGTATTGGAATAAAGCTTGCCGTCACTCATAGAAGCCATTGAAACCAATTCGAGTTCAGGATGGGATTTGATGAATGTAGCCAATGCTTTTCCAAATCTTTCACCCGCGCCGTTGAAAAAATAAACGCCATCCCCATATTCAATCGGCTCGATTGTATCAGCACTGGTCATTTGCCCAAAACAAAGCATTCCGAACAACAAAATCATCGTGCAAGCAAATTTTTTCATAATAATATCCTCCGATAAAAAAGCACGTTCTGCCTATTAAGGCATTTAAAAAGAACCTTCATATGCGCCTCTTGCCTTAAGCCAATTCAATTCCTCGTTCAGCAACGATTTGCTGACAAAGCTTGCAAACTTCGTATGTGCCCCACTTAAACATCCGCTTGTCTGCTAAGATGATGCTCGGAAGCCGTTGAAATATCCTATATCCTTTCAGAAGCATTTCCTCCATCGAATCTTGCCCAACTCTTCCCAAGCGCATATGTCCACCCGCGCAACAATATTCCGGATAGACATAACCATGAAAATCTACAGAAAGCCTTGTTGAAAAAAAATCCTTATGATCCAGAAAAATACCACAAACAAATTGCGACCAAGCGCTCTCCTGGATTTTTTTCCCTCGACCAATATTATCAAAAGGAATCGGTCGAATGTTTAGCAAAATCCCTCCGTCACGATTATTACGGATAACATAACACCTGGAAATTAGAAGTGATTCTTTTTCTGCTATCCAATCAAAATGCCAGTTACCCCTTCCTAGATTTCTTTCCACGATAGAAAAATTTGGTTGTTCATTTTCAGTAAACCCACCTGGAAGAGCATAATAATCACCGCCAATTTCATCGGCAGCTGATTGAATAGTTCTTTCAAGTTTATTCCAAGACTCTTCGCAATTTTCAAAAGATAGACACATACGAACATTCATCAATGATCTTTCTCTGATTTCTTGCAAAAGCTTTACCATATTCACAAAACGATCGCTAAAACTTGGATGATACAAATGAAAACTTTGTTCAACATGACTCTCTGGAACATATGGACGCTGCAAAAATTCTCGTAAATTGAATTCCCTCGACACATCTCCTTCAAGAAATCCGGAGGTTACCATTCCAACAGAAACTGTCTTCTCATATTCGCCAAAGACATCAACAACACCCAAAAAGTCTGGATGCATCAAGGGTTCTCCCCCGCCTGTTAAAAAAGCTAAGAAGTTCCAACCTTTTTGTCGCACCTCCCTCATTATTTCCTCCGCCATTTCTTTTGGGAAATGGGTTGGATTATGAATAGTTGAGCTATCCATACAATGAGAGCAGCCTGTATCACACATTGAAGTTAATAAAAGAGTAATTCCAAAATTCCTTTCCACAGAGTCTTTTTGACTCATATCCACACCCCCTCTATCTAAATTGTTAAGAATACAATCATTTTTGTTTTCAATAAAGATTACCAAGAAAAAACTTCAAAGTCAATAGGATGCAGAACGTCATCTATTCCACTTTGCCATTTCTATCCTAACTTACTGCCTAGATGATAATGAAAAAAAATAAATTAAATTAAAGA
>DOKE01000042.1:1808-3135 GCA_003510895.1 Candidatus Moraniibacteriota bacterium
TTTTTAAAGTTTTTTATTCTTTTTTATCTTCCGGTTTTTCAGTCTCTGCTTCTTTTGGCTGATCGCCCTCTTTGGGCGCTTCTCCGGCTTGTCCACCTTGAGTTGATTGAGTTGCTTTGTAGAGTTTTTCTCCGATCTTTTGCGCCGCTTGCGAAAGTTTTTCTGTTTCCGCTTTGATAGCATTCAAGTCATCACCGTTTTTCACTTTGTTAAGCTCGGCAATTGCGTCTTCCACCGGTTTCTTTTCATCGGCTGAAATCTTGTCCCCGGCATCTCGCAAAGCTTTTTCCGTGGTGTAGACAAGAGTGTCTGCCATATTTCTTGTTTCAATAAGTTCTTTCTTTTTCTTGTCTTCCTCTGCGTGCGTTTCAGCGTCCTTGGTCATTTTTTCAATTTCTTCTTTGGAAAGTCCTGAAGCTGCTTCAATTCTGATGGATTGAGATTTTCCACTAGCTTTGTCCTTGGCAATCACATTTAAAATTCCATTAGCGTCAATATCAAACTCCACTTCAATTTGAGGGATTCCTCTTGGAGATGGTGGAATTCCATCTAAAATAAATCTTCCTAATGTTTTATTGTCAGCTGCCATTTCACGTTCTCCTTGCAACACGTGAATTTCCACGCTTGGTTGATTATCAGCGGCGGTGGAAAACACTTGCGATTTGGAAGTTGGAATAGTGGTGTTTCTGTTGATAAGCGGTGTTCGCACTCCTCCCATAGTTTCAATTCCAAATGTCAAAGGAGTAACATCCAAAAGCAACACATCTTTAACTGTTCCTTCCAAAACTCCTCCCTGAATAGCTGCGCCTAATGCCACAACTTCATCTGGATTCACGGAAATATTCGGTTTTTTTCCAAAGAATTTTTCCACTATTTGTTGAACTAATGGCATCCTGGTCATACCTCCCACCATCACCACTTCATTAATGTCCTTGGTTTCCATTTTAGCATCCGCCAAAGCTTTTTTAACCGGTTCTAATGTTTTTTCCACAAGATCACCAATCAGTTCTTCCAATTTCGCTCTGGTCATTTTCATCACCAAATGTTTTGGACCTGACGAGTCGGAAGTTATGAAAGGTTGATTGATTTCAGTTTCCATAGAAGTGGAAAGTTCAATCTTAGCTTTTTCCGCCGCTTCCTTGATTCTTTGAAGAGCCAACGGATCTTTGGAAAGATCAATCCCTTCTTGTTTTCTGAATTCATCCAAAATCCATCGAATTATTTTTTGATCAAAGTCATCTCCTCCCAAGTGCGTATCTCCGTTAGTAGATTTCACTTCCACCGTATCATCGCCAACTTCCAAAATTGAGATATCGAAAGTTCCTCC
>DOKE01000042.1:3241-3418 GCA_003510895.1 Candidatus Moraniibacteriota bacterium
TCATCTTTCTTTTTATCAAATCCGTAGGCCAAAGCGGCAGCTGTCGGTTCATTAATAATTCTGCGCACATTAAATCCGGCAATTTCCCCGGCTTCCTTGGTGGCTTTTCTTTGCGAGTCATTGAAATAGGCTGGCACAGTGATTACCGCTTCAGTTATTTTTTCTCCCAATTTTTCT
>DOKE01000042.1:3482-4089 GCA_003510895.1 Candidatus Moraniibacteriota bacterium
ATTTTTTCTCCCAATTTTTCTTCAGCGTCAGCTCTAAGTTTTTGAAGTATCATAGCGGAAATTTCTTGCGGAGCATATTCCTTGTCGCTCATAGTCACTTTCACTCCTCCACCGGATTTCACGATTTTATATGGAAGCAAATGCATATCTCTCTGAACTTCCTCATCTTCAAACGCGCGACCAATTAATCTTTTAATTGAAAAAAGTGTGTTGCCGGGATTAGTTACGGCTTGTCTTTTCGCCAATAGCCCAACCAGTCTTTCTCCCGTTTTTGAAATAGCCACCATTGAAGGAGTGGTTCTATTTCCTTCTTTGTTTTCGATTATATCCGGTTTTCCTCCGGAAATAACCGCCATTGCGCTGTTTGTTGTCCCCAAATCAATTCCTAAAATCTTACTCATAATATTTATTTTATCAATAGCTAGCAAGCAGTGAATTTTTACCGGTTGCTAATTACTGAATTAATTACTTAATTACACTTGACTAATTATTTAAAATATATTATACTTATCCCACGGTCATTCAGGTATTATCTCCCTACCACCCCTCCTCTCTCTCTTATTACCTATCTCCAACCTGTCTGACCTACCCCCCACCCCCAGTCGGT
>DOKE01000042.1:4170-5620 GCA_003510895.1 Candidatus Moraniibacteriota bacterium
ACTGGGGGGTTACTTTTTAAAAAATTTATTTAACGATTACCCTAGCCGGTCTTAATATTCTGTCTCCAATTTTGTATCCCTTGGATATAACCCTGTCTATCTTGTTCTCATATTCAACTTCTCCTTTGCAAGTTTTACATTCTTTGTCCGCCACTGCTTCGTGGAATTTGGGATCAAAGTTGCTTCCCGGTTCCGCTTGAATTTCATCCACTCCATTTTCTAGCAAAACTCCTTCCAATTGTTTTTGAATATACATAATTCCCTGAACCCAAGCTCCTCCTTTTTGATCATCCGGAATGTGTTCGATGGAAGCTTGAAAATTATCCAGCACCGGCAAAATTTGAAGGATGATGTTTTGAGAAGCATATTTCATTGAATCTCTTTGTGATTCTGCTTGTATTTTTTTATAGTTCTCAAAATCGGCCTGACATCTTTTCCATCCGTTTAGATATTCCACATTTTTCTTTTCAAGTTCTGACATTTCTCCGCCTTGCTTCACCACAATTTCTTCTACCTTATCGGTAGACAGGTCTTCCACATCCTTAATATCTTTTTCTATATCATCTTCCTTTTGACTGTCTTCATTTTTATGTTGTTTTTTTTGCATATTTTTTAAAAAATTAATTTTAGACAACTATATTTATTATTACTACAATCATCATTGATGTTCCTAGCATTTTTTTCACATATTCAATAATTGATTTGTTTTTGGCATACTCCATTCTTTTGGGACCAATCAATGCCAAAATCCCTTTTTCTCCTTTTTTATTTTTATAGGGCGAAACAATCATAGAGCATCCGGAAACTTCTTCAATCGGATTTTCTTTTCCAATAAAAATTCTTGTTTCTCCTTCTTTGACATCTTTCGTCAATTGCTCAAATTTTTCATCCATATAATCCAAAACTTCCACTAACCGACAAACCTCGTCCAATTCTTTGAATTCCGGTTGTTCCATAAGTTCCCGCATTCCAAAATCCGAAAATTCTTTGTTTTTGCTTATTCCGCTAATAGCTAGATTTCCACTCATTTGGGAAAGCAGTTTTGCGGTTGTTCTGGTCAGCCGAACATTTTGCGCTTTAAGTTTCAAAAATTCTTTTTGCAATTTTTGCTGTTCTGCTTTGGAAAGTTCTTTGTCTCCCATAATTTCTTCAACGAAATAGCGATAGCCTTTGTCAGTTGGAATTCTCCCTGAGCTTATATGCGGTTGATATAAATAGCCTTCTTCTTCGAGCTCCATCATATCATTTCGAATAGTCGCCGGACTGACGCCGGATAAATATTTTTCCGATAAAATCTTGCTACCCACCGGAATGGCCGATTGCGTATATTCTTCAATAACCGCCGATAAAATTTTTTCTTGTCTTGTATTCATAAATTAATAATATATCAACTCTTAGCACTCGTCAAGTCCGACTGCTAATAGCTACTTTTTCAAATTTAAAGCCGCCT
>DOKE01000042.1:5708-34751 GCA_003510895.1 Candidatus Moraniibacteriota bacterium
TTGGATTTTTCCAAAGCGGCTCTTATATACTCCCTAAAAGTCCCCGGTGGTTTAAACTGCCGCGCTTATAGATGCCCGATGATGATTAGGTTTTTCCGGACACCTTCTGATGGGTTGTCTCCTGCTTCGTTTGACTTTACATATGTCGCCATATGCGCATTCATTGCGTACCAAGCAAGTAGACTCGCTCAAAACACAAACGCATTTCATACAACTCCGGCAAAGTCCATTTTCCCTGGTAAAAATATTTTCCGCGCACATCGTGGGATCCACACGCATACCCTTGGCGACAAGCTCATCGCCAAGAAAGCAAGAAAAAACTTCCTTCACTGCTTCCTCATCCAGTCCATCGAGTAAATTTGATGCTACCTTCTTTTTGCATTGTCGATCACTGAACACAAGAATACCTTTTTTCCCCGTGTTTGCTCCCCTGTCTTTGCTTTTTGACATTTGTTTTCTCCCCAAAGTCATTTGATTTGAATGAAATAACAACGCCTTTTTCAACAAACAACATCAATACTTTTAAAAAACCAAAGAACTTTATAAATAAAAATTTTTTTATTTTTTCATATTATTTTTTTCGGGAACGGGATCAAATCCTCCATCATTCCAAGGATGACATCTGAGCACTCTTTTTGATCCAAGAAACAATCCCCTGAAAACTCCGAATCTTTCCACGGCTTGATGGGTGTAGTGTGAACAGGATGGATGAAAACGACAAATCCTCGTTGGAAAAAAACGGGAAAGCCAACCATGATCCGGAGAAATAGTTTTTTGATAAATAGCAATCAGTAACAGCACAATTTTTTTCACACCCATATAATATAGAATTTAATAATAATTGGCGTTTTTGTCAAATGGCTGTATTTAGGATATAATATGGATATGCGTTTTTTTATTTAAAACAAAAATTAAAAATGAACAGCATTCAATTTAAAAATGTAACCTGGATCGACTTTTCCAATCCCGGCGCCGATGATGTTGTCTATCTTCAGGAAAATTTCAACATTCATCCATTGGCCATCGAAGAGTTTGTGACCCCAACAATTCGTCCGCGCGCAACGCAATATGACGGTTGTTTGTTTTTGACTATCCACATTCCTCTTTTCAACACAAAAACCAGAACCACCTATCCGGGAGAACTTGATATTGTTCTGACAAAAAGCCATCTGATCACCGGACATAACGAAGACATATATCAACTCTCCGATTTTTTCAAAAAACTTGTTGAAAGCGAAGGAAAAAGAAGATTACATATGAGCAATTCCCCGACGCACTTGATGTATAATATTCTATCTATACTTTTGGAATCTTGTTTTCCCAAATTGGATCACATTCACGAAAATCTGCTGGAAATTGAAAATCAAGTTTTCAATGGAAAAGAAAAAGAAATGGTTTTTGAAATTTCCATAGTCAAAAGAGATATTCTGAATTTCCGCCGAACACTCAAGCCGCAACGCTCGGTTTTGGAATCTCTTCTTCAAAAAGACGGTTTGTTTGTTCCTGATGAAACCAAACCCTATTTCCAAGATCTTATCGGAACCAATATTCGTCTTTGGAATTCTTTGGAATCCAACAAGGAAACCATTGAATCCTTGGAAGAAACCAACAACTCTCTCCTTTCCAACAAGTTGAACCACACAATGAAAATTTTGACTGTTTTTTCCGCAATAATGATGCCTATGACAGTATATTCAAACATTCTCGCTATGAGCGCCGATATTCCTTTTGGAAAAAATCCCAACGCTTTTTTCATCCACGTCTCAATAATGCTTTTTATGTCAGTTTTCACTATCATCCTTTTCAAAGCGAAAAAATGGCTGTAAGATAAGTTTATGCTAAAAATATACAACACTCTCACAAAACAAAAGGATGAATTTCAACCGCTCAATCCCGGCAAGGTTTCGATGTACGTCTGCGGTCCAACTGTCTATGGCAATATTCACATTGGAAATATTCGCGCCTATTTGGTGCCGGATATTTTGCGACGCTATCTTGAATACAACGGGTTTGAAGTGCGAATGATCAAAAACATCACCGATGTCGGACATTTGACTGACGATGACATCGCCCAGGGCGACAGCGGAGAAGACAAAATTGGGAAAAGAGCCAAGAAAGAAAAAAAGTCTCCGGAAGAAATCGCCAGATTCTATGAAGAAAACTTCAAGCAAACGGAAAAGGAAATGAACATCATTCCCGCCAACTATTTTCCGCGCGCCACCGCTCACGTTCAACAAATGATAAAAATAATTGAGAAACTGATTGAAAAAGGCAACGCCTATGAAAAAAACGGCAATGTTTTTTTTGACGTAACCTCTTTTGACGAATATGGAAAACTTTCCGGCAACACGCTGGAAAATCTCAAGGTGGGAGCTCGCCTGGAAGAACATCCGGACAAAAAAAATCCTTGGGATTTTGCTCTTTGGTTGAAAGCCTCCAAGGAACATCTTATGCGATGGGATTCTCCCTGGTCTGTCGGCTATCCCGGTTGGCATATTGAATGCAGCGCTATGAGCACGGAATATTTAGGAAACACGATTGATGTTCACACCGGAGGAGAAGATAATATTTTTCCTCATCACGAAGCGGAAATTGCTCAAACCGAATGTTACACCGGACAAAAATTTGTGCGTTACTGGTTGCATACCCGGCACATTCTGATGAACGGAGAAAAAATGAGTAAATCCAAAGGAAATCTTTTTACACTTTCCGACATCAAAGAAAAAGGATATTCTTCAATGGATTTGCGATTGCTTTTTCTCTCTTCGCATCACGGATCTCAACTGGATTTTTCTTGGGAAGCCCTGGAACAAGCTCACAAAAATTTACAAAAAATAAATGATTTTTTCTTGGAGATGGAAGCTTTTTCCAAAATGAAAAATTCCGGATCGTCAATTGAAATTGAAAAATATCAACAAAAAATAGAATCCGCCTTGGATGATAATCTCAACACGCCATTGGCATTGAGCGCGATTTATGAACTGATCAACGAAACCAACAAACTGATCGCGGAAAAAAATCTTTCCTCCAATTCCGCGCAAAAAATTCTTTCATTTTGGAAAAAAATAAATTCTATTTTTGGTTTTATTCTTCGCGGTCAAGCGGAAATTCCGGAAGAAATAAAAAAACTAATCTTCGAACGCGAACACGCCAGAAAAGAAAAAGATTTTCAAAAATCCGACCAGCTCAGAGATTTGATTGAAAAGAAGGGCTATATAATCAAAGACACCCAAGAAGGCTACAACATAAAACAGAAGGACTAGTCCTTCTGTTTTTTTAACACCCATCTTTATATTATACTCCTTTTTCGGCAAAAAGTCAATAGGTGCGTAAGTTGTTGAAAAGTTGGTCATTTGAGGCGGTTGATTTTGCTTTTCCAAATTGCTATACTTTAAAAGCTACATAAAAAATTCTTGTTTTTTATTCTTCAAAAAATATGGTTGGAAAATTCTCAAACAAAAAAGATTTCAAACAAAAAAAATTCGAACCGATGAATGAGAGAAAATCATCCAGCGATCTTCGCGTTCCCCCTCACAATATTGAAGCGGAGCAATCCGTTTTGGGCTCATTGATGCTCGACAAGGATGCTATCATAAAAATCGCCGACCTTTTGAAAGTTGGAGATTTCTACAAAGACGCGCACAATCACATCTATGAAGTTATTTTAGATTTATATGAAGATCGCGAACCTTTGGATGTTCTCAGTGTGTCCAACAAACTTGAAGAAAAAGAACTGCTTGATCAAATCGGCGGATCCAGCTATCTAGCTTCTGTTGTCAGTACCGTCCCTTCTTCATCGCACGTCGTTCACTATGCCAAAGTGGTGCAAAAAAAAGCGTTGCTGCGTCGGCTGATTGAAGCCGCGACGGAAGTTTTGGAATTAGGTTTTCAGGAAGGCGAAGATATTGAAAAAATTTTGGACGAAGCCGAACAAAAAATATTTAAAGTTTCGCAAAAATATATCAAACAAGATTTTGTTCCTATTCGTTCCATCTTGGAAGCGGCTTTTAACCGAATCGACGAGCTTCACAAAAACGGAGACAAATTTCGCGGAATCCCAACCGGCTTTCATGATTTAGATGGCGTTCTGGCAGGACTGCAAAAATCCGACTTGGTTATTTTAGCTGCTCGTCCTTCTGTCGGTAAAACATCTTTCGCTCTTGATATCGCCCGCTACGCTTCAGTGCGTCAAAAAGTTCCCGTAGGAATATTCTCCTTGGAAATGTCCTCTGATCAACTCGTAGACAGAATGCTAGCCGCCGAAGCGCGAGTCGATCTTTGGAGACTGCGAACTGGAAGACTAAAAAGCGACGGAGATAATAATGATTTTCAAAGAATCGGAGACGCAATGGGAATTATGAGCGAAGCTCCTTTGTTTATCGACGACACTGCTTCCGCTAACATTATGGAAATGCGCACAATGGCGAGAAGACTTCAATCGGAACACAAAGTTGGTCTGATTATTATTGACTATCTTCAACTTATGGAAGGACGCGGCGGAGAAAATCGCGTGCAAGAAATTTCCGAAATTTCCCGCGCGCTTAAACAATTGGCGCGAGAACTTAATGTTCCGGTTATTGCCCTTTCCCAGCTTTCCCGCGCCGTGGAATCGCGCAGTCCGCAAATTCCAAAACTTTCCGACTTGCGAGAATCCGGATCTATCGAACAAGACGCGGATGTTGTTCTGTTTCTCTATCGCGAAGATCGCGAAAAACCTGACACTCCGAACAAAGGAATTGTGAAAGTTATTATTGCCAAGCACAGAAACGGACCAGTTGGCGAAGTTAATTGCTTCTTCGAGGAAGCTTCCGCCAGTTTCAAAAACTTGGAAAAAATCCACACAGAAATACGTTAAAAATAAAAAACATACTAATGTTTCCCAAATCATTCCAAAGACTTATCAAAAATTTTTCTTCTCTTCCATCTATCGGACCAAAACACGCCGAGCGGTTGGTGCTCTTTCTTTTCAAAAAAAGCCAAGACGACATAGAAGAATTTTCCAGAAATCTTTTGGAAATTAAAAATCTCCGTTTCTGCCAAAAATGCCACAATATTTCCGAAGGAGAACTTTGCCAAATTTGCGCAGACAAAAAAAGAGATCAAAAAACAATTTGTGTCGTGGAAGAACCGCTGGATATTATCTCCATTGAAAGAACGCACGCTTTTTCCGGAATATATCACGTCCTGGGAGGAGTGATTACCGCCACAGAAAAAGATAGCGCGCTGAAAATTCCTGATCTTTTTGAACGCGTCAAAAAAGAAGAAATTCACGAAATTATCCTCGCCACCAATCCAACAACCGAAGGCGACACCACTGCTCTCTATCTCAAAAAAAAATTGCAACCTTTTGGAATAAAAATCACCCGCCTCGGTCGTGGACTTTCCACGGGAGCGGACTTGGAATATGCCGACGAATTGACACTCTCTGAAGCCTTGACAAATCGCAAAGAATTGTTATAGTTTAACAAAATAAAAAAACAACTACGCTTATTAAGGGAGGGATGCGTATGCAAAAAAACGGTTTTGTATTCCGGTGCTGTTTGGCCTTTGTTTGTCACAGAGGAAAATCCTCAGGAACACGATTAGACATCAAAAAGGAAAGGAATCAGGTTATGGATAGTTGCATAAAAAAGGGATGTCTCTGTCTAAAGAAAGCGCCCTTGACTAAAACAATCAAAAAAAGACGACCAGAAAAAAGGAGGCCGCGATGAGTTTCTTCATTTCAGGAACAATCAACCCGAAATGTAATTACGTTTTTTTCTGCGTTGAAAACAAAAAAACAGCGCAAATGATTCCAAAAAATGAATTCGGAAACCCGGTCAAAACAAATAATGTTTCTGCGGAATGTTTCCTTCAAAATTGTTGTAGCCTCGGAATAGAAAGCTATTCCATAACTGACATCAAGGAAAGATGAGGAAAGATTGTGATACAAAAAAACACCCAAGGAAAAACTTCCCGGGTGTTTTTTAATTTCAAGATAATGTTAGGCTATTTTTGTAATTTCCACTTCTGTGAAAAGCTGCTTGTGTCCAAATTTAACTTTATATCTTTTCTTGGCTTTGTGTTTTACTCCCCAAACCTTATCGTTTCGTCCTTGTCTGATAATTTTTCCTTCTACTTTTGCTCCGGAAACCATAGGACTTCCAATTTTCACATCCTTTTCATCTCCAATAAAAAGCACTTCTTCAAAAACTATCTTTGAACCATCCTCTCCTTCAATTTTTTCAACCTTAATTTTGTCGCCTTCCGCAACTTTATATTGCTTTCCGCCTGTTTTGATAATTGCCAACATTGTTTTATTCCTTAAATATAATGAATTTTACCACTTAAACCAGTATAAACCATCCAAGCCTGGATGTCAATATTCCAAAACCGCTTTGATGCGTCTTACTCCCGCGCTGGAAGCTTCTTCTTTTTTGATTCTGAAACGACCCAAATCTCCAATATTTTTCACATGCGGACCGCCGCAAATTTCCTTGCTGACAATTTCTCCCTGATCATTGATAATACTATAAACTTTCACCACATCTCCATATTTTGCCCCAAAAACACCCATAGCTCCAGAATTTTTCGCTTCATCCAAACTCATTTCTTCAAACACAACATCCAGCCTTGCTCCAATAGCCGCATTAACCAATTCCTCGACTTCAGCAATTTGCTGCGCAGTCATTTTTTCCGGATAAGAAAAATCAAAACGCAAACGTTCCGCAGTGATATTTGATCCTTTTTGATAGACGTGATTGCCTAAAACTTTTCTCAGCGCCGCCAAAAGCAAATGAGTGGCGGTATGATATTTTGTTTCCATTTCCCCCATTCCTTGCAAACCGCCCTTAAACATCCCAGCCGAAGCCGTGCGAGAAAGAGCCTTATGTTTCTCTAGCTTGTCCTTTAAAATATTCAGTGCATTTTCATCAATCTCAAAGCCTTTCTCCCTATAAGCTTCTATAGCCATATCATAAGGCAATCCATCAGAAGTTATAGTTTTAAATATTTTTTCAACCATTCCCTCATCAACTTTTTTTATTATTCTTATTTTTGCATCTAAAAAATTAATCTTTAACGAAGCAGTTTCTGCTTCTAATTTTCTATGAGCTACTTCTAAAGTTTTTCTGAATTTATTAACTTCTGCTCTAATTTCCCTAACTATATCACCTCTATTTTTAACTAATTCTGGATACGCTTCACTATAAATATCAATAATAACAGCAGCTAAATCCTTGAGCCATATATCGATTCCAATTTTTCTTCCTTGTTCAACTGCTCGACGAATTATTCGTCGCAGAACATATCCCCGACCAACATTCAATGGAGTTGCACCGTCGGAAATCATAAAAACACTGGCTCTGATATGATCCGCGATAATACGAAATTCTTTTTTATGATCTTCATATTTTTTTCCTGAAAGTTCGGAAATATTTTCAAAAATCGGCTGGAATAATTCCGTTTCAAAAACATTTTCTTTTCCATTCAGAACTGCCAATGTTCTTTCTACTCCCATCCCGGTGTCCACATTTTTTTGACTCAATTTAACATATTCATATTTTTCATCTTTTTGCTTTTCACTTTCAACTTTTCTCTTTTCATATTCCATAAACACATCGTTCCAAATTTCGATCAATCTTCCGGAATTTACCAGGTCTTGAAAATCTCCTCTGATTTCTCCCTCTTCCGGACGAGTGTCATAAAACATTTCCGTATCCGGTCCGCACGGTCCGACTTCTCCGGCAATCCAAAAATTATCCTCAGCGCCCAAGGAAATAATTTTCTTTCTCGAACTCACTTCGCCATTTTCCGAAACTTCCGTTTCTATTCCGGCATTTTGAAAAATATTTTTCCAAATCTCAATTGATTCCTCGTCTTTAGGTATGGAATTTTCTCCCTTGAAAGTCGTCACATAAATTCTCTTCGGATCAATTCCTAAACCTTTTTCCTTATCAGTTAAAAATTCAAAACTCCACTCAATGGCTTCTTTTTTGAAATAGTCGCCAAAACTCCAATTTCCCATCATTTCAAAAAAAGTCAGATGACGATTGTCTCCCACGTCATCAATATCTCCCATTCGAACACATTTTTGAACATTTGCCACTCTTTTCCCTCCCGGATGATTTTCACCCATCAGATATGGCACCAATGGATGCATTCCGGCGGTTGTGAAAAACGTTGAACCATCAGTTTCAGCCGGAATCAAAGAAGCCGAAGGAATAATTGTGTGCTCCTTGGACTTAAAAAAATCTAAATATTTTTGACGAAGTTCTCTTACTGTCATACAATTTTTTCCGTTTATCTGTTTAATTCCTGTCCAATTTCTTTTTCAAATCTTCCTTTCCGTGTCGATCAACTTTAATCTGAAAATCTCTTTCTTTCAAAAATTCCTCTATAGCCGCATCTGAAGAGTTTATTTTTCCTGAATTTATATCTTTTTCCGCCTGACGCATTCTTGACCAGCCATCACTGCTTAAATCTTGAAGACCTTTTTCTCTGATAAATTGTTTAATAATGTCCACAAAATGTCTGTTCATTTTTTTAGTGTGAATTAATTTTTATGCCAATTGTTTTTTTATTTTTTTTATTTCCGCTTGCAACATAATTTGTTCGCTTTCCGCTTTTTGAAGTTCCCGTTCTTTCGCTGAAAGTTCCGCTGACAAATTTTCTATTTTCTTTTTCAATTGCCTTGTTTCAATTTCCAAATTGGTTTTCTTGAAAGCATTTCTTTTTTCATCAGACTCTTTCATAATCAGTTCCGATTGCATCCTATGTTTCCTCGCCGCATCTTGCGTTTTATCTTCTTGCATAAAATTTATTAAAAAAATAATTTGTTAAAATAATATAAATTGAAAAATGACTCACAAAATCACACCCCCACCCAAAACTTCTCCTTCATCAGAATAAAACACCGCCGATTGTCCCGGAGTTACGGCTTTTTGCGGCTCCAAAAACTCCACTTCGTATATGTTGCTTTTTGTTTTGCGTTTGATGCTTGGCTTTTTTATTATAGCACGGACCAATGGGTGGCGATATCTTATTTTAACATTGGTTTCCAGGGGTAATTTAGGTTCCCCGGCTATCCAATTTTTTCCTTCTACCAACATTTTTTTTCTGAAAATAGCCGGGTCTTTTTCATTGTTTGTCACCACCAGACAATTTTTTGAAAAATCTCGATCAACCACATAATATGGTCCATCTCCTCCAATATTAATTCCTCTTCTTTGACCAATAGTATAGAGCTGAATACCCTGATGCTTGCCTACCTTTTTTCCACTCGTGTCCACAACTTCTCCTTCAACAAGTTTCAAATTTCTCTTGATAAATTCCGTTGGATATTTTTCCGGAGTAAAGCAAAGTCCCTGCGAATCATCCTTATCAAAAACCGGGATATTCATTTTTTTAGCCATTGCGCGAATCTGCGGCTTTTTATATTTTCCTACCGGAAAAATTATTTTTTTTAATTGCTCCTGTTTTAGGTTGTATAAAAAATAAGTTTGATCTTTTTCTTCGTCGTTGGAAGTAAACAAATGATATTTTCTCTGCCTACCGGCAGACAGGTCGTCTATTTCTTTTATATCCGCATAGTGACCTGTCGCCACAAAATCCGCATTCATTTCCAACATTTTCTTAAAAATAAAATTAAATTTTATTTTTTCATTGCAAACTACACAAGGATTAGGCGTGCGACCATTTTCTGTTTCAAAAAGAAAATAATCCACTACTTCTTTTTTGAATTCCTTAGCCGCATTTACAGTATAGAGAGGGATTTTCAATTGATGAGCAACTTTTCGAGCATCTTCTTGCGATTCCAATGAGCAACATTTATTTTCCCGAAGCGCGTCATTCCCTGGTTCTTTCCAAAAATGCATAAAAACACCCACGACATCGTAGCCTTGTTTTTTAAGAAGCGCCGCTGCCACCGAAGAATCCACTCCGCTAGACATAGCCAAAATCACTCTTTTTTTTCTTTTTTCTTTCCTTTTTTCCATTGCCTATTTTTCTGAATCGTTTTCATCTCTAGCTCTGCCCATCACTTCTCGCAATTCATTTAAATTAATATGGGGTTTCGCCAAGCGAGGTTTAAATTTTTTCGGAGCCGTATGTTGCATTTGTGAAAGAGAGAGTGGTTTTTCAGTCGAAACATAAGCCTTATTAGAAAAACTTTTTTCTCTTATTGGATGCTGCGCAACAGAATCATTTTCTTTATTTTTTTTTATTTGACCATCCTGCTCCGCATCATTTTTTTTTCTTTCATTCTCCTCTTTGGATTTCGCAACAGCTCTTTGATAATCCTTCAAACATTCCTTGCAAAAAACCGGCCGCTTTCCATCCGGCTTGAACGGAATATTAATTTCCGCTTCGCAACTATCGCATTTCGCGCTATAAAAAACTTTTTCAACTTGTTTTGAATCATCAACGCTATTTTGAGCAACAGCTGTTGGTTGAACACTTTCTCTTGGAACAACTTCGCTTGGTTCATATTTTTTTTCAACAACATCGGAAGAAACAAAATTATCGGCGTGGATAACAACCTTTGGAACAATAACTCCACTCCAAAGAGCAATGCCATCTTCAACATCTTCTTTTTTTGACGCATAATGTTCCCTGGAAAATTCAATCACTTTTTCAACATTTTTTTCCGTATCTCCCAAATAAACCGGCGGCAGAGTCGTGGCAGAAAAAGCGTCTCCAGCAATTCCATCAATCATCAGCTTCAAATATATATTATATTTCGGAAGATTAACAATGTCATTTTGCATAAATACCGGTTCAAATTCTTTTTCCAAAAATTCAGCGTCAGTCGCGCCAACCCGAAAAGATATGATTGTTCCCGCATTTCCAAAAATAGCGTCGCGAACCTTTTCGTCAATTTGATTGACATATTGATTGGCCAAAATAAGATTAAGGTGATATTTTCTGGCTTCGGACAAAATATTGGCAAAAGATTCCGTGGCAAAATTTTGAAACTCATCAACATAGAGATAGAAATCGTTTCTTTCTTCTTCGGGAATATCAACTCGACTCATAGCCGCCAACTGGATTTTTGTTATCATCATCGCTCCCAAAAGAGCGCTGGCATCTTCTCCAATTCTTCCTTTGGAAAGATTGAGGATTAATATTTTTTTATCATCCATAACTTCCCTCACATCAAAAGAGGATTTTCTTTGTCCCACAATATTTCTAATCAAAGAAGTTGATAGAAACTGACCGACTTTGTTTTGAATCGGAGAAATCACTTCTTGCAAAACACGTTCATTCCATTTCGTGAATTCATCTTTCCAAAACATTTTTACAACCGGGTCTTTGACGTTATCAACTATTTTTTCCCTATATTTTTTATCCACCAACATTCTGGTAACACCCAACAATGTGCTGCCTGGATATTCCAAGAGAGCCAAGATGGCATTGCGAAGAATATATTCCAAACGAGGTCCCCAAGAATCAGCCCAGATTTTTTTGAAAACTCCAATCAATCCCGATGCAACCAAGTGCATATATTCCTGATCCACCGATTCCATAACATTGAAAGCTATTGGATAGGCTTGATCAGCCGGATTGATGTAGATGACGTCTTTGATTCTTTCCTCTGGAATAGATTTCAACAACTTCTCGGCCGTGTCGCCGTGCGGATCAATATAGCAAGCGCCAAAACCGTTTCTTATGTCCTGAACGATCATATTTTCCAGAAGATTTGTTTTTCCCATTCCGGTTTTACCAATGATATACATATGCCTTCTTCTGTCATCGGTTTTTATTCCAAAAACTCTCTCCTGATTTCTAAAATTGGTTTTAGCAAAAAATGCAATTTCATTTTTCATATAGTATATTTATTCCACTGGCAAATTAAACGGGGCTCCGCCGCGCTTGGCTTCAACACGAGAAACCGAAGGTGCTACCACTGACATATCCGGAATATGGAAAAGAGTCGCCAATTCCTCAGTATTCAAAACAACCTGCGCTCCATCAAAACTTCTATCCCTATATCTTCTCAAAATTTTTCTCTGTCTGTATTTCAAACGAGGAGATTTAAGCATCAGAAAAGAATAGGTCTTGGAAGTATTATCCGGTTTCAAAGAATTAAAATTATTATCATTAAATTGTTTCAATCCTCCAACGAAAGCCGACACCATTGATTTATCAAAATTTTCTTTTCTTCCCACTAAAATAAATCTAATTTTTACCTTAAATTGCATTTTTCCTAAATTTTCTTCAACAACCTTGAGCACTTCTTTCTCTCCGGGAGATAAACGAAATTCCAATGGCTGTTCTTCTTTTTTTTCTTTTTTTTCAAATTCAACAGGTCCAAAGGGAGCTTTTCCCAAATTCGAAAAAACTTCCTTAAAATCATTAATCATTCCCTCAAAAAGCCCTTCTTCCTTTTTTTCTTTTCCTTTTAGTTTCTCTGCTAATTTTTTACCCTCTTTGTCAGACCAAGATGGAGACAACGGATACGCGCCAATTTGAAGCCAAATATTTTGACCAGGCGGAAGCTTGCTCATAACTTCAATCAATCCGGAAAGAGGATCAATCATTTTTCCGGTTATATCTTCTTCGAAATATCTATAAGTGCGAATTGGATAAGCATCGTTTTTTAAAAACTCAAAATCAGTCCCCCAAAGATCCCATTTTTCATTAGGAATCAACTTGGGAACACTGTCAACATAGTCTGGCACCTCCACCACAACCGCATCAGGATATTGCGCGTATAAATGCGCTTCCACCAGGTCGCGAAAATTCTTAGGAGTTCTGATGTAAAAATGAACATCTCCTCCGCTGCCCACAATTTCCATACTAAAACGAGCCGGCACCGCTCCATCGGTAAATTGTTCCAGAACATTATAAGTTTTTTCCGCTCCTTGCATACCTATATAGAGAGCTTCCATTACCTTGGGACTTTTTTCAACATTTTTGGGAACAATAATTTCCAGCATAACCGTATTAATAGTTCCAAAATATCCGTCAATGATATAATTCATCCAAATCGTTTTAAAGAGAAAATAAAATGGCATTGGAAAAATCCAATACCAAGTATCAGCAAAAACAGACCCAAACATTTTGAATGAAACAAAAATATCATTAAAAATTTGCAATGTCGTACTCATTTTATTTTTATTTTACATTCTAAAAAACCTGTTGTCTATTTCGCAATATATTTTCCTTCTTTTGTTTTCTTGAAATAATTGTTGAGATTTATTATCACAGTGGATTGTTTGACCTGTCTAACTTTCAAAACTTCCTTTATCACTTCATCCTTTTCCATACCTTTGATTTTTCCTCTAAGCACTTCTTCAAGAACATCTTTAACAGTTCCCTTTTTATATCCCCATTGCGAAAGAGCATAAATTCCTCTTCCAACTAAAACAAATTTTTCATCCTTGATAAGTTCATTGTGAACTGTTTGCGGATGAGTTTTTCTTTTATTTAAACCGTATGAATCTATTTTTTTAGCAATATCTTTGAAGTGCATCGGCTTTCCGGATTCTTTTAAAACCAAATAGGCTTTATCTCTGGTTCCCTTTGGCGTGATTTCACTTGATTTAGAAATTCCCCATTTTCCAAAAATATTCTTTTTCACCTCCAATGAAACAGAGAGATAAGCAAACATTTTATCTTTGCTAACATTTGTTCCTATTTTCTTCTTGGAAAATTCTTCAAATAATTCTTCTTCGCTGGCTGGAAACTTTTTAGCTTTCAAAATAGCTACTATTTCATTCTTAAGCCCTTCCCAAAATTCAACATCAAAACCTGACAAAACACAGGCTTTATCCATTGTTCCTTTTATTTCATAGGAAATAACATCGTCTAGGCATTCCACGAAAAATTTTGCCGCTCCTTTTTGTTTTTCGTTTGAACCGCTTAGCTCCCCAAGGAGACTTTCCTCTTTCATTATACCACTATTTTGCTCCAAGGTAAATATAATTTTTTTGCTAACTTCAGACAAAACCGCATCCTTAGATTTAGCTTTAATTTTCTTGCAAACCTCCCTTATGATTTGTCTGACTCTTTCTCTGGTTATGCCGAATTTTCCACCTATTTCTTCCAAGGTTTTAACTCCGGCTCCATCCACGCCATATCTTTCCCAGATGACCTTTCTTGATCTTTCCGGCAAATTTGAAATAGCCAATTGAAGCGCTTCAACAAAAATACCATTTTTGTTGTTTTTAGTTGTATTTAAGTTATTGTTCATTTTTATGGTAAAAATTAATGAATTTATAGATTCATAATATATTACCATATATCTATTTTTTGTCAATAGCAAGCAGAAAAATACAAAAATCGTTAACCTGTCCGCCTTTGGCGAAACCACTTCTCAATAGCAAATTATTTCCTGAACATCTCGTCCATTTCCATCTCAATTTTATACCCCTCGCAATGCTTCAAAATTCCCAGATACGACTGCAGGCTTTGATTGAAAGATTCTTTGGAAATAAATCCTTCTTGCAATTCAAAATGTTTGTTTTTTATTTTTTTTAAAATTCTTTTTTTGGTTTTGGTTCGCAAAACTCTGTGGCGCGGCAAAACAACATAACCCAAAAAGTCAATGCCTTGCCTATATTTTCTGATTATTATCTTATTAGGATGCAAATTTAATTTTAATTTGTTTTGTAAAAAACCATTTATCTTATCCGTCAAATCAACCAGATGATTTTCATTTTCCGATAGGATTATAAAATCATCACAATAACGCAAATAATATTTTTCCTTTAAATTATGTTTGATGAATTGATCCAGTTCATTCAAATAAATATTGGCAAAAATCTGGCTGGTCACATTGCCCAGTGGAAGTCCTTTAGAAAAACTTTTAATAATTGCCTCTATCAACCAAAAGGTCTCGCCATCTCTGATTTTATCTTTTATTAACTTTATTAATATTCCTTGATCAATCGAATCGAAAAATTTTCTAATATCGCATTTCAAAGCAAAAATATCTTTTGTATTATTTCGACTTAATTTTCCGGCAAATTTTTCCAACCGATCAACCGCTCTGTGTGTGCCTTTTTCAATCCGGCAGGAATATGAATCAAAAATAAAACTCTTATCAAAAATCGGGTATAATATCCGAAAAATCGCGTGATGTAAAACTCTGTCACGGACAATAGCTTTGTGAATTCTGCGCAATTTTGGATCGCAAACATTAAATGCTGTATACTTGCAATGCTTAAACGTTTTGTTTTTCAAAATTTCATGCAAAGCAAAAAGGTTGTTTTCAAGATCAAATTCAAATTCTGCGACATCTTTCTTTTTTCTTTTTCCTCTGCAAAATTCGCTCCAAGCCAAGAACAGATTTTCCAAGCTAATTATTTTTTCAAATAAATCATCATGAATACCCTTTCCACTAAGACCCCCCCCCAACGGAGCCACCAATGAATTCAAAAATGTTCCGTTGGTACATAAGATTTGCGAATTTTATAAAAGTTTTTATCAACTTTCTTCCAAGCTATCCAAGCGCGACCGATTTGGTATGTATTTAAAAATAGAAAACATTTGTTTGGAAATAATGGATCTGATTATTGAAGCGGCATTGGAGTCCAAGCAAAATAAACTGCGGTTGGTTATTATAGCTCATATAAAAATAGAAAAACTAAAGCGATTTTTCCGCATGGCGCACGAACTTAATATCATTGATTATAAAAAATATATTTCTTTTCAAGCGGATCTTCGGGAAATTTCAAAAAATACGAACAACTGGATTTCATATTTGAAAAATTCAAAAGTCATAGCAAGTGAAAATCCCACTCAAGACTAAGTGGGATTTTTCCTACCTGAAACTTCTTCGCGAGACCGCAAGTGATCAACGGAGCGCCCGGCATCGTACCAGCTGACGCTCAACTTGTCGTCGTTCCAGTTCACGTTCGGGATGTTACCATCGGAATAACACGAGCCAGCACACAGCGTGATATTTTGAACATCAAGATGTTTGCCTGTTTCCTGAAAAAACGTGATCTCATGGACCAGACGCTCCGCAAGAGTTTCAGTGGTCATGCCTTTCTCCTTGATGCCGTTGGCAGAAAGATTTTTCAAATTCTCATCTGCTTCTTGGACATCTCTGACCCAGATTGCATAAGCACCTTTTTTTGCATCACGCTCATTCCAGATGACTTTCTTGTCCAGATCATCATCTGTCCAGCGCCAGCAAGAAAAAAGTTCTTTGCACTTTGCGTAAAGTTGCTCGAGTGAAAGATTTGCGATGACAAGCAATCGCCAATCATCTCCTGGTTTGATTGGAATGTTTAAATTTGAAAAATCACACTCCATCAGAAAATGATTTTTGTAAAAAGCCCGCCATCCGCTAATCAAATCAGAATGGCTTGACTTCGCAACATCCGATGACTTCGCAAAAGGGTTGCGATGCTCAACCACTGCTTGCAAATGATCCAGTGTCAGGCCTTTGCCAGGATTTTTCAGGCCAAGCAAGAGCTGTTTCCAGATTTCCCCTGAAATTTTTGAAAACTTTTCAAACCAGCTCGGCATCAGATCCGAACTTCCAACCATTTTTGTTCTTTTCATGGCTAGTCCCCTTCCTTTTTGAGTTTTTAAAAAACATATCCTCTCCAAATTACCACTTTGATGGCAATAATACAGTCTAGCACAAAAAACATGATATGTCAAACACACAAGTTATTTTTGGCTTAAATAAAACTTTTTGTATGAAATATTTTGATTTTTATTCATACCGCAGCGCTTCCATTGGGCTTATTTTGGCTGCTCTGCGAGCGGGATAGAGACCAAACACAATTCCAATCAACGCGGCGACTCCTGTGGCAATCACGATGGAAATTGGAGAAATAATAAACTGCCACTCATATCCCAAAGACACAATAACAACCGACGCCAAATAGGAAACAATTATTCCAAATAACATTCCTATTATTCCCCCAACAACCGTAACAAAAACCGATTCCATCAAAAATTGAGTGACAATATGAAAATTTCTGGCGCCTATCGCTTTGCGAAGTCCGATTTCTTTTATTCTTTGATTAACTGAAATCAACATTATATTCATAATTCCCACTCCTCCGACAAGCAAGGATATGGCGGCAATGGAAACCAAGAAATATTTAAGCACATCCGTAATGCTGGTGATAGTTGAAATTGCTTGCGCGGTGTCTCTCACTGAAAAATCGTCTTCCATTCCTGCTTTGATTTTGTGATTTTGACGAACAGTCATTCTAATATCAACTGTCGCTCGACTTAAATTATCAGCGTCATCCACTTTAATGCGCATAAAATTCAGATAGTCAATTCCCAGGAGCAATTTTTGCGCGGTGAAAAGAGGAACATAGGCCACCTGGTCACTGTTAGAAAAAGCCACCGACCCTCTTTTTTCCAAAACTCCAATGACTGTCATATTGGCATCCTTGAGCGTTACCACTTTTCCCAGCGGATCCTGATCAGAAAAAAGTTCTTTTGCCAATTCAGATCCCAGAACAATATTTCTGGAAAGATTAGTTTCTTCATCTTTGGTGAAAAATCTTCCCTTTTCAACTTCGGCGCTTTCAACGTCGGGAAAGCTGGCAGTCGTTCCTTGGTAACTGGCTTCAATTGAAACACTTTTATATTTTATTGTTGCAACTCCTGTCACATATCCGGCGCCATTAATCGCATTGGGAACATTTTTATTTTGCAACACTGATTGCAAATCCTTATATTTCAAAGTTGTCGTAACAATTCCCAAAACAGAAGCTGGCGGTCCTTTTTCATCCGAAGCTCCCGGAAGAACGCCAATCAAATCAGAACCGATTCCGGAAACCTGATCCAAAATAAGTTGTTGAGCGCTGGCGCCAATCGACATCACCACGATCACCGAAGTAATTCCAATTATTATTCCCAATATCGTTAAAAAAGAGCGGAATTTCGCCGCCATCAAGTTTTTGTAAGAAATTTTTATCGGCGCGATAAGTTTCATAGATAATTATTTCAACAATTCATTTTCATCTCCCGCAATCTTTCTGTTCTTCACCACGTCATCTGCAACAATTTCTCCGTCTTTCATATATAAAATTCTTTTGGCATGCTGAGCGGTATAGGTTTCGTGAGTTACGAGAATAATCGTGTGTCCGTCTTCATTAAGTTTTTGTAAAATCCGCATTACTTGAAGCCCCGACTTGGAATCCAAATTTCCTGTCGGTTCATCGGCAAAAATAATTTCCGGATTATTCACCAACGCGCGCGCTATCGCCACTCTCTGCTTTTCTCCTCCGGAAATTTGATTAGAAAGATAATTGATTCTTTTTTCCATTCCCACCGCCGCCAAAGCTTTTCCTATTTTTTCCGCGTTATCAGAAATAGTTTCAATTTTATTTTCATCATAGAGAAGAGGCAATTCCACATTTTCATACACGGAAGTTCGGGGAAGCAAATTGAAAGATTGAAAAACAAAACCTATTTTTTTGTTGCGAATTTTTGCCTTCTGATCTTCGGACAGCTTGGTCACATCCACATTTTCAAAAAAGTATTTTCCTTCCGTCGCGCTATCAAGAAGTCCCAAGATTTGCATTAATGTAGACTTTCCACTTCCGGAAGGTCCCATAATGGAAATAAAATCTCCTTTTTCAATCGAAAAAGACGCATTCCTAAGCGCGTGCGTCTTTATTTCGCCTTCTCCATATGTTTTTGAAAGATTTTCAACTTTAATCAGACTCATTGATTTTGATTATTTTTCCGAAACAAATGTGATAACTTTTTCTCCTCCCCTAAGTCCCAATTTTATTTCCGTCATTCCTTCATCGCCTTCCAATCCGGTTTCGACAAAAACTTTTTCAGTCGCATTTTCTTCTTTCAAAATCTCAACATATTTTTTGTTGCCTTCGGTTTTGATGGCGCGAAGAGGAATTTTGACAACATTTTTTTCTTCAGCCGTTTCAATGTCAATATTAGCGCTCATTCCCGGTTTCAATCTTGAATCAATATTACTGCTAACTCTGAGTTTCACTCGATAATAGACAACGTCTTGAATCACAGTGGCGTCCGTGTCGATTTGCGCCACTTCCGATTCGAAAACATTTTCTATCCCCAAGGCATCAAATGTTACTTTCGCCCTGTCTCCCAATTGCACTTTGGCAATATCCGATTCAGAAACATTTGTTTCAACCACCAAATCATTTGGATCACCAACCGTGAAAACCGGAGTTGGGCTATTGGCCACCGTTGTTTCATATGGATCAACATTTCTTTTCAAAATAATTCCATTAATCGGGGAATACATATATGTGTCGCGTATTTGCGATTGAACTATATTTATTGCGTCTTCATACGATCTTATTTTTGCCCGTTGCGCCTCTTTGTCATCATAATTATATTGTCCGGGATTTTTCTTTATACTTTTGAGAGCTTCCTTTTGCGCCTGCAAATTGTTTCGGGCTTGTGATAACTGCCCGCTCAAAGAACCCAGATCCAAGCGCGCCAAAAGTTGCCCTTCTGTGATTGAATCGCCAACATCCGCCAAAAGACTAATAACCCGTCCGCTCACTTTAAAAGACAAATCTGTTTGGTTTACGGTTTTGATTACACCCGTAGAAGAAACAGTTTGAAAAAGATCGCCCTTTTCAACATCAACAGTGGTATACACTACATCGGCGCTTTTTTTACGAAACATAAAATAACCACCGACAGCGACAATAATAATGATAACGATCCAAATTAATTTCTTTTTTAAACTCGACATATTTGCGTTTAAATTATAAAAATGATTCTTGTTTGCATTTTCCGTCCAACGCCTCGTTCACCAGCGCGTCTGCAATCTTGTTTTTTTCTCGCGGAATATGGACAAATTCAACTTTTCCAAAATCCAACATCAAATTCCAAATTTCAATAAAAAATTCTTGGATATGTTTTTCTTTTAACCGATATTCGTGATTGATTTGCCTAACCACCAGTTCGCTATCCAAAAAACATCTGACAAAAAAATTTTTTGCTTGAGAATTTCCCAATTCTTGTTTGATTTTTTTTAAACCCAAAATCAAAGCCATATATTCCGCTTCATTGTTGGTTTTGACGCCAATACACTGTCCAATTTTCTTGTTCAGTGTTTCTATATAAACGCCAACAGCCGCCGGTCCGGGATTCCCTCTGGATCCGCCGTCCGTATACATTATGATATTTTTTTCCATATTTTAATTTTACCATTCATCCAAATAAGCCGCAATACTTGTCCTAAATGAATCTGGCCACCAAATATCCGATTCCCAATGGTCCTTCATAATTCAATAAATGAAATTTATATTTTTCTTTACTTATTATTCCCAAAAGAATGGCTATCGATCGCAATCCGCACTCGGCCACTTCTTCTATAAAATCTTTATCCAAACCAAAATTTCCGTGAAAATTATTTTCAAACAGAAAACCGATAATTTTTTCATCAAAAAACCTGGCTCGCGAGCTATAGCCGGCGGGAGAATCTATGGAAAGTCGATGAGAAAGATCGCCGCTGGCAATCACGGCAATTCTTTTTTTACTATTCTTGCACATTTTTCCAATAACTTGTCCGAATGAATAATGCTTTTCATAATTTAGCATAGAAAAAGCCAAATGCAATACCTTGGGTTTTATGTTTTTTGTGAGATGCATTAAAGGTACAATAGCTCCATAATCAAGAAAATTTTCATGAAGATGCGCCGGCGCTCCGTTCATTTCCGCATAATAAGAAACTTTATCCGCAAGCATAATGTCATTTTCAAATTCAATCATTTCATCGACTCCAAATTCCGCCAAATTTCCCCTAAGCGTCGGAGATGAGTTTATAACAAAAACATAATTCTCCATTTTGGCATGCGGAGAAATTATTAAAATTGTGTCCGGTTTGGATTTTTCCAATCCTTCACGAATTTTTTCAAAAGCTTCCAGGGTTTTTTTTATTTTTACTTTATCTTTTTTAGCGCCAATCCCCGCAATGCTTTCCGGAGGATGTGGTACTATGGCGGCAAAAACTATCATATTTTTATGTATTAATATTTTCTCTTACTAATACAACTTTCACCATAAAATATTCAATAGACACATCGAAAAAGAGAAAGCTCAAAGCTTTCTCTTTTAAGTGATATCGAATTATATTCGATCGCATTTTCCATCGCCATCTTTGTCAACAAAATTTCCCCCCAAATTTTGACCGCGATTTTTAAAATTTCCAGTTCCATTCATAGCTCTTAAACCCAATTCTTCTCTTATCTTATTGGCTTCTTCAATTTTTCCTTCCAGTCTGAGTTTTCTCATTTCGGTAAACTTGGAAAAATTATTTTCATTGATAACATCAGCCATTCTTCTTCCACTCATCAATTCTTTCCAGGCTTTATAGTCATTGCTTTCTATCGCCTTGGAAATTGACTCGTGACGCTCGGGAGAATAATTGCGTCCAAAAAAGTTTGGATTTGTTTCCTCTGCAAAAGCTTGACTGACCATAATTCCTCCCGCAACGGCAACGACTCCCAACGCTGTTGCTAGTATGTACGTTTTTTTCTTTGTCATTTTTTATTATGATTATTAATTAGTTTTCAGCTGCTTGCGCGCGCATAGTCTATAACGTAATGTTTGGCAATTTGTTTTCAAAATTATTTTTATTTCTCATCCGCATTTCTCCGGTAAAATTATTTTTTTCGAATTTTCTCTGCAACATATTCCCCCTCCAGGGACGTATTTGTCTGGCTAAAAATTTACCCTCAGAAATTATTTTTCCAATAATTTTCACTCCCGCTTCTTCTTCAATTTTTGCCATTGGCATTACAATGGTATTTTTATCCAAAATAATTTCCCATTTTTTGCCGTCAAAATCTTCCAAGAAAATTGAATTGTTATTTTTTGACACAATTTCTCCAGCCAGAAAACCTTTCTCCGGTTGCGACCATTGATCTTCCATTGTATGCACAAAATTTCTATACATTGGAAAATTTCTCCTTGCGGCATTATTAGTAACTTCTCCAAAATTTGCCAGATGCGCTAAAATTCCCATTCCCAAACTAACTCCCAGCACAATCAAAACTATTTTTTTCCAGCTGTATTTATATCCTGATTTTGTGCGGCGAACAACTTCATAGATCCCAAAAATAAACAACAAAACAATAATCATCCAAAAATATGGGAAAAAAATAAAGCCGAAAAAAATTCTATTTCCGATTTTCTCATAAACATTCCAATCAAATTGAGTAACCAAGAATAAGATAACAGCCAAGCCTACTGCCGAAAAAAATCCAATAATTCCTGCCAAAAACCAAGTCAACAGACTTTTCAAAACAAACTTCCATTTTGGCAAAGGATGAACATTGCCACTTTTTAATTGCTTAACTGTTTCTTGAATTAAATTTTTCATATAATTTTATTAATTAGAACATTTTACATTTGCTTTTCTCAATTCTTCCACGAGTATTTTTTTTCCTCTCGCAATTAATGTTGCCACTGTTCCCTTGGACTTTCGAAAAATATCCATAATCTCTTCATACTCTTTTTCTTCTAAAAACCTCAGATAAAGAACTTCTCTATATTTCAACGGCAACTTTTCAATAACTTCTTTTATTTTTTTCACACAATCTTTATTCGCCAATTCATTTTCGATATCAATATCCGATCGAACAATCTTCATCCACTCATCATCTTCTAATATTGCCATCTTCGGCCTAGCCGATATTTTTCTGAAATTATCAACAACGTGATTATGAGAAATGCGATAAATCCAACTAGAAAACTTCAATGAACCGTCATGATCATTTAAATTTAAATATATTTTGGTAAAAATTTCCTGCAGCATATCTTCTATATCTTCTTGAGCAAGTCCGGATATTCTTCGCACATAATGAAAAAGCGGCCACTGATACCTAGCCATCAACACTCCAAATATTTCCTGATCTTCCTTGGCAATTTCAACCAATTCCCGATCGGACATCTTTTCTAAGTTTTCATTTTTATGCATTTCCGTAATTATACAATCTGCAACATAATACGAATATTGGCTTATTTGTTTTCATTTTTAGGCTCTATAACAATCATATCCTTCCCCCTATCATTCTCACTGAAAGGATTTTTGTTGTGATTTCCTGTCGGATAATTGCCAATAGCGTCAAATAGAACAGTCTCGTCGTAACGATAATTTTCTCCTCTTTTGGTTCCGGAATCATTGACAACGAATTCCTTCTTTGAACTATCATAACCAACCAACACAATCATATGAGTTATCGGACCGGGAGCAACATAGTATGGATTGTCAAGCTTTTGACCGTTTGTCGGAAGGATAACCAAATTTCCTTTCAAAATTTCCTGTTTTAAATCATCCTTGGTAATGTTTTTCACGACATTTATTTTTTCATATTTTGAATATTTTTTCAAAATCAACGCCGTATCTTCAGCGGAGGCATCCACGTATTCATTTAGTATTTCTTTTTCCAAATCGACAATTTTTTTTATTTCATCATACATCTGTTGCGTGGAAAAAGTTTTTCCCTCCAACCATCCCTTGGTCATAAGAATAGCCGCTTCCTCGCAAGCATCCTGAAAAACAGGATCGTCCCAATTGGCAAAGGGGGCTTGCAGAACAAAAGGGACGCCGGAAATAATGTTGTCAGTTTTTTTGATAATGATATTCTCTTCAGGAACAAGAGGTTTTTCTTCCAATTTATTTTCTTCTTTTTTCATTTCAATATTTTCTTTTTCCCAAGAAACTCCTTTTTGTTCAAAAGTATCAATATCTTGTTTGGTTTTTTTCTCAAAAACAAAAAAGGTTATCGAAGCCAAACACACTGACAAAACTAAAAATATGACTAAATTTTTTTTCTTCATTTTTTTATATATTATATTTTATTGTTCTTACTACAAATATAACATAACTTTTATTCATTTTTATTCCTAACAAAAAACACTTCAAAATTGTGAAGTGTTTTTTGGAAATTCTATCCCAGAAGTCTTTTGTAGTTTTTTGACCAATATTGAATTTGATTAGCATACCAATCATATTGCCCGGAAGTCGTTCCCGATAAATACATTTTAGCGGCATTTCTTTCCGCTAGATGATCGTGCTGCTTAACTCCGTAAGTGTCGGAAAGAAGCAATGCCATCGCAACAATCCCATCTTTAACATTCCAAGGATCCGGATTTTCTTTCTCAACTATTTCAGATATTTTGTCTTTATATAACATCCAGATATCTGGCATAAATTGAGGGATTCCCATAGCGCCACCTGTTCCAGCATAGCGTGTAGGATTGCAAGAAACTCTCACTTTTTCATAATCCCGACCAATACTTTCAGCGAGATTTTTAATTATCTCTCTTCTTTGAATAAAAGTATTATAGGCTTGATATCCCAATTGACCATTTTGATAGGCCGCTTCAGCTCCCTCTTCAACTTCTTTATAGGAGCAATCCCCTGTGCTGCGACCAAGATCAGATTCTACGACCAACATACCCATAAGAAAATCTTTGCGCACCCCGGTCTTTTTACTGGCAAAATCTACGGCCTCCTCGACCTGCTCAAGATGCGTTTTAGTTTTTTTCTTCTCAATTGTAAAGTTCTTAGTTTCTTTTATCGGCTGGTCAACTGCTTTTTTCGACCAATGCCAATTTTCAATTTTTATTTTCTTGGTTTTTTGCAATTTTTCTTGAGTAAACTCTTTAATAAATTGCATTGGCGATTCGGCTGCTTGCGCTTTATCAATAGAAACCACCGAAACCGCGCTCAGAACAATTAAAGCTGTCATTAACTGAGCTGCTTTTACTGCTTTGTTTTTACAAATACATTTGTTTTTAACTTATTACGTTCGACTGTTTTTTATTTTGACAGTCAGTTTTATTTTTACTTTTGCAAATTAAAAAAGCGTTCCATATTGGAACCCCTTTTTCAATTTTGCCTATCTATTCTAACGCAGCTGCATCAATTCGTCAAGTATTTTTTAACTAAAAAATTAAAGAAATGCATTTTATTGGCTCAATGGAGACAATAATAGACTGTGCATAATTTTTATTTATTGTTTAAATAATTTATCTAAAAACATATTTAGTTCTTCGCCTTTTATTTTTCTATATTGTCCTGATTTTATTCCTCCCAATTCAATATTCAAAATCCTTACTCTTTTCAAGTCCGTTACTGCATAACCAAAAAAACCGCACATTTTTCGAATCTGCCTATTCTTACCTTCGGTCAAAATAATTGAAAAAACATTATTGCTTATCTTGCTGACAACACAAGGCTTCGTTTTATATCCATCTTCCAAAACCACTCCGGCAGACATTTTTTTAACAAATCTGGCATCAACCGGTCTATCTGTATGAACGACATATTCTTTCTGATGTTCATATTTTGGATTAAGCAATTTGTCTGTTATGCGACCATCATTGGTTAAGATTATCAAACCGCAAGAATCCTTGTCCAACCTTCCCACTGGGAAAACTTTTTTGGGGAAATTTATTATTTTGTTAATAGCAATTTCTTCGCCTTGCGGACTGTGAGTAATAACATTTTTGGGTTTATGAAAAGCCAGGTAAACATAGTTTTCTTCCGGTTTCGCTTTAACGCCAACCACATCATTTTCATTAACTTTGTCACCCAAAACAGCCACACGATCATTTAGCATAATCTTGCCTTCTTCAATAAGCGTATCAGCCTCTCTTCGACTACAAACATTTTTTCCAGCTAAATACTTATTTATTCTGATTGGATATTTGATTTGTTCCATAACAAACCAATAATACCCTCTTTATTTAACAAGTCAAGCTTATGCAAATTTTAAAAATTAATAAATAAACTACAACCCATTGGCTGTTTTATTTTGAATATGCTGTTCGAAAGTTTGCGCAAAGATAGTTTCTCCGGTGTTTGGATTATTGAGAAAATATAAATAATCTGTCTGCGTCGGATAGACAGCCGCTCTTATGGAAGAAATTCCCGGATTCGACACCGGACCAGGAGGAAGTCCCTTGAATCTATAAGTATTATAGGGGGAATCAATATTTATGTCATTTGCATTATGCTGAATTTTCTTTTCTCCGCCAAGAGCATAAGACACTGTCGCATCACTTTGAAGCGCCATTTCAATTCCCAGTCTTTTCCAAAAAATTCCACTCACTGTTTTTCTATCTGAATCAACCTTTACTTCTGTTTCAATAATACTGGCCATAGTTAAAATTTCAAAAATACTTTTATTTTGTTTTTCTATTTCGGTTCTGATTTCAGCGTCAACCTTTGTGTTGAAATTTTTTAACATTTTAACAATAATACCTTCGGCTGAAGCGTCCGGAGCGAAAAAATACGTATCTGGAAAAAGATATCCTTCGAGAGAATTTTTTAAGGGCTTATCTTGAAAAAAATCAAATTCGGAAATCAATTCAGTTGATGGATTGCTGGCCAATTTCAAAAATTCGTCTCCGGGAAGATTTTTTCCATTCAGTCTTTTCGACATCTCCAAAATTGTCCAACCTTCAGGAAAAGTAATCTTCGCATAAGCTGGACGCGTTTCTCCTTCTACCAAGATTCTGATTATTTCAGGAATTGTTAATTCAGGATTTATTTCATATTCTCCGGCAATAATTTTTTTATCCAAATCATTGTTCCAGGCATAATAAATAAAATATATTTCTCTTGAAATCAATTTTTTTTCTTTTAATTTTTTTGCCACATCCACAAAATTTTCTCCTTTCTCAATGACAACAATTTGACTCTCTTTCGCGGTACCACGGGAATAATCGACTCTACTAGAAAACAACAAAAAAATTCCGCCAAAAAAAGCAAATATTCCAATAAAAATAAAAATCCTTATTATTCTTTTTTTCATAATAAAATCAAGCGCTAAAAATTATTCTTCTCAATCAATGGTACAAATGAAAAACCAGAAAATTCTTCTTTGTAAAAATCATTCTCTCCTCTTTTTTCCAAATACCAAATACTGTTATGAACCGGAATTACTATTTTTCCGCCAATTGCCAATTGATTTTTCAAATCTTGGGGAACATTTTTGGACATAGCCGAAACAAGAATTCTGTCATAGGGAGCATTTTTGGCATAGCCCTTGCTGCCATCCGCGCAATGAAATTCCGTATTCCTGTTTTTGGAAAAATCAAATTTGAAAAAATTATTTTTTCCAAAATCGCAAAGTTCTTGAATTCTTTCTATGGAGGTAACTTTTCCTTTCTCTCCGACAATATATGCCAACATAGTTGTCGTCCATCCGCTTCCGCTTCCCACATCTAAAATATTTTGTCCCGATTTAACATCTAAAAGTTCCAACATTATAGCTACTGTCATTGGCTGGGAAATTGTTTGACCATATCCTATCGGCAACGGAATATCTTTTTCCGCCGATTCAACCAAGTCATCCGGAACAAATTCTTCTCTTCCCACAACCGAAAAAGCGTCTATCACAATATCCGTTTTCAAATAGCCCCTTCTCATCAAATCATTAGTCAATCGACTCATAGTTTTATATTCCCATCACTTGAACGATGATGTCTCTTTTTCTGGCACCGTCAAATTCCAAAGCAAATATGCTTTGATTATGTTGAACTGCAAGTTTTCCGCTTTCAATAGGAATTGTTTCACTAGAACCCAATAAAAGAGCTTTGCAATGAGAGTGCCCATTGCTTCTTCCGTCTGATTTAGAATTTTTTTTCAATTCAAAAAGATCATGGGAATATCTATCAT
Source organism: Candidatus Moraniibacteriota bacterium (assembly GCA_003510895.1). GTDB lineage: Bacteria > Patescibacteriota > Minisyncoccia > Moranbacterales > GWC2-37-73 > UBA9338. Next base: position 33,304 of record DOKE01000042.1, read on the forward strand.
CCATAGGAACTATTTTATATAAAATTCTCATAAAATCCTGGATGAGCATCGGCTCATTGTTATTCATAACCACACTCATAGTGGTATGCGGGGAATAAACCAAAACTTGCCCTTCCCTTATTCCGGACTTGGAAACAATATCTTGAACCCTATCAGTAACATCAATAAATTCAATTTGAGTGGTGCTTTCGAAATTTACTTTTTGTTTGTGTATTTTTATTTCCATATTAATTGCCCGCAAATTTACGGATTAGAGAATTAAAATTTATTTAAATACTGATGCGACTGCCTTAACCGCTCTTTTATCCAATGCGTTTACAATTATTTTACCACGATTCGGCTTTTTCACCAAAGACGCCAAAACCAATGCCGCCTTTATTTTATGCTCATCCGTTATTTTTCTAACATTATTATCCAACGCTCCGCGAAAAATTCCCGGAAAAGCCAAAACATTATTAATTTGATTGGGATAATCAGATCTTCCAGTCGCCACAATATACGCTCCACCTTTTTTTGCTTCTTCCGGCATAATTTCCGGCGTTGGATTGCTCATTGCAAAAACAATTGATTTTTCATTCATCAAAGAAATATCCGAATGATTTATTAAATTAGGCGCGCTAACTCCCACGAAAACATCCGCTCCCTTCAACGCATCTTTCAGTGTTCCTTGCATTTTTTCCGGATTGGTAATCTTGGCTATTTCTATTTTCGTATCGTTCATTCCATCTTTTCTCCCTTCAAAAATAATTCCCGTCCGGTCTATCATCAAAATATTTTTTGCGCCATACTTCAAAAGCAATTTCATAATCGCCACGCCAGCCGCGCCTGAACCTGAAATAACAATTTTTATTTTTTTGATATTTTTTTCAACCACCTTCAGCGCGTTAATCAATCCAGCTAAAACCACAATAGCTGTTCCGTGTTGATCGTCGTGAAAAACCGGAATATCTAATTCCTTTTTCAATCTTTCTTCAATTTCAAAGCATCTCGGAGCGGAAATATCTTCCAAGTTTATTCCGCCAAAAGTTGGAGCAATCGCCTTCACTATTTTAATAATTTCTTCCGTGTCCTGGGTATTCAAAACAATTGGAAAAGCATCCACTCCGCCAAGCTCCTTAAAAAGCAAGGCCTTGCCTTCCATCACCGGCAATCCCGCTTCCGGTCCAATATTCCCCAAACCCAAAACTGCGCTTCCATCGGAAACCACCGCGATAGTGTTTTTTCTGATCGTATATTCGCGAGAAAGTTTTTTGTCCTTAGCAATAACTTTGCAAACCTCAGCCACTCCCGGCGTATACAAAATCGGCAAATTCTCCTTGGTCAGTTCTTGCTTGGAACAAACCTCGATCTTCCCACCTAGTTTTTTTGAAAGTTGAATTGATTTATGCATATCTTTTCTATTTTTTTGTCAATTTGAGTTTTTTATACACGCTTCCTGCTGCCACGGC
>DOKE01000042.1:34844-35261 GCA_003510895.1 Candidatus Moraniibacteriota bacterium
GGCGGTGATAATTTGACGGAACTTGTTCGATCCGGTTGTAACATCTCCAGCGGCAAAAACATTTTCCATATTGGTCGCTTGGGTCTGATCGATTTTGATATAGCTTTGTTCATCCAGTTCCACTCCCAAGCCTTGCGCAATCGCCACTCCCGGAGTAGTTCCAACTTCAATGAAAACTCCTTGCGCATTCAATTCTCTTTCTGTTCCATCAACATCCAAAATAATTTCGGAAACTTTTTGTTCGCCTTTAATTTCTTTTACCGCATTCATTTTTATTTTTTCAATCTTTCCGCTTTTTTCAATTTGTTCATCCCAAGAAGGTTCCCAATTGTATGCATCGCGATAAGCCAAATAAATTTTATTAGCAAATTCAGTTAAATGAATCGCCGCAGTTGCCGCCGCATCGCCGCCTCCAAT
>DOKE01000042.1:35371-45062 GCA_003510895.1 Candidatus Moraniibacteriota bacterium
TCGCAAGTGGCGCAATAGGAAACTCCCTTGCCAATAAATTTGTCTTCACCTGGGGCATTCATTTTCCTCGCTTTCATTCCAAGAGCTAATATTAAGCTTTTTGCTGAATATTTTTCTCCATCCACCATAACCTCAAAACTTTCCTCTGTTTTTACGACTGAAGAAACATCGGATTGAATTATTTTCGCTCCCAAATGACGCGCGTGATGTTCAAATTTTTCCATCAAAGTTTTTCCCGGAATAGAAACTTCCCCCGCCCAATTTTCAATTTCCGAAGCCTCCACCACCTGTCCGCCAATTTCATTGCCAATCACAATATGCTCAAGCTTATAACGTGAAGCATAAATAGAAGCCCCCAGTCCAGCCGGTCCGGCTCCAATAATAATCAAATCATACATTTTTTTCTCATTTTCCATTTGTTTGTTTTCTTTCTATCTTAATTTTTAAACCATTACTACTCAATACTAGCATTTTCAAAATAAAATTTCAAACAACAAAAAAGCCTGCCATTCTGAATGGCTAAGACGACGTGATAGCCATTCAAAATGTCCAATTAAGCCAAAAGAAAACAGCCCGCTAATAGAGCTGTTTCCTGAAATATATACAGACAAGTTTTACATCAAAGATTCTAGTTCACTCTTTAGATTCTCCATCGCTTGCACTCCCACAAATTCCTTAACCACTTTTCCTCCTTTGAAAATTTTCAACGCCGGAATAGACATAATTCCATATTCTCGAGAAATTTTTTCATTTTCATCCACATTCACTTTTCTAACCCTAGCTTTTCCTTCCATCGCTTTAGCCAAATCATCAATGATCGGACCCATCATTTGGCACGGTCCACACCAAGGCGCCCAAAAATCCACCAAAACCGGTTTATCGCTATTTAACACTTCTTGTTCGAAGTTTTTTTCTGTGAGCTCTAGAGCCATAATTTTTTAAATTTTAATTTTTATTTGAACCTATTTTACACCCACCCATATATTAAATATATTCCAATCCCGGTCATTATAGCACCGGCTATCAAATGAAGCAACCTTAGATTTTGCTTACGCCATCCCTCCAATTTTCCAGCTTTTACTCCAAAATATGAAACCGCCAACGTGATCGCCAGCATCGGAACAATGAAAATAAAATTATATAACACTAAAAGAGAGAAGGTTTTCACAAAATCAACTTTTTGCGCCAATAGCCCCAAAATAACCACATAGGGACCGCTAGTGCAAGGAAGCAGAAAAACACTCACCAAAAAACCCGCTCCCAACGCGCCAATCGGACTTGTCGTATGCTTTAAAATCGATTGCATTTTTGGTCGCCAAGAAATAGGCACTTCCATAATGAAAAATTTTCCATACCAAAAAAAATCTTTCAAATTAGCCAGACCGATAATAATAGCAATTATACCAACTACAATAGAAATTATTTTTGGAAGATTGAAAACAGTAATCGCCTTATAAACACCCAGTCCCATCAAAATATAGGAAACAAAAACCGCCAGTGAAAATAAAATTCCCGAGTAAAAAGCTTGTCGTTTTCCCTTGGCATTCAAAACAGTGGCAATGAGAAGAATAAGCACTGCAAAAGCGCAAGGATTAATGGCATCCACAAGAGCCGCTCCCGCCAACACCGAAAAATTTATTCCATATTTTTCGCTGAAACTGATTTTTGGATTGTTGGGTTTTTCCGCTTTTCCTTCTCCAAGTTTTGCAACAAATTCAGACGTAATTCCTTGCGAATTGCCAATCTTGTTTTCAAATTTTTCTATTATGGATTTATCGCCGGAAATAACTTCTTCATCAATTATTATTGCCGGGATTCCTAAGTTGCTAATTCCTTTTTCTTGAAATATTTTAGAAAGCAGAGCTTTATTTTGCGACTCGTCAAAATTATATTTCACGATATCATATTTATTGTAAAAATCATTCTTTGTGAAATATTCATCCACTTTTTGACAATGCGAACACCACTCGGCATAAAAATACACCGCTTCCTTTTTCTCCTGCGCGAAAGACAGGAACGGAAACAACAATATTATTGAAAATATAAATAGCGCCTTTTTCATAACCAAATTATTAGTTACTGATTACGGATTACTTATTGCTGACTCATTTCCCCTTTCTTCTTCCTCTTTCCTTATACTCATTCACCGCTTCTTCAAATTCATTTTCGGCAAAATCCGGAAAATATTTTTCTGAAAAATAAAGTTGAGAATTCGCCACATCCCACATCATAAATCCCGCTGAAAGATGCGGTTCTCCTCCGGTGCGAATCAAATAGTCAACCGGCGGCAAATCTTTGGTCATCAAATGAGCTTTGATAGTTTCCGCGTTTATCTCCTCCGGAGAAATTCCTTCTTCTGCAATTGATTTTATCGCTTCAATCATTTCATCATCACCGCTATAAGCCAAGAAAAAATTCAAAGAATATTTATTGTGTTTTTTTGTTTTTTCAATTCCTTCTTTAATTATATTTACCAAAGAATTGGGAAATTGTTTTTCCCATTTTCCAATCACATTTATTTTCGCTTCGTTTTTGAAAACATCTTCATTGGAAATTAATCTTTTGAAATATTCCTCATATACTTTCAAAAGTTCCTGCTTTTCTCTCAGCGGTCTTTTTTGCAAATTTTCCAATGACGATCCCCAAAAAGAAATACATTTAATATCCAACGCGAAAGCTTTTCGAACTATTTTTTCAATATTCTCCGCGCCTTCCCTGTGCCCCTCCCAAGCTTCCAATCCTTTCTCTCTCGCCCAGCGACGATTTCCGTCAGGAATTATTGCAATATGAAACGGTAAATTATTATCCATAAATTTTTTAAAAATAAAATTCTGCAAACCAAAAACTTGATTTATATTTCTCTATTAATAATATACTCCGCCATCGCTCCCAGAAATTCTTTCGCTTCAGTTTCAATTTTCGAATTACTAATAACGTCCACTCCCTTTTTTGCATATTCCCTGGCTGTTTGCTTGGCATATTTCAACGCGCCACTGTCCATCACGATTTGTTGAAATTCATTTATTCCATCGCTGGTGATGTCTTTTTTTCCCAAAAGGTCGCGCAGTCTTTCTTGCTGAAAAATATTTCCGTCGGAAAAAACCCTGGCGGTCAAAATTGTTTTCTTGCCTTCTATAATATCAGAAGCCACTGATTTTCCCAATTTTTCTTCGCTGCCAAAAACTCCCAAAATGTCATCTTGCATTTGAAAAGCAATTCCCACCGGAATCGAATAATCACTGAAAGATTTCAAAGTTTCTTGATCCGCTCCCGCCAATTTGGCTCCCAAGTGCAACGGTCCCTCAAAAGTATACTTGGCAGTTTTATTGGTGCACATTTGAATGATTTCTTTTTCCTTCACATTGGATTTATATTCAATCACAACGTCTTGCGATTCTCCAATGCAAGTTGTGGCAACAACCGATTGCAAATAATGTAATGCTTGCAAAGTTTTTTCCGCATCAAGTCCAGCATCAATTATCGCTTGCACCGCCCAGTTATATGTCATATCACCCAAAATCATCGCTATGGAATATCCAAATCGACGCTTATCGCCAAATTCAAACATTTCTTTTCCTTTTCTCTCCGCCCAAAAATTCACCGTTTCCAAATTATGCCTCCTGTCCGACCGATCAATAATATCATCGTGAATTAAAAGAAAAATATGCGTTAGTTCAACGCCCACCGCCGCTTTGATAATTTTTTCCTCGTCTTTTCCGCCGCAAGCTTTGTATCCCCAATACATCAAAGCCGGACGCAATCTTTTGCCTCCCGCCAAAGTAAGTTTTTTCACATATTCCATTCCCTCCGTCACCCAAGCGTCTTCTTGAGAAATTTCTTTTATTTTCCTGTCAAAAAAAGTTTCAATTTCAAAATCTACTTTTTTCTTAAACCCAGCCAACGTTTCTTTAAAATCCATAAAGATATTTTTTAAGAATGTCTATTTTTTTATTTTAAATAAAAGTAGCGCTACGGAGAATCGAACTCCGGTTACCAGGATGAGAACCTGACGTCCTAGCCACTAGACGATAGCGCCAAAGAATCATTTGAAAAAACAGCATAGACTGACTCTAATAAGTCTACCTAAGAAAATAAGATTTATCAAGACGTGATAGAAAATTAAAAAAAGCCCTATGGATTTGTTTCGATTAGGTTCAATCGAACAAAATTTCCATAGGGCTTGCGCGGCTCTTTTTCAGTTGCCATAATAGGCGCTACCTCCTTTCAACTACTCTTCTTTTGAAACCATAATCTTTGCAAAAATTTTTGACCAACTCATTTCTTTCCTCTGGTCTAAAATAATTGCTATTAAAGAAGGGACTTGCCATCAAAATTCGCACGGCACTATCCTCTTCCTTAATACTCTCAACTCTTCTTCCTTCTTCATTGGTCATTTTTCTCACCCCCTTGAAATGAAGCCATTTGTCAATTGAGCAAAAGCCATTTATCAATTGTGGATAAAAAGAACAAAAGACAACTCCCCCCTAAGGAACTGTCTTTTGTTTACAAAGTGCAACTTTGCGATTTTATTCTATTTTCCCCATCTTCCATCTATATATCTATTATACACCCAAAAAACGCTTTTGTCAACGTGATTGCCAAATGAGGCTGATAAAAAGCACAAACAGCCTAGGGAATAATGAACGGTTTCTTTTTCCATTCTCTATTTTGCCTGCAAAGAACATTTTCTGCTTGATTCGGATCAGCCATAATTCCTTCCACTATTTTTTCCATCCGCATTCCCTGAGATCCCTTAACCAAAACAATATCGCCTTCTTCCAAGATTTTGCGAACTTTTTCAACAGCTATTTCCGGATTTTCAAAAACAAAAATATTTTTTTCCAGATAACCCAAAGAAATTAATTTTTTGACAGCGAAATTCATTCTTCTTCCCACTGCCACGAAAACATCGGCTTTTATTTCAAATATTTTTCCTCCCACTTGTCTATGCCCTTTTTCAGTTTCATTTCCCAATTCCAACATATCTCCCAGAACAACTATTCTTCTTTTCGCTCCGATTACTCCCATAACATCCAGCGCCGCCCCGGTGGAAAGAGGTGAAGCGTTGTAGGTATCGTCTATGATGTAAGTATTTTTTATTCCGTCGATCAAATTCATTCTTCCGCAAGGAGAATGCAATTTTTCCAAAGCCACCGAAGCCTCAACCAAATTCATTTTGAAAACAATTCCCACTGCAATCGCGGAAAGCGCTGAATAAATCTGATAGGGCGCAAGAATATTTCTCAGTCTGACAGGAATGCTTCTTCCTTCATAATTAAGTTTAAAACTTATTCCTTCCGGTTTCTGATTATCATTATAATTATATCCCACTCTTTCGGCGCGAATATCAGCGTTGTCGGAAAAACCGTAGAAAATAATTTTATTGGCGGTTCTTTTTTGCATTTGCAAAACATTTTCATCATCCGCATTCAAAATAGCCGTTCCGCCTTTCAAAAGATTTTCTATCAAAAAACCTTTTTCCTTGGAAATTTTTTCTATCTCGCCAAAAAATTCAATATGACTGGAAGAAATATTTGTGACGATTCCGATTGTGGGATGAATAAAAGATGTGAGATATTGCATATCTCCCGGCCTATCTACTCCCAATTCAATCACCAAAATTTCCGGATATTTGAAATCAAAAATAACAACGCAAATCCATTTCAAAAAAACTCCTATCCATTTAAGAAAAGATTTTCCTCCGCTTTCCGCTCCAATTATAGTCAAAGGAATTCCAATTTCATTGTTGTAATTTTTCTCATTTCTCCTCACATTAAACTTTTCCGAAAGAACGCAATAAACAGCCTCCTTGGCGGAAGTTTTTCCCACTGATCCGGTGATTCCAACGATTATTGGTTTGTGCCTTTTTAAAACAAGACTCGCCATCAATCGCAGAACTGTTTCCAAAAATTTTAGTTTTGCTGATTTCATTAGAAAAATTTAAATCAAAATTTTATTTATTTTCAATCTTTGTCCTTGTTCTTTTTATCTTTCTTAATATCTTCATTCTTCTCATTTGTCAATTCCACCTCATCGGAAGAAATCACTTTTTCTTCAACAACATTCTGATAAATACTTTCATACATCGGGCTCAGCGTGAGTTCTTCGGTCGGCTTGACTCCATAATGTTCCAGCAAAAATTTCATAACTTCTCCGAAAGCCGGCGCTGCCGTAGATTCCGCCCACTGCACTGTTTTTGGATTATCTATTTTCACCAGAACAACAAATTGAGGATCATCAATCGGAGCGTATCCAATGAAGCTTCCAATGGTAATGTTTTCTTCATATCCCGCGGCGCCAATTTTCGGGACTTGAGCTGTTCCGGTTTTTCCTCCCACTTTATATCCCGGGACATCCGCTCTTTTTCCGTGACCATTAATAACCACCGATCTCAACATCTCCCCCATCTGCTTCGCCGTTTCTTCTGAAACAGCTCTGCCTTTCTCAACTGGATTAATTTTTTCTTGATATCCATCAGAATGAATTATGGTGTCGACAATTTGCGGCTTCATCAACATTCCACCGCTAGCGAGAGCAGTGTAGGCGTTTATCATCTGCATCGGAGTAACGGAAATTCCTTGTCCAAAAGATGCGGTGAAAAAATTTATATTGCGATTGGTTTTTTCTATATTCAAAATATTTCCTGACGCTTCTGCCGGAAGATCCACTTCGGTTTTTTCCCCAAAGCCGAATTTTTTAATTCGCTCTTTAAATTCATTATTCCCGACCAACTTTTCAATAAAAATAACTCCCGTGTTTAATGATTTTTCAAGAACATTAGTCATTGTTTGATTTCCATAGGCTTTCAAGTCAGAGTTTTTCATTTCATATCCGGCTTCTCGAACAGAACCGGTGTCCACATACGTGGTGTTGGGATTTATTTTTCCACTATCAATTCCGACAGCCACGGTCATCGCTTTGAAAACCGATCCCGGTTCATAGGAACTGCTCAACGATGAATTGCTAAAGAAAGAAGCGTCTTCCACTGTGGAGTAGTTGTTGGAATTAAAACTGGGAGAATTAGCCAACGCCAAAATTTTTCCCGTCTTCGGCTGCATCACTATTATGCTTCCGCTATCCGCCTTATATTTTTCCAATGTTCCCTTGAGAATTTTTTCCACTTCATATTGAACGCTGTGATTTATGGTCAAAACAAGATTGACTCCATTTTTCGCCGGAACAAGATCCCGGTTGGAAACAGAAATCCATCTGCCGCGAGAATCCCTTTCCTGACTAATTGATCCTTCCTCTCCTTTCAATTCTTTTTCCCAAAAAGATTCTATACCATATATTCCCTTTGTTTGTTCTCCATTGGAACCGACAAAACCAACTATTTGCGAAGCCAATTCATCTGCCGGATAATATCGATAAATTTCCGGCAAGAAATGAATTCCTTTCATATTCAAGTCTTTCAGTTTTGACAATTCTTCATCGGAAATTTTTTTCTTTATTATTTCAAAAGGATCATCCGGATTGGAAAATTTTTGCTTCAAAATTTCTTTATCCAGTCCCAGAGCGTCAGCCAATTTCAAAGCCGCGCCTTCCCTGTCTTCCAATTCTTTCGGAACGGCATACGCCATCTGAAATTGTTTATTAACCGCCAAAGGATAGAGTCCGTCATCATCTTGCAAAAAAACTTCGCCTCTTTGCGCTTCAATTTTGTCTGTAACCTTGTGTTGATTATCCGCCAAGGCTCGATAGGTATCTCTGTCAATTATCTGCAAAGTAAAAAGACGTCCGAGTATGACAAGTGTCATCAAAAAAACAAAAAATGCCAACAAATTTACTCTCCATTGTTTTGCAAACATTCCGTCCGGCGTCCTCTTTTTTCCGACAATTCTTGTTTTATGCATACATTCATCCCCCTTTTTTTATTTTTCCAACTTATTTGATATTTTTGACAGAAGAATTTAAGGCAAGAGAATTTGTTTCATCTAAATATTTTATTTCCGCCACTTCCAACATATTTAAATCTTTGCTGGATTGTTCAATTTTATATAGAGATTTCAATTCAGCCTCTTTTATTTTCAATAGTTCATTTTCATTTTTCAATTGCGTGATTTCCTTTTCCACTTTCTTCATCTGAAATCCTTTGACAGCGCTTTGATTAATGGAATAGACATACAAAAGTCCGGCAAAAATTCCAAGAACAACAACACTCACAACCGGATTAACAAATCCGGACGCGCTCATTTTTTCTTGTATTTTTATTTTTGTTTGCGGTTGCCCAAAACAAGCTTTGCTTCGGATAACCACGCTACGATTCTTCATTGTTTTGCGCCCCCTGACCTGCGCTAAACTTTTTTATTAAATTTTTTCCAAAACTCTTAATTTTCCGCTCCTGGCTCTCGGATTATTTTCAACTTCTTCTCCTCCCGGCTCTATTGGTTTTCTTGTGATAATTTTTGCAATTTCCTTCTTGCCGCATTGGCAAATTGGAAACTCCGGCGGGCATATGCATCCCCTTGCATATTCGCGAAAAACATTTTTCACAATCCTGTCTTCTCCGCTATGAAAAGTTATGATTGCCAACCTTCCTCCGGATGCCAACAAATCGACACCGTCGGAAATTATTTTTCTCAAAACACCCAGTTCATTGTTCACTTCAATGCGAAGCGCCTGAAATGTTTTGGTCGCGCAATTTATTTTTCCATACCTATAAGCAGCAGGAACCGCTTTTTCAATTATTGAAACCACTTCCAATGTTCTTGTTATTTTTTTTATCTCTCTTTCTTTGCAAATCTTTCCGGCAATTCTGTTTGCGTATTTTTCATCGCCAAACTCCAACAAAATTTTCTTCAGATTCTCTTCGGAATATTCATTCACCACTCTCTCGGCAGTCAATTCTCTTTTTCTGTCCATTCGCATATCCAACGGCGCATCAATTCGAAAACTTATTCCGAGTGTCGAATCATCCAACTGATCGGATGATATTCCCAAATCAGCCGTAATCCCATTCACACTGGAAATTCCGATTCTCTCCAGGCTTTCTTTTATATTTTCAAAATTCTCATTTATCAAAATTATTTTCTCCGCTTGCTTTTTCAATTGCTCATCGGCGTCGATTTTTTTTTGAAAATTTTCTATCGCTTTTTCATCTTGATCAAACGCAATCAACTTCCCGTCCGGCAATATTCTTTTCAAAATTTCACGGCTATGTCCTCCACCACCCAATGTCGCATCAACAACAACACTTCCATTTTTCAAATTCAGCGCTTCAACAGTTTCATTCAGTAAAACAGATTTATGAATAGTCATAATTAATATATTCCCAACTTTCCCAATTGTTCCGCAATCTCATCAGTGTTAGCTTCAGCTCCGTTTCTATATGCTTGCCATTTTTCTTCATCCCAAATTTCCAAACGATTAAACAATCCTGCCACAATCACATTGCGATTCAATCCTGCATATTCTTTTAAATATTCCGGCAACAAAACTCTTCCTTGTCCGTCCAAATCAACATCAATCGCGCCTGCCAGCATCAAACGCACAAAACTTCTTGTTCCCGATTCCCCCATCGGAAGCGTGCCTAATTTTTCTGCCAATTCTTCCCAAGTTTTCAAAGGATAGACAAACAAACATTTATCCAAACCACGAGTAACAACAACTTTTTTTCCCAACTCTTTTCGAAACTTCGAAGGAAGCGCCACGCGCTTTTTCGCATCGATATTATGTTGGTATTCTCCGATAA
>DOKE01000042.1:45123-45251 GCA_003510895.1 Candidatus Moraniibacteriota bacterium
TTGGTATTCTCCGATAAACATATTTGGTATTACCCACTTCTCACCACTTTATTACACTATGATGTTATTTTACCCCACCACACCCCAAGCGTCAACACTTCCCAGGCAACAAAAAAACAGCTCAATCA
>DOKE01000042.1:45336-45570 GCA_003510895.1 Candidatus Moraniibacteriota bacterium
CAAGCTGTTTTTTTGAGTTATCCACAGCGTAAAAAGAATTGATTACAATTCTTCACGCTGCACGGCAGACGTAAAGATATTTTGCATCCACACTGCAGCACGGCAAATATCCAAGAAATGATTATTGCATCTTCATCGCTCCTTCCCGCAGGACGGAAAAATTTCCTTTATGAGACCACGGGCATTACCATGACTTAATAATCCCAGATAAGATTGGATGGTTTCATTTTTTCT
>DOKE01000042.1:45708-45881 GCA_003510895.1 Candidatus Moraniibacteriota bacterium
ATCCAACCAAGAAAATCCACACCAGAAGAAAGTGTTTTTATAAAAACCTTATCTGGGTGCAATTCCAGTTTCAATTCCTCCGACAAAAGTTTATGTGCGATTGAAATATATTGTTCCAATTGTTTTTTATCTTCTGACAAAAACACGAAGTCATCGGCATAACGGATATAATA
>DOKE01000042.1:45989-47420 GCA_003510895.1 Candidatus Moraniibacteriota bacterium
TCGAATTTATTCATATAAATATTAACCAGCAGTTGAGAAGTCAGGTTGCCCAGTGGCAAACCAACATTGGATTTAACTGAAAAACTTTCTACTATATTTTCCAAAAGCGACATTATATCTTTATCCGGAATATATTCAGACAATATTTTAAGTAAAATTGAATGATTGATATTGGCAAAAAACTTGCGAATGTCGCATTTTAAAACCCAGCAAGTTTTCGTGTTATTTTTGCTGACGATATAGGTGTACTCGCGGAATTTATTGATAGCCTTGTGCGTGCCTTTGTCAATTCGGCAAGAATATGAATCACTGATGAAAGTTCTATTAAAAAACGGATATAAAATCCGATAAATCGCGTGGTGCAAAAGCCGGTCTCGCACGGTCGCTTTGTGGATGTCTCTTGGTTTCGGATCATTGATTTTAAACGCTTGATAACCGCCGTGTTTGTAGGTATGATTGGAAAGGTCGTTGCGGAGTGCGATCAAGTTATCCATCAAATGCAGAGAAAATTCCTGGACATCTTTTTTATTTCTTTTACCTTTAATAAATTCCTTCCAGGCATCCAAAAGGTTTTCTAAGCAAATAATATCTTCAAATGTATGAGTCAATTGAGTTTTCATAATAAAAATACTAATCTATTAAATCCCCCCCCCCAGACTTCCCGCAGTATTTGAAAAAATAAAAAGTCTTTATTTACTATGGTATGAATGCTATCGTACTTTACCCACAACTCACCGATATACACTAGGACAAAAGATAGATAAATATTTTACGGAAATAATTGAATCAGTTGCTATCGCCGCTTTTTTAAAACCAGAGGAAAAAATTCCCTATGTCAGGTTGGCAATCAGAAAATCTGACGTTTTGAAAATATTTCTCAATATTCTTTGGGAAACAAAATCCATTGATAACAAAAAATACATAACGCTTTCTGAAAAACTGAACTCGATCGGCAAAGATCTTGGCGGCTGGAATGGAAGTCTTGTAAAGAAAAACTCTCCCGACAATAAGGGAGAGAGAAAATAAAGAGAGTTTCGAGGCGACGACGAAGGCGAACCCATTGTCACGATTCCACTCATTGTCAGGCCTGTCATACGTCGTGTTCAGCCACTGACCGTCATCGTTGCGATTCGCATTAAGCAAGTTCGGATCACCATCGGAATTGCGCGAAATGCCACCCAAGCCACCACTCCTCGAATACTCTCAGAGTTGAATCTTATTCGGCATCTCAAATGCCATAGCATTTCGCACCAAGTATCTTCATTTTTTGAAGTTTCTGCATGCGTCACTCTATTTGAAACCTTGGTCGCAAATAATCTCGATGCATGGATACCGGATTCAGAAGCGAGAAACCGTAATCGCCCGCATTCTTTCCTACTACCGATTTTATTTTAGCACAAATTAAAAAGCCTCGTGTGAAAATTTCCACAC
>DOKE01000003.1:0-1321 GCA_003510895.1 Candidatus Moraniibacteriota bacterium
GGAGTGAAATTTCGTCACAACTCCTTATTATGCGAACTTATTGCTGTATAACATACCTTTGCTTGCATATTATGCGAAGTTTTGGTATGATATGGCTGTCGCTAATTTATAGATAAAATATAGCACAAATTAGATGAATCTCAAAGAGTTATTGGAGAAAATTGAACAGGAATTGAAGTTGCGAAATTATAGCCGTAAAACCATTAAAAGTTATCTGGGCTGTCTTTTGGACTATTTTAGATACATCAAAATCATCAAAAAAGATCCGGACATATTCATTATCAAAAAATATTTATTAGAAAAACAAGACAATGGTCAATCGTCGCAAACAATCAATCTTCATCTTAATGCTATTAAATATTTTTATCGGGAAATTTTCAAGATCGCTGCTCCAATAGACATCAAATTTGCTAAAACATCCAACAAGTTGCCGGTAGTTTTGTCACGAATTGAAATTGAAAAAATAATAAATGCTATCGGAAATAGAAAACACCGACTGCTGATTTCTCTCTCCTACGGCGCCGGTTTCCGTGTCAGTGAAGCAATCAATTTGAGAATTAAAGATATCAATTTGGAAGAGCTGACGATTCATATCAAAGAAGCCAAAGGCAAAAAGGATAGAATAACCATATTTCCGGAAAAATTAATTCCTGATTTGGCTGAAATAATTTCACTTCGCGATAAAAATGATTTGGTTTTTGCAAGCAATCGCGGAGGAAAATTAACCGAAAGAACCGCGCAAAAGATTTTTGAAACTGCCCTGCAAAACACCGGCATAGCTAAAGACGCGACTTTTCATTCTTTGCGACATTCTTTTGCCACTCATCTCTTGGAAAATGGAACCGATGTGCGATACGTGCAAGAATTGCTGGGTCATGCTAACATAAGAACGACTCAAATTTATACCAAAGTGACGAATCCAAGTCTCAAAAAAATTAAAAGTCCGCTGGAATAAAAATTATATGAAATCCAAAATAGAAAATATCAAAAAAGAATATCAAGAAATTTCCGACCAACTCAGTTCTCCTGAGATTTTTTCCGATTCCCAGAAGATGGCGCGACTGGGAAAAAGACAAAATGAGCTGGTTGAAACAATCAAAATCATCAATGAATTGGAAAAGATTGAAAAGGATATGAAAGGCAATGCGGAGATTATGAATATGGAAAGCGATGATGAAATGAAGCAAATGGCAATGGATGAAAATATGGAACTTTCCAAGAGAAAAGAAATTTTGGAACAAGAATTGGAAATAGTGCTTTTGCCAAAAGATCCTAATGATTCCAAAGATGTGATTATGGAAATTCGCGCCGGCGCCGGCGG
>DOKE01000003.1:1397-2995 GCA_003510895.1 Candidatus Moraniibacteriota bacterium
GGCGGAGACGAGTCTTCCCTTTTTGCGATGAGTCTTTTTCGGATGTATTCCAAATACGCGGAAAAAAACGGCTGGAAAATTTCCATCCTTGATTCTCATCAAACTGAACTGGGAGGATTCAAAGAAGTTATTTTTGAAATAAACTCTCTCAATGACACACCTGTCTATAGAAATCTGAAATACGAATCCGGCGTTCACCGCGTGCAAAGAATTCCGGAAACGGAAAAAATGGGACGCATTCACACATCCACCGCCACCGTGGCAGTGCTGCCTCAAGCCGAAGAAGTGGAACTTAGGATTGACGACAAGGATTTGCGTATTGACACTTTCTGCTCTTCCGGTCCCGGAGGACAATCGGTCAACACCACCAAGTCGGCTGTTCGCATCACGCACATTCCCACCAACTTAATTGTTTCTTGCCAAGATGAAAAATCTCAGCATAAAAACAAAGACAAAGCGATGAAAGTTTTACGTTCCCGACTTGTTCAGATGGAAGAAGAAAAAAGAGCCAAAGAATTAGGCGATGCCAGAAAAACACAAATCGGAACCGGAGACCGCAGCGAGAAAATCAGAACCTACAATTTTCCCCAGGATCGCATCACTGATCACCGCATCAAACAATCTTGGAGCAATATTGAAGGAATTTTGGGAGGAGAAATTGAACCCATCGTAACAGCGCTTTTAGAAGAACAAAAAAGGAAACAAATGTCTTCAGAAAAATAAATGAAAAAAACAATCGAAACAATTTTAAAAGAATATCAGCCTAAGCTAGACCGTCTTGACCTTGAACTTATTATCGCTAATTCCCTTGCAAAAACGAGGGAATTTGTTTTAACGCATCCTGAGCACAAGCCCACAGGAGCGCAAATAGCCAAAATTGATTCATTTGCCCACAGAAGGGTCAAACACGAACCTTTGGCCTATATTTTGGGCTACAAAGAATTCTATGGTCTAAATTTCAAAGTTACGGCCGATACCCTCGTTCCCCGCCCCGAAACCGAACTTATTGTAGAAGAAGTTTTAAAATTGAAACCGAAAAACAAAAACATCATTGATGTCGGCGCTGGCAGCGGCAACATTATAATATCTTTAGCTAAAAATATAAAAGACAAAAATAATTTTATCGCTGTTGATATTTCCGGAAAAGCATTAAGCGTTGCCAAACAAAACGCCAAAGCCAATCAGGTTTTCAAAAAAATAAAATTCATCCAAGGAAACTTGCTTGATAAAATTAAAAATATCAATAACTCTATATTAGTTGCAAATCTTCCCTATCTTAATAAGGATTGGAAAAATTTATTAAAAAGCAGCGACAGCGCAGGATTGAAATTCGAACCAGAGACAGCATTGTATGGAGGAGATCAGGATGGACTGGGAATATATCGACAACTGGCGGATAAAATAAAAATGCTAAAGCCCAAGAATGTTTTAATTTTTTGTGAAATTGGACACACGCAAGTATCCGAAATGAAAAAAATATTCTCTTCATATAAAAAAATAGAGTTTCACAAAGATCTCTCCGGGAAATGGCGCGTTTGCAAAATAGAATGTGTTTAATCTAATTACATACGTACCGAGCAACAACGCAAAAATCCGCT
>DOKE01000003.1:3084-3232 GCA_003510895.1 Candidatus Moraniibacteriota bacterium
TTCGCTTGTGCACATTTAAGTCAAATCAAAATCTTGATAAGATTTTTATTATTTCTTTCTTTTAGCTGTTTTCTTTTTAGCTACTTTTCTTTTAGCTGTTTTCTTCACAGCTTTTTTAGCTGTTTTCTTTTTTGCTGCTTTTTTCTTT
>DOKE01000003.1:3397-3597 GCA_003510895.1 Candidatus Moraniibacteriota bacterium
TTTTTGTTTGAAAATAATCTTCAGAAAAAGAGCGAAGCCAACTACCTTGTGAAAAAATCTCTGCAGAATTTTTTAATTTTTATTTTTAAAAATTTTTATCTTTGTATTTTTTATTACACACGAAACAAAAAAACTTTTCAAATACTTTCATACTTATAATTATAAATTGTTTTTGAAAAAATGCAATGCAAAAAAGTTAT
>DOKE01000003.1:3725-3991 GCA_003510895.1 Candidatus Moraniibacteriota bacterium
AAAATAAAAAAATAAAAAAATTTATTCAACAAAAAAATATTTTTGCATTCCTCTAATCACTCCGCTACCCACTACCTGTTCCCCGTTGCTAATTATTACGCCAAAAAATGTTATTTCTGTCTAGTTGACGATGAAAACCGCCTCTTATACAATTAATAAGAAAGAGGTCGAAGTGCCCTGTTGGGCAGACAAGCTTCAACGAAAGCGTACCTTTACATTAATATTTTAACTAGAAAGGAAGGTGAAATTATGGAAGAAACAACACC
>DOKE01000003.1:4106-4732 GCA_003510895.1 Candidatus Moraniibacteriota bacterium
AAAAGATGGTTTCAAGATAATCTCCGCATAATTGTAAGCGTTGTAATTGTTGTAGTTATCGCTCAAGGAATATATTCTTATTCCAAAAGAGCGGAATCTCCAGAGATAGCCAGCGATGAAACTCAAGAGCAAGGAGCAGAAACTGAACAAGAAGTTTCCGAAGACACAACCGAAAATGAAACGAGTGATCAAACTATCAAAGAAGAAACGACTGACAAAGTAGTTTCCGAAGCGGTCAGCAAAGAAACTGAAACATCTTTTGTTGAAACAGCGGAAAGAGGAGATGGCGCAACTCATTTGGCGCGAAGAGCATTGGCAAATTATCTTGAAAAAAATCCTAACTCGGAACTAACAAAAGAACACAAGATTTATATTGAAGATTACCTAAGAAAAAACATCGGTTCTTCATCGAAAATAGGAGTAGGAACATCATTAGAGTTTTCCAAGGATATAATACAGAAAGCCGTAGAACAATCCAAGAACTTAAATGACAGACAATTGAAAAATCTGCAAAAATATTCCGCAAGAGTAAATTTGATTTAGAAAAAACAGATAGTTATAGAAAAAGAAAAAACGAATTCGTTCTTTAGAAAAAAACTATTTTTTACAAAATAACATAAAACCTC
>DOKE01000003.1:4810-23761 GCA_003510895.1 Candidatus Moraniibacteriota bacterium
CCAACTGCGAGGTTTTATGTTATTTTATTGAAAAAAATATCTTATCGTCTATCTTTACGCCGAACTCCTTGACTGTTCCGGCATTTAGTTCCAAAACCTTATCCGCCGCAACAGACGGCTTAATTGTTTCAGAAAAATCAAAAGGAATATTTTCCTCCATAGCAACTACTTTCTCGCCATCTATCCAAATAATATCCAACGGAAATTCCATATCTTTCATCCAAAAGGATCTCTTTTGCTTGTCGTCAAAAATAAAAAGCATTCCGCATTTCTCGCACATATCTTTTCTTTTTCCAAGTCCAAGTTGTCTTTTTTTGTTGCTATCGGCAATTTCTATTCGAAAAAGAGAATTCCCAAACAAAATCCACCCTTTCCTATTTCCATATTCTGAATAATCATTTTTTTTCACAAAAAAAAGAACGCCACAAAAAATTATTATCACAAAAAAAACAACCGCCACTATAAAGTATTTATTTTTCTTCAACAACATACACTTTTTTTCTGATTATTGAAATAATAGCGCTGACAATAAAAATAACTGAAAATATGGCGACGGACTTCCCTGCTGTTTTTGTATTCAAAGAAACCAAAGCAATCACTATTGTGATGATATAGAAAAAAAGACAAATTTTATTTTGCGACCATCCAAGATCCAACAACTTATGATGCAAATGTCTTTTATCCGGAGAAAAAATTGATCTTTTATTTTTTATTCTTTCATAAATAACCCAGAAAGCGTCCACAACAGGAATTGCCGCCACCAAAAGAGTTGTGGCGATTTTCAAACCGGCGAAAATTGCCAGAACAGCTAAAATAAATCCCATAAACATTGATCCGCTTGTGCCGGCCAGAATTTTTGCTGGATGAAAATTAAATATCAAAAAAGCCAGTATTGATCCAAATAAGGCAACCGTTATTATGCCCATCGGCGGTTGATTGACTTCCGGTTTGATGCTGAGCAGAAAAATTGTTGCCGCTCCGATAAGAGTTATTCCCCCGCTAAGACCGTCTATCCCATCAACCCAATTCATTGAATTCATAAAAACAATAATCCAAACAATCATAAACAAAAGACTGGGCAGAAAATTTTCTTTTATTCCCAAATCAAAAACTCCGCCAAAAGGATTTGTTATATATTCCACTCTTATTCCCATTATGAAAATGAAAATAACAATCATCAATTGAAAAAATATTTGTTTTTTCCAATTTAATTCTTGCAGGTCATCCCAAATTCCAAAAACAAGTATCGCCAAAGAAGCGATAATAACTATCCATAATTGATTGGAAATAAAAAGATTTTTATCCAGAATTAGGGTTGCAACAAATGCCAGGATAATAGCCGCTCCGCCCATTCTTGAAATTCCGTTTTTATGTATATGCCTTTCGGAAATTCTTTTTTCGGAAATATTCTTTTTTAGGAAAACAAGCAAAAACAAAAGAATACTGGAAACAGAAAAAGAAACAAAAAAAGGAAATAGATACAAAAAATCTTTCATCGCAATGCTTTCAAAAAATTTATTTAAATCGTTTTATTTTCTGATTTTTTCCGTCACCCAGAATTCTCCGAAATATCGTTTAAACAAAATTCTTGTTTGAGAATCAATGGCGGGAAGAGCTCCAAGCGTAGGCGCAATAATCGGCACCAAAAACCATTGCAAAAACATATAGATATATCTTTTTCTGGAATATTTTTCCGGACGCTGAGGCAAAAGAAAAAAACTCAAAAACATAGAAACAATCAAGCCAAACATAGCCAACATCATCAAATATCTTGTTACAAAAGGAAGATTGTGAGCGATAACACTTTCGTTAAAAGCCTCCCCTCCAAAAATCAAAGGGAGCCAACCCAAAATTGCTAAAATAAATGAGGAAGTTGCCCATGAATGATGACCTTCTATCATCTCAGAAGCAATCCTGATTTTTTTTGAAAGCCTGATTTGTTTGTCCGGCCACAAAGCTCGCATAATCATTGGAAAATTTTCAATTCCATACGCCCAACGTCTTTTCTGTTTATATTGATTCTTTATTGTTTTCCAATATGTCTGTGCTAAAACAGCGTCCAATGATATAGGCAAATAAATCGGCTTCACTTTATAATCACCATGATAATAGGAAAAACATTTCCAATAAATAACAGAATCTTCACTAATAACATTCACCGGCCAAAATCCAACTTTCACCAAAGTTTCAAAAGGCTCGCTATGGGAAGAGAATGTTACCATCTCCACTCTGGTGCTCTGATACATATGCCAAAACGAAGAACTGGTTACAATCACTCGCACAAAAGCGTTAGTATCCCAAAGATTATTATGATACATCGGAAGCGGTTGATAGGATCTTTGCAATCTTTTTGGGTCGGTTATATATTCATAGGTAAGCGCGGCAAAATATTGAGGATGGCAAACACTGTCGCAATCAAAATTGGAAAAAACAACGTTTTTATAATCAACCTTTCTTTCATCCAAATATTGCATCAATTTCTTGGCTGCATACGTCGCATTAGAAGCTTTGCATTTTAATTCCCCCTCCGCCACCTCATGAGTCGTTACCAGAAAATCTCGAAAAATTCCATTGAATTTATTTTTTAGATAATCTACTTTTTTCAATCTTTGCTCCCTATCCTCTCTTTCTTCCGTCGCCAAGAGTATTATTATTTGCTTGTTTGGAAAATTACTATCCGCAATAGCTTGGATAGCCGGTTCAATTATGTCCGCCGGTTCTCCAGCTGTTGGAAGCATCACGACATGCAACACCTTTCTCCAATCCAAAATGTCTTCCTTATTTTTTTCTATTTCAGAAACCTTTTCCAAAAATCTCTTATTCTTCTTTATCTCTTTTCTTATCTTCTTTTTTTCAAAAAATCCGACACCTTCGCCAAGCTGCTCTTCTATCTTTTTTATTTTTTCCGAAAGCATTGAAATATAGACAGTTGGATTTGATATGTTTTGACACCTCTCCCACCAATCGATAGTTTTTCCTTCTTGGAATCTCTTATAGGCCGTTACAGAATAAACAGTTATGAATATTGTTCTATAAATCCAATACACATCAAAAGCGATTATAAAAACTGCCACCCAAATCGGTAGAAAAAATGACAACAAAAACATCCCGATCAAAGTGAGCCACGTCAATGTTCCGGGAATTATTTCAAACATTCTCTGAATTTTTCTTTCTTTTGGATCTGTAGTTCTTGGATCTGGAAAATTAAACATTTTAGTAATTTATTCTTATTAAACTGCCAATTGCAATCAACGCGCTAATGTGCGCTATAAACGAAGCTAGAAACAACAAATACGTGACTGCCCTCTCTTTCTGTTTATAAAAAAAATAGCCCAAAATCGTATTTATAATGAAAATCAGGGTTACAATAGCGGGTAAAAGATAGATTTGTCTCCAATCGCCAATAATATCCACCCCGAAGTATACATTATAATGCAATATCAAAGGAAAATCAACCGGCCTGATAAAAAACAGCAACAACCCCCAACAAGTAAAATTTAAAAGCAACAAAACTATCAATGTCCAATGAACAATCGTACTGCGAAAAAATTCATGAGAAAAAATATTTTTTATAAATCCAGAATGTATATATATTCGCATCAGTATTCTTTTTGTGATTAAATTGCGATATTTTAAAAGATTATAATAATTCCGACGGTTTATCTAGCGCGAATGGTTCTATCTTTCTTTCAGAATTACCTATCTTAGCAACATCTTTATCAATTTTTTCAAATTCTTTATGAGCAGTATTATAGTGATTCACAGTAGTGCCTAAACTACTTCCTATTTTTTTGAAGTATTCATCGTATCTCATAATATGTTGTTGCAGTTTTCCCACATTGGTTCTGATTTCCTTGGCGCTTTCTTCTATTTGAAATGCCCTGAGTCCTTGAAGCACTGTTTGCAAATAAGCCAAAAATGAAGTTGGAGAAACAATTATAACTTTTCTATCCTGAAAAGCGTATTCGATTAAATCCCGTGTATTCACCTGCCCGGTGCCTACCTTATTTACCAATAAATCATAATAAATCGCCTCCGAGGGAATAAACATAAAAGCAAAATCCATAGTTCCCATTTCGGGACGAATATATTTTGAAGTTTCATCAATACGATTTTTCAAATCCTGCTTAAACAATTTTTCAAATTTTTCCCGTTCTGCGCTATCCGCAGCATCCAAAATTCTTTCGTAATTTTCAAGAGAAAATTTCGAATCTATGGGAACTATTTTATCTTTGACAAAAACGACCGCATCCACAATCAATTCTTGTTCAGTCCTTTCACTTTTTCCCATCTTATATTGCATTTGATACGAACCGGGAGGCAAAACATTTTTCAGTGTTTCTTCCAAAAAATATTCGCCCAAAACTCCTCTTTGTTTTGGATTTTTGAGAATATCCTGAAGATTTTTCAACTGAGCGGAAAAGTTAACAACTTGCCTGTTGGTTTCATCTAACTTGGTCAGTTTTTCCGTCACTTTCGAAATAAGATCCGCGGATTGACCGGAAATTCCCCTGACCGTATTGATTGTGTCTTTCATATGTTCACTCGTTGAACGACGAGCTTCGCTAAGTTTCATTTCAAGCTCTTTACGCAACTCTCCATTCTGCTCACTAAGCGAACGCAATCTTTCCAGAATTGTGGTTGTTTTCTCCTGCTCCTCTCTATTTTCCAAATTTTTTTGAAAATTTCTTTTCAAATCAAAAACCAACGCCAGCAAAACGACCAATAAAACAACAAGAACTATAATCGCAAAATATATAGCCATAACGCAAAAATTAATCTAATAATGAGTTTTTATTTTTACTAATACTTTTTCAATCCTGCCACAAATCTTTTTAGTCCGGGAATCTTGTTCACAATTTCATTATACGGACCGTCCAGGAAATCAATCAGAAACCTGTCTAACATATCCAAACGATATTTAAATTCTTCACTGTTCATAAGAACAAAACTGATTTCCTTGCCAATTTCCGCTTCAAGATTATTCATAACGCTCCTCAATTTGCTCCGATTGACATTATTAACAACCAAAATCATATCTACCTTGCTCTTCGAATGATTAAGAAAGATACCACTAATAAGAACCAGCTTCGCATCGCCAATCCCCTTGATTCTTCCTAAACTTTTGCACTGGGGATAAATATTTGATTTCGCTATTAATCCTCTAAGTTCTGGATAAAAATGAAAACTCTTGTTCAATACAAAATATTTTTCTCTCTTTTTTGCTTTTTCCGTAACAAACTTTATTTTTTTCAAAGCATTCAATTCTTTTCTCACCTGAGAAACGGATAACATATTTTTTTGAGTTATATCGGCAATGGAATGATCATTGTCAGGATTCAACAAAAAAAACCTCAATATTCTGGTTTTCGCCTTGGAACCGAATAATGTTTCTAGAATTTCAGACATATTTTTTCAATAAAGATGAATATATTAACGAATTACCCCCAAAAGGTTCTAAAGGCAGTATACCTCCAATTATTGAAAAAGTAAACTTCCCGGGTTTTCAATAATCACCCATTTGGCTTTAAAAAATTAATCATATATAATTATAAAAAAGGGCAGAATTTCAACATTTTTTCTATTGACAAAAAAATGTTATAATGGCAAAAGATATGTCTTCAAAAAACAATGAAAAAATCAAAAACTCTATGGAGCTAAAGAAAGAAATTTCTCAAATTTTTGTCGCCAACAATTCAAAACTGAAACCCTATCTAGAAATTTTCCAGCATAACCCTGAAAATATAATCCAACAGCCGCTGGGAATTTTAGTTGGTTTCTTTGAAGTTAAAGAATATAGCGATGATTCCGCTTATATCGTAAACTTTCTTAATTCAGTATTAAAAAAGGAATATTACGCCAATCCAAAAAAATCGATTTCCGAAAGTTTTGATTCTGCCCTGCATAAAATAAATTTGGCTCTTTCTGAAATAACAAAACACGGCAATGTAAACTGGCTTGGAAAACTGGATGCGGCTATCTGCGTGATAGAAAAAAATAGTATTTATTTTTCTTCTACCGGAAAAGCCAAGATTCTTATTTTCAGAAAAGATTCTCTTTCCAGCATTAATGATGACTTTTTGCAAGAAGAAACTGAACTGCATCCCGTAAAAACATTCATAAATGTTTCCAGTGGAAGACTGGAAAAAGACGACAAGTTCATAATAACTTCAGAAAATATCTTTAACATTTTTTCTATTAATGATTTGGAAAAAAATATTCTTCGACTTCCTCCGGAAAAATTTGTTCAACTCCTGAAAACAGCCCTAACTAACGAACTTGATCTATCGGGAACTATAATTATAGATGTCATCGAAGAAAAGTTGGAGGAAAAAATAATCTCTTCCGGTTTTCAAAAAAAATCAACTGGCGTAAATTTCTTCAGTGAAAAAACTTTTTCCAGAAAAAAAACAGCTAAAAAAATTACCACCAAAGAAGCTAATGAAAATGAAATGTCTCTGCCTACTGAAAATCCTGAAGAAAAAAATGAATACGTAGACAAAAAAACAGGTCATATATACATACAAGAAACTGGCGAACAAAATGAAGATAACACTAATTTTAAAGAAAACATTTCAATAGTCACTGAAATTTTTGCAATTTTTTTCCATAATTTCAAAGTATTTTTCAAAAAGCAAGGGTTCATTGTTTGGAGAAAAACTATTAAAAAAATCAGGGAAATAAAACTGATTAAACCTGAAAGCAAGGCTGCTTCAAATGAAAAATTAGAATCCGAAACAAAACCAGAACCGACGCCAGAACCGGTCAAAATAATTTCCGAAGAAAAATTCTCAGAAAAACCCTCGCCAACAGAAAAAAAAGAGATCATTAGTCAAAAAAGTCTGCAAGAAAAACTGGCGCCATTTTTCAACACAACCAAAGAATTTTCACAAAAAATGACTGTTTTTATCGAGAAAATACTTAGATTATCCATTCAACAAGCCAAAAAAATATTTTTCTTATTAGCTGAGAAATATTCAAATAAGCAAAAAGAAATTCCCGCATCAAGTGAAGCTGCCAAAAAAACTTTCTTCATTTTTCCCGACATATCCGTCATAAAAAATCTCTTCCATTCTTTTAGTTACAAGCAAAAAACATACGCACTAATATTAATCTTAATCATTTTACTAGGACCATTAGCTATCCTAAAACTAATCAATGGGAACAAAAAAAATGATGGCGCTCCTGTTCGAACTGTTCAACCGCAAATATCAGAAACCGAAAGACTTTCCCGGGAAAAAAATATCATCTTTATAGATCAACCGGAAAAAACACTCAATGTCGCCAATGCGATCGAGGTTCTGTCCCTAGAAAATTCCATCATTGCCATATCTTCCGATAAAGTAACCATAATAAACGACCAGGATCAGCCTAAGGATTTTTTATGGACAAAAGAATTGGGAATTGCAAAAAAAGTAACCCACATGAAAGACTTGAATATTTTTCTGATTGCAACCGACCAAAAAAAGATTGTCTCATTCAGTCCAATCTCGTTGGAATTTAAAGACAATTCCATACAATTGCCGGATAATTATGAAATCAGTCCGATGGCCACCTATCTCACCTATCTATATCTTCTAGATAATAAAAACAATCAAATATACAGATATCCCCGCGCTGAAGGAGGATTTGGAGCCGGATCAACCTGGATCAAAGATACCGTTGATTTATCAAATATTTCAGACATAAGCATTGATGAAAATTTATATTTGTCCAAAAAAAATGATCTGAAAAAATTGTTTCGCGGAAAAATTGCGGACCTGTCTCTGGAAAAATCCAACACTCCCATAAATTTCGACTATATTTATACCGACATTTCGCTTGAACATATATATGCGTTAGACAAACAAAATTCACGCGTGATTCAATTCAATAAAAATGGAGAAATTATAAAACAATATCACAACAAAAACATCAGCAACGCCAATGAATTTTCTGTTAACGAAAAGAATAGAAAAATATATATAGCCACTCCTCAAAACATCAGCATAATAGGAATGCAATAAGCCTATGATACTTCAAAAAAACATCTCAATAACTATTGAGATGTTTTTTAATTAAACAAGATCAACCAATCATCAACTAGAATTCACGTTTTATTTTATCAGCCAACTTGGTTCTTTCTATTATCTCTCGATTTACAATCTTAGCATCCCTTCCATATTTAAGTCGAGAAAGCTCTTTCAAATAATTAGCCACTTTCTGATCGCCGCTGCTTGGCGGATATGTTTTCATATTGAAAGGTTTGGAAAGTTCGCCATTTAACAATATTTTGGAAAAACAATTATAGTTATCCACATTCACCAAGTCATTGGCGGTAAAAATTGGTTCGAATTGTTTATCCAAAAATTCAGCGTCTTCCGGTCCAACCCTGAAAGAACAGAGCGATCCGACATTTCCAAAAACCGCCTTGGAAATTTCTTCGCTAAGTTGACCGATAAACTGATGCGCAATAACAAGATCCAGATGATATTTTCTAGCTTCTGACAGTATTTGGGAAATGGAATCAGTCGTAACATTTTGAAACTCATCTATATAAAGATAAAAATCCTTCCTTTTATCTTCTCCCATATCAACCCTGGAAAGGGCTGCCATTAAAAGTTTTCCCACAATAACCAATCCCAAGAGATGACTGTTTATTTCTCCCAATTTTCCCTTGGAAAGATTGACAATAAAAATCTTTCCTTCGTCCATTATTTTCCTAAAATTTATAGTGCTTTTTTGTTGAGCAATAATCGGCCTCATCATATCATTGGAAATAAAGGTCGTAAGTTTTGAAGTAATGTATGGAACCATATTAGCCAAGGCCGCTTCTCCGCCAGCTTTCTCTGCTTCCTTAATCCAAAAATCCCTGACCACCGGATTTGCGCATTTTTCCAATTTCATCTTTCTAAAATCTTCATCGGCAAGCACTTTGGAAATTTCCATTAATGTTGAGCCTGATTCCGGGTCTTCCATAATAAGCAACATAGCGTTTCTGACATATTGTTCAAACATTGGTCCTCCGGTTTGCCTCAGGTCATACAATTTATCAAAAATATTCATCATTTCATTAATCACGAAAGTTTTCTCCTCCGGTCTATCATATTCCAACATATTAAGACCAAAGGGGCGTTCAGTGTCGGACGGATCAAAATAAACGACATCATCCGCTCTCTCTTTTGGAACAGCCGCCAAAACATCCTCGGCAAAATCGCCATGAGGATCGATGATACAAATGCCCTTGCCATTTTTAACATCTTGCTTGGCTAAAAATTTCAAGAAAGCAGACTTTCCAGTTCCCGTTTGTCCAATAACATAAAGATGTCTTCGTCTATCTTCGTCGGAAAGTCTTATGTCTGTTTTTTCACCACGATAATCATTGAAGCCCATAAGCAATCCTTGTGATGGAATATTTAACGGAGGCGAAGCTGCTCCCGATTTCAGCCATTTTATTTTTGGAGTTTCCGTGGTTGAAATAGGAAAATGAAATATGCTGGAAATTTCTTCTGTTCCCAAAATAAACGAAGCTTCCTCGCTAAAATTTCTAAATATATAATCAAATGATATTTGTTTGTTTTTTGTTCTTTTTTTAACAACCAGATGATTGGCATCGGCGTTCTCAAATTGAGAAAAAGCATTTTCAAGATGAGATAATATTTCGTCAGCCCGTTGTTGCGTTGAAGCCGAAGCCAATATTCGTATATTGGTCTTGAATCCTATCTTACTGGCCTTTCTTTCAATTTCCTTCACTAATTCCTGTTCTTCAGGCGTGAGTTGGATATGATCTTCTATATTCTCCATTCCAACAGGCTTATTTTTCAATATTTGCAGAGTTTCTTTCCCTAAATCCATTGCTAAGCTAGGATTAGCGTCCTTAAGACGCTTGCCTTGTTGCATTTTATGGGCTATAGACCTTCCTTCATTTCTCCAAGATGTTCCGGTTGGACGCAGAACGATTTGAATAACAGCGCCTTCTTCGGCTGTATTCAACTTACTCATTGCATTTGTAATTTCATTGAGAGGGTCGACATCCATTCCTTCATACGTCAACAGCGGAATTGCTTGAGTATTTTTCAATTTTATTTCTGCCGCAGCGGTAAAACTTCCGGGAGAAAAAATGGTGTAATCAGGAACTTTTTCAATGGAAGCGTTGGGAAAATAACTATGAACTTGCTTTTCTATGCTGCTTCTGAATTTTTTAGGAACAGCCATATAGAAGAAAATTTCTTCACTGGTTGAAGGATTGGCAATTTCCAACGTTACGTGCGGTTCGCCATAAATAATTTTTCCCAAAATCGATCTTCTTTCTTTTATATTAGACAACGTCCCCAAAAGTTGTTCCATCGCCCCAATTTCTTCTTTCCAAGATTCAGCCCTTTCTTGCTCCTGATTGTTCTTAAAAATTTTTGCAACTCTTATTATTTCCAGATCCATATTTATCGACCTGTTTATTTGAGCGCGAAAATTAAAAAAGCTTCTCAAGACCAAAAAAATTCCAGTCGCAAAAGCAATGACTGAGAAAAACATCATCAATGGAATAAGTATTATATTCAAGTCAAATTCTATCATTTTTTATTTTTGTTTTATTTTAAAAACCTATATCTCCTTGATTATTCCTTTTTTCACCAAAGCATCGTGAAACTCGTCTGACAAAAGCCTGTCGTGAAAAGTATCCAGCACATAATTGTCTTGCAGATGTTTCGCCACCTTAACCGCGTGCACAACCCCTTTTATCGAAGCAATGTCAACTAAATGATTAATCTGAGTTTCCGCATCGGTTTTTTGCGAAACAATTTTTGCGTCATCAGAAACCACATCATCCAATGAAGCAACCGTGTCGTCAGTTTTAATCTTGGATATTATTTTGGCATAATTTCCATCTTTTTCCGCAACTGATATTTCCGCCGTCCCCTCCTTTTCCACCTTAAAAACTTCTTTTTCTTTTTCCAAGCCATCCTCTATTTTATTTTCAGAAAGCTTTCCCTCCAAGTTTAGCTTATTTTCATCAATCAAATCCGGATTCGGTTTCAATGGTTCCATAAAAAAATATATATTAAATTACACTTTCATTATACACAAATATCAACAGTTATTCCATTATCTGGCATCGATTATTTCTTTTTTGAAATCAACAATCACTTTTTGCATAAATTCATCATAATCTTTTATTCTTTCCATAAAGAATTTTTCCAGTTCCTCCGGAGAGGAGTTTTTTTTCAAAAGCTCCTCATATTCATCCCGTCCCTTTTCACCAATTGCCTCCATTGTTTCAATAAAAATTCTCTTAAGCAGAGCTTCTGTCATTTTGATGATTATTTTATTCTGCTTGTCTTGCGGGAGAGATTCTATTTTCAAATCTTTGACAAGATCGCTAAGCGCTTGCGATTGAGTGTTGTTATCCATTTGAATTGTGTATAAATATTTAAATTTTTTATTTTTGACTTTCCATTGAAATTCTCACCGCTCTTCTAGCCCATTGATCAAAAGATTCCACTTTATTGCAAGGAACATCCTTCAAAAATTCTCCCAACACCTTCTTTCCTTTCTCTCCCAACTTGACCATTATTTCATTCTGGTTTTTGGAAATATTCAATTTATTTATTTGATTGAAAATTTTGCTGTCTCCCTCGCATATATCGCCCCTAACCGCAGCCAGCCTTTCTTTGAACTGTTTAAAAAAATCAGGATTTTCAGAAAATTTTCTGACAAAATAACTGTGTTCTTCCTCTCTTTGCGCATTAAAAGCCTCCATTTCACTTTCATCCAATCCGGTTCCGCTAGTTCTTACGTCATCATCAATAATAGCTTGCTCAATTGGAGCGCTATCGCCATCGATCACGCCTTCAACATTTTCAGCGCTCACTTCAACATTATTCACTGAACCACTTTCAATTTCTTCCGGCAAATATCCCAAACCAGGATCATTTTGTATATTTTCTATTTCCAATGTTTCCGGATTAAAAATAATTTCAGCTCCGGGGTGAATCAAGCTTGGTGGTCCGGATGGAAATTTGTCAGAATGTTCATGAGCAAAATCAAGCGCCACTCGATGAGCAATTTGTCCCGCATCAAAATTCTTAAGCTCAGGATGGTGGTTATATATCTCTGATTTATGATTTTTTATGTATTCAATAAGTATTTTTTCAAGACTATCTCCCTTCTCAACTCTTAATGTTTCTATCTTAAATGTTTCCGCAACTTCTTTGGCGCTTTCTTCAAATTCATCAGTAACATTTCCATTCATTAATATTTTTGCCAATCCGGAATCCTTGCTTCCATTTACAACACCGTCAATCTGTTCTATTTCAAACATTTCTTTAAACTGATTAACCACCCAGCCAAATCCGCTTTTAAGCATATCCGTGTCAACTATGGAACCAGCAATGGTTCCGGCAGATCCAAGCGCAATTGCCAGTCCCAAATTTTTTAGTTTCTCATTCTTTATTTTATTTAATTCATCATTCTCATCATAAATAGTTTTGTCTATCTGAGCATTCAAAAAATCAAACATTTCTTCCGGAGTCATTTCTTCCATTTTTTTAGCTGCAATATCTTTTTTTAAAGAAACTTCCGCTTCTCTTTTTATTTCAGTTCTTTTTTCAAGACCCAAAGAAATTCCAGTGCCGGTAGCCACGCTCAAAAAAAATCTTTTTGCAAAAGCTCCCGCTCCCACTGCCACCGCTGCCGCTCCTCCAGCATAAACTCCACCGGATATAATGCCGGCGCAAGCGGTTCCCACTAAAAGTTTTTTTGCAAACGGAAGCTCCCGATACCATTTTGTTCCATCTATCATCCACTGCTTGACTCGCCCATCCAAATGTTCAGCTTTGACATCATTATGTGCTTCAGAGAGATTCAATTTAGCTTCGGTCTCAAAAAACGCCACGATTTCAGTCAATTTTTCTTGCGAAACACCATTCTCATTAGCATCTTTCAAGATAGCTTTTTTATATTCCAAAAGACTATTATCATAATGCGCCCGCATATAGGCCACCTCCGGATCATTCTCAAGATTCTGATTATTCTTGTGCCTAAACATATGCCCAAAAAACTTGTAGACACTGTTGAAAGCTTTTTTCTTTTTATAGTCCATTTCCAAATAATCTTTCCTGTCTGTTTCTATTTTTTTCACCAAATCGCCAAATTTAGCATTGTCATTATTTTCATAATCATCAGGCAAAGATTTGGGTTTTATTTTTATTTTTTCAGCATCATCAGACTTGTCGCTTCCTGCTTCAATAGATGGCGCTTTTGGCATTTCTGGCACTTCTGGTATTTTTTCCTTAGGTTTTTCAGGCTTACTATCTTCCTTCTTTTTTTCTTCTTTTGTTTTTTTCAATTTTTGTTTATCTTTTTCAAATTTATCTTTTGGCTTTTCTTGCTCTTGACCACTTAATTCACCACCTTTTGCAATTTTTTTAACCAACTCAAAAATAGCTTCCTTGTTTTTTGCTTTGGATTTTTTATTAGCTCTTTCGACATTTTCCGCGCAAAAATCCCTAACCTCTTTTTCCATTTCATCTTCAGCTATCTGCGCATCCTTTTTTTCTTTAACAAAAAGATTGCCTATATTAATAATATACCCGTATTTTCTTGCCAATCCTAAAAGATGTTCATCTTCTTTATTAAGTCCGGTCGCTTGCTCTCCGGCAAAAATATGATGCACAATGTCAAAAACCTTTCCCTCAAAATCATTCTGCTCGACTGGTTTAGCTGATTCAATTTTAACTTGCGCTGTTTCCGCAACCGGTTTTTCTTCTGCAACGGGAGCTTGTGTTTCTTCCGGCGCAGTTTCCGCAAATGGCGAAGTATTTTTATTTTTATTGCTGTCTACATTGCCTTGTTCTGCAATAACAGGAATTTTACTTTCTTGAGCAGCGCCATCCGCAACCGCCTTTTTCTTTTCTTCCATTTCTTTCTCAGTGTTCTTTTTTTCTTCTTCCAATCTCATTCTCTCTTCTTCCACTTTCTTCTCCGCTTCCTCTGCTTCTCTTTTTTCTTTCGCCTTTTTTCTCGGGTCATCCGCTTTTAACACTTCCGCCATTTCCTTTAAATCTTTCCCAAAAATTTCTTTCTTTTCTTTTTTTCCAGTTCCAAAAATTTTATCTTTTAATTTAGCAACAAAACCCTTATGATCAATTTTTTTATCAGTATTAAAATCCTGCTCTCTAACTAATCCTTTTTTTTCATCTCCGTTAACTCTTTTTTGCGCGTCTCTTTTTTTCCTCTCTTCTAAGACTTTTTTCATCAATTCTATATTGATGGTTCTAATTGGTATTGATACTGTTTCAAGCCCTTGATTCGTATTCGATTCTGTTTCCGCTACTGATTTTTGCCTTAGCTTTAATTCTGCTTCCGGTTTTTGTTCCAGCTTTGGCTCTGGTTTATTTTTTTCTTGATATTCTTTCCATATTTCCTCCAATTCTTTGTTAGCCAAATTCATATCGTTTTGCAAAACAACCATATCCTTACTATTATTTGGCAAAATTTCCTGAGGAATATCCGACGAGCTTATTTTAATGGAACTAAAATCAGCGCCTACTGCAGATTTTCCATTCAATATTTCCTGTTTTTTTTGATTTAAAACGTTATCAATCAAAACAGCGCACTTTTCAAGTTCGCTTTTTCCATTCCTATTCGAAGCGGATTCCAAAGGACTAATGCGTCCAAATCCATTTTCTCGACCCATTTTTATTTTGAATTTTTAAATCTATTTTTACTGAATAAATTATACCACAAAAATACTCAAAAAACTATCCGTTTTTTATTTGCCAAAAATTAATTCATTAAAACAAAAAATAATGCTATAATATTAGAAAAGAAACAAAATAAACACAAAAAAATGAACACTCAAAATAAAAATTTGACAGTTTGGATAATTCTTTTCGCCATCATTCTTGCCGCCTTTTTCTTGCGATTCTACAATATTGAAAATCTTCCTTCTGGAATATATCCAGACGAAGCGGTAAATGGAATAGATGCCTACGGGGCTCAACTCACCGGCAACTATCAACTTTTCTATCCGGACAACAATGGTCGCGAAGGGTTGTTTATTAATCTTCAAGCCCTGAGCATAAAATTTCTCGGAAACACCGTAACCGCTCTCAAGCTTTGGTCAATTATTTTCGGAACATTGACCGTTTTGGGAGTTTTCCTTCTTTCTCAAGAAATTTTTCGAAGTTACCGCGCCGGACTCATCAGTGCCTACCTGACCGCTTTTTCCTATTGGGCTATAAATTTTTCCCGCATCGGTTTTCGCGCCATTATGGTCCCCTTAATCACAACTTTTTCTTTTTATTTTCTTCTGAGAGGTTTTCGCACAAAAAAATATATCAATTTTATCTTATCCGGACTCATCTTCGGATTAGGATTTCATACCTACATCGCCTTTCGCATAACACCTGTAATCGTAGTCGCGCTTCTGATTTTTCTATCAGCCTTTCACAAACATTTTGTTAAAATTTTCTGGAAACAAATCTTGATTTTTGGCATCGCCGCTTTCATAACTCTTTCTCCTATGATTTATGAGTTTTATACTCATCCGGAATACCTTGAGTCTCGCTCTGCTTCCGTTTCTATATTTTCTCCTGAAATGAACAAGGGAAATATAGTTACAACATTTTTTCGCAGTCTTGGATTAAGCCTGGTTAAATACAATTTCTGGGGAGATCAAAATTGGCGACATAATTATCCTCCTTATCCCATCTTAAATCCAATTGTCGGCATAACTTTTCTTACCGGACTTTTATATACAATATATAAAACTTTTCATCTTCTTTGGTTACGGTATAAACACAACATACGCGACGAAAAGTTTTTTCTCTATTTATTTATCCTAACTTGGTTTGTGTGTATGTTAGTTCCGGAATTTTTGACCGCTGAAGGACTTCCCCATTCTTTGCGTTCCATTGGAACACTTCCAACTGTAATGATTTTGGCCACCATCCCTTTTCTTTGGATTATTGGCAAAATACAAACCTATAGCTATTCACTCAAAATAACCGCCATTTCTCTTTTGGCTGCGTCTTTCATTTTTATAGGAATTTTTGATCCCATAAAATATTTTTTATTTTTTCAAAATAATCCCAAACAACATTCTTCTTTTAACGCAAACCTGAAAGATATCGCCTATTACATTCAAACTCTTCCTAAAAACACAATAAAATATATAGTCGCCGGAAATATGGAAAGAATTCCAATAAAATATCTCAACCCAACTCTTCCCAATGCCTTCTATGTCCATCCTGATCAACTTTCTTCCATAAAACCAACTGGCAATTTCGTGATTGTTACCACGCCAGATCAAGCATACAATGTTTCTCACTATATTGAAAAAATGTTTCCTGCTATCAAAAAAATAGAGCACGAAAATTTACCGGGTGATAAATTTTTCGAATTTAAAAAATAAAATTTATATATATGGAAAAATTTCTAAAAAAATACCAATGGCTTATAATGGCAGCTATAATAATATTTTTCTTAGTCGTTTCAATTCTCAATGCCAAAAATGATGGAATTACCTATGATGAAGTCGCGCATATCCCAGCAGGCTATTCCTACCTCACTCAACACGAAATGCGTCTCAATCCGGAACATCCGCCTCTACTGAAAAATCTCTCCGCCATCCCATTGTTGTTTTTAGATATTAATTTTAACACAACCCAAGATTTTTGGACCAAAGACAATGTGGCGGATAATCAGTGGAATGCCGGAAGAAACTTGCTATATCATTCAGGAAATGACGCGGACAAGATAATTTTCTGGTCAAGAATTCCTCTGATTATACTTTCCTTGGCGCTGGGACTTTTTATTTTCTTCTGGACCAAAAAAATATCCACAACAACTGCCGCTTTTATGGCATTTATTTTATTCTCATTCAGTCCCAATGTATTAGGACACAATCATCTTGTGACTACCGATGTGGGCATCGCCGCTTTTATAGTTTTTGCTTTTTATTTTTTCATAAAATTCATCAAAAATCCCTCCTGGAAAAATGTTCTCTGGGCGGGAATTTTCTTGGGGCTTCTTCAATTGGCAAAATTCTCTGCCGTGATGACTTTTCCTATTCTTTTTCTTCTAACTATTTTCTATCCATTTTTCAAAAAAGAACAAATAGAAAGAGCTAAAATAAAAATTTTGGGAGAATATATTTTTAAAGGAATTTTAGTTTTTGTTATTTCCCTGGTTATGGTTTGGGCGCTCTACTATTTCAACACCTATAATATGCCCAAGGAGCAAATAGATAACGCTATCAACTACTATTTTCACTTTGACGATCCCAACATAAAAACAATCTATGCCAGAAAAATTCTTTTCGCCATCAATGAATATCCGCTATTGCAGCCAATGGGAGAATATTTATTCGGAGTAATGAGGGTTTTCCAGAGAGTAGCCGGGGGAAATGTGACTTATTTTATGCATAATGTTTCCAGCAAAGCTTCTAAAGCTTATTTTCCCCTCGTTTTCCTTATAAAAGAACCTCTTCCAATATTATTTCTGACTTTATTTTCTCTTATCGCTTTTTTTCGCAACACAATTATCGCATTCTATGCGGCAACAAAAAAATCTTCTTCTGAAAATTTGGATATTTTTTCTAAATTTGTCAGACATAGGCTGACGGAAATAACTATGTTCACATTTGTTATTCTCTATTCTGCAACAAGCATTTTTGGAAATCTCAATATTGGATTCCGCCATCTTTTTCCATTAATTCCATTTGTCTACATCTTGGTTGCCAAAAAAATATCCGACTTCCAAAAAGAACATACCAACAAAAGAGTTTTCACATTATTGATGACGATAATTTTATGTTTATGGCTTATTGTCGAAACTTTGATTTCCTACCCCTACTACATTTCCTATTTTAATCAAACTGTCGGTGGACCAAAAAATGGCTACGAATATGTTACCGATTCCAATGCAGACTGGGGACAAGATATCAAAAGATTGCAAGAATATTTAAATCAGCATCCGGAAATTGAAAAAATTCGCGTCAATTATTTCGGAGGAGGAGATGCGGAATATTATCTGGGAGAAGACCGGATTATTTCTTGGTGGGACACAAAAAGACCGATTGAAAATGGTTGGTATGCCATTTCTGTTCTTTTCATTCAAGAAAGTTTATATGACCAAAAGAAAAGCTCGGAAGAAAATTACAACTGGCTAAAAAAATATACTCCCATCGCTCAAATCGGAACATCCATTCTCATCTATCACATTGACGATATAGAATAAAAAAAATCAACTGTTTTTCAAAAAAAATGTTATCAAAAAAACAAACTTGATTATCAAGCTTGTTTTTTAAATTCCTCACCAAAGTACGACCGTGAGCAAATGAGGAAAATTTGCTTAAACTGTTTCTTTGTTTTTTATTTCTTCTTCTCCTGCCTGTTCGTTTTGTTTGGTTTTTTCTTCTTCTCCTTCCTTTTTCTCTTCATCTCTAAATTTATAGAAAATCTTATTTTCTATTCGCAAATCAACATATTCCAAGCGTCCCAAATCCTCTGAAGTAATTTCTTTGTCTAAAAATAACTTCAAAGCGTTGGCGGATTTTTCCAAAGGAATAAGTATACTAATATGAACATTCCATCCCTGAGAAGTTTTTAGGATGACTTCTTCCGCCATATGTGATTGCATATAAACTTCGTCAGAAAACTTGATTGGAGAATTTTTTTGCAAGACATCTTTGAAATTATTCAAAAAATCAACTTTTTCAACTTCCAATATTTTTTCTCCCTCTGCGATGTTTTTGACATTTCCACTGACTATTTTTATCAAATTATTCTCCAAAACCTCTCTTGAATCCAATTTAACTTCTTCAAAAGCGTCGCCATTTTCATCAACAATAAAACATCTTTCTCCCTCGCACCAAATAACCAGCGATTTTCTTTCTTGGATTTTTATTTCAACAAAATTAGGAAATTTTTTTTCTATGGAAATGCTTTTTATTTTTTTGAAACTATAAGAACG
>DOKE01000007.1:0-7796 GCA_003510895.1 Candidatus Moraniibacteriota bacterium
ATTATTGCGGGCACTACAGCACAAGCAATAATGGGCAAAGCAAGAATCAGCATAAAGAAAGCTATGCCGAATGCCTGTTTATCGTACAACTTTGTTATCCCTAAATTAATGGGATAGGCAAGGGTACTCCTAGCTGTAAAAAGAGCAATGAGACCGAAACCAATAGTTCCTAACAATACTTTCAATACTTTTTCCATTTCAACCCCTCCCGTTTTTGGTAATATCTTGCCCCATCCCTCACTGTCTGATATTATACACCCAAATGGATAAAAAGTCAAGTAGGGTGGATGATGTGGTATAATTAAGATAAAAGCAATAAGCGAACTTTTTATTTAAAAAAGCCTGTGAATATCAAAAAAAAATATATTTTTCTAGGGGCAATAATCGCAACTTTAGCAATATTGGGATTGGCGGCGAGAATAAATAATATTTCTTCAATAAATGAAATTTCATCTGAATTTAGTTTGAAAAACTATGAATATTCTTTGACGCATAATAATTCAAAAAGGTATTATAAGATGCATATTCCAGCTAGTTACAATAAGGATTCGAAAATGCCGGTGGTTATCTATGTTCACGGTGGCGGAGGAGATATGCGGGCGGCATATATGGACGGACTGGACAAAATGTCTGAGAAACATAATTTTATTTTGGTTGTTCCGGAAGGAACCGGGGAAGTGAAGCTTGGTCATATGCGGGCAAGTTGGAATGGGGGCCAATGGGAAACCGGAGAATGTTGCGGAGATTCCGACGATGTTGGTTTTATTTCAAAAATGATTGACGAAATAAAAAATAATTTCAGTGTGGATGAAAAAAGAATTTATGCGACTGGAATTTCCAATGGCGGACTAATGACAAATCGTTTGGGATGCGAATTGGCGGACAAGATTGCGGCAATCGCCACAGTTGCTCCAGCTGGATTAATTTCCAATTGCGCGCCTTCAAGACCGATTTCAATAATGAATATACACGGAACAGCTGATCCGGCTAATCCGATTGATGGCAGTGAGCCGAAAAGCATATTTAGCGAAGAAAGCGGAACTAGTTTTGCTAAATCATATAAAAGAATGACTCCATATCAAACTGTTGATGCGTGGAAGAAAATAAATAAATGTTCAGACGAGCAATCGGTTGGGTATCAAAAAGAAAATGCCAATTGTGTGACATATAATGAATGTTCAAGTAATTCAGAAGTGGAATTATGCGTTATTGAAGGAATGGGACATACTTATCCCAGCGGAACGCAATATTTCTCGGCATCAATAGTTGGACCGGTTTCTTTTGATATTTCTTTTGATCAGATCTGGGAATTTTTTCAGAAGCATCCTAATACATAAGCACAGCCACCGGTTGCATTTTGGCCACTATGTTGACCACTTTATTCTCTTCCATTCCGGAAATGACTTCCTCAATGTCTTTGTAGTAGGCGCTATCTTGTTGGATAACTCCTTTGGATTTGGCGTTATATAGTTTTACGTTGTTTTTTGCGATTTTTTCCATTAATTCTTCTTTATTGTGAGGAATGTTGGTGTTGGCTTCTTTGCGTCTGCCTGTTCCGTGTCCGGCGGAAAAAAATGTTGTTTCATTTTTATCTATTCCTACTGCCAGATAGGCCGGCGTACTCATCGAGGAAGGAATAAAAACTGGTTCTCCTGTTTTGGAAAAGAGGGGGTGCCCATTCATTCTGGATGGTCCATTAGCGCGCACAGCTCCGTTTCTGTGTATCCAAATATCTTCATTGAAATGACGTTCTTTTTCTATAGATATGTGAGTGTTGTCATAGAGAAGATCGAGTTCGGCTGATTTTCCTAAAACTTTTTCGATAGCGTTATCAAGATGATGAGTGAGAACTGTTCTGTTGGCAAAACCGAAGTTGGCAGCTGCTCGGTGAGCTGTAAAAAACATTTTTCCTTCCAGGCTGTTATCTTTATAACCTATAAATTCTTCTTTGTTTTTATATTCTTCAATTTGTTTGGCAATTTTGGAATATATTTTCTTCTTTTGACTATTGAAAAAAAATGTTCCCAGTTTCAAAATTATTTGCTGGCTCAAATGCTCTTTCTTTTTTGGGGTGTACATATAGGAAGCGTATTGTCCCAGCAGTCCTGACCCCGTGTGTAGAAGAAAAATATATTGACCTTCTTTTATTCCGAATTTTTCGGCTATATCTTTGTCGCGAATTTCTGTTATTTTCATTAAATCCAAAAAATGATTTCCGGCTGCGCCCAAAATTCCCAGGCGATATTTTCCGATGTGAAAAAATAAGCTTGGCACGGCGTCTAAGATATCCCGAACGGTCGCCGGATCATTTTTGAAAAGATTTCCATTGGAAAAGGTGTTTTCAATTTCGTTTTTTGTTCGAGTTTTGAAATGTTTCAAAAGCGGTTCAATTCCAAGTCGAGCCACTTCCAAGCTGAGGTTGTAGGGAATAGGCGTTCCGATATATTTTTTTGTCGGTATCACATTGACGAGTTCTTTGAAGATGGCGTCAATTTGTTTTTCTGTGGTGTTTTCAATGGTTAAGTTGGTTTTGATGAGTCTCATTCCGCAATTAGGAGCCGTGTCATTTATTTGAGGCAATAAGATATTCTTTGTGGCGATAGCGGTTCCGGTCGGATTTTTGCGTCCTTTTTTTGGATGAACATCGCTCATCGCGGCAATATGATGAAAAAGTCTTTCATCCTTGGCTAAATTTTCCAACTGATCAAATGTTGCGTCATTGGGAAGAAGATCTTCCGAAGTATGAAAAATAACCGGCACATTCATTCCGTCATTTTGAAATTCCTGAAGGTGGGTATTAACTTTTTTGATGTTTTGCGTTGACATAAAATTGGATATGTTTATTTTTTAAATATTATTATAAATTTTTTCGTATTGTTTGGCTACATTTTCGATGTCGAAATTCTGTTCGACGTAAGTACGCGCGTAAGCACCTAGGTGGGTACGCTTTTCTTTGCTGCCATATAAGTCAAGAATCGATTGGACAAGTTGATCGATATTTCCGGCTTTTATTTGCAGAGAATTTTTTTCATTGGAAAATTCTTTGAGAATTGGAATATCGGAAATTATCACCGGTTTTTCGCACGCCATTGCTTCAATAACCACCAATGGAACATCAAATTTTCCATACATATTTTTTACCGGAAAAAGAGAGACGTCGGCTAGATTGTAGATATAGGACATTTCATATTTTCCATCATCAAAAAAAGCAACTTTGTCCAGCAAATTATTTTCTTGCAGTTTTTTAACGACTTGTTTTTTCTTTTCCGCGTCTTTTTCATTTTTTACTCGGACAGCTAAAAGAAGTTTGGCGCTGGATATTTTTTGGGAAACTTGCATAAAACTTTCAATAACATCATCCATAGCTCCCAGGCGGATATATTCTCCGCTGAAGTGAATCAGAAAATCAGTGATGGCAAACCCAAACTTTTTCAAAATGTTTTCATTTTTTGGTCGGGGTTTATAATTAAGAAGATCAATCCCTGGATAAATTCTTTGGACATTTTTAAATCCCATTTTTTCCAGTCGATTTTTCGCATAATCGGAATAGGTAATAATCTGATTTCCAAATATTAATTTTTTAATTTCATTGTCTGAGAAAAGATCTTCGCGAAGAGTGGCAATAGTTTGAATTGTTTTTGTTTTTTTGTTTTTTACGAAATTTTTAATTACAAAAGAATTAAGTGTGGTAGGAGTGAAAAAATAGTGGGCGATGTTGAATTTGCACCGAGTTTTTAATTGAAAAAGCAGCGAGCGGATCTTTTGGGAAAATCCAAAATCATTTTGCGATCGTGTGTAAATTTTTTCTTGAACAACACTTTTGGGCAGTTCGGAAACGTATCCATTGGTCATCAAATGAAGTTCTAAATTTTCAGAAGAACTTAAATTCTTCGCTAAAGTGAAAGCAAAATTTTTTGACGCTTCGTCCCAAGGAGGAGCAATCGGCCGCGTTACCAGAAGAATATTTTTCATAGAATTTTATTGTGAAATTATTTTGTAGATTTCTCTTATTTCATTGTTGCCGGAAATTTTTATGGTAATTCTTTTGTCTTTTATATCACTGACTGTTATGGGGAATTTCTTTATTTCTCCTTTGGACAATTGAGCGTCGCTTTCATAGGTTTTGTTTTTTTCCACGTAGACTTCCCAATGGAAATTTTTTATTTCGCTGTGGTTTTCAATGAAAAAATCAAAGGAATCGTTTTTAGGATTTTCAAAATATGCCGACCACCAATCTTTGCCATAGTCCAAGTCTTGTTGCTGTTTTTCTGTCCAAGAAAGATATGCAAAGCTGGAAAGCATAAAGATTGCCAGAAATATAGGAATAATATTTTTTTTAATAAAATAGTTCATTTTTTTATGGTCT
This sequence comes from Candidatus Moraniibacteriota bacterium, assembly GCA_003510895.1. Classification (GTDB taxonomy): domain Bacteria; phylum Patescibacteriota; class Minisyncoccia; order Moranbacterales; family GWC2-37-73; genus UBA9338. The sequence goes on from DOKE01000007.1 coordinate 4,367, forward strand.
GTGGAAAATAGTTATTTTATCGGATGAATATATTTGCCAAAAATCTTTGGTTTTTTTGAACTGAACATTGTCATATTGAGGATTAACCATAATGAAATCTGTCTTGGTTCCAGCGAAGCATTTTTTGGCCTCAGTGGAGTTGGGAGAAGAAATCATAAGAAGCGTGCATTGCTCTCTCTGTTTAAATGCGTCTTCGTAGCGTTTGAAATATCCTCTGGAAAATGGATAGTTGTAATCATTCATAAAGAATAATTTTATCCAGGAATCAGCCGTCACATAGTTGTGATCTTTGAGAAGAATATCATTTTCACCAATGGTTTCGGAAAGATATTGGGAAGCGTGAAAGGTTTGCACAGCTTCCTCGGTGTTTCCGCCGGCAGAAAGAGAGCTGGAATTATCAGAAAATCCATTGGTGGAAATGAGAGTGACAAAAAAGAAGAACACGAAAAGAGCAAAAGAATTTTTCGTGAGAAGCGCGGAATTTTTTGTGTCAGCGGAACTTTTGATCCACTCGAAAATATGCATAAAAGAAAATCCGCTTAAGATTATCAATGGGAAAATTATGTAATTGGCTATTCTGTCCGACGGGATGTCAACAAAAAGAATTTTTGGAGCAAGAGACATAGCAAAAAGAGAAATCGCCCAACCCAATATGAAAACAGAGCCATATTCTTTGTTGAATTTTTTATTCAAAAGCAAAATGATTAATCCCAGGATTCCAAAAATAATTCGCGCTTCTCCCGAAGAAGAAGAAAGCTGAGTGAAAGTCAAACCAGTACGGGTTGTTTTTAATGGGGTTCCAATAGCGGTGTCGATGGCTGAAAAGTTGAGATAGGTTGGCGTGTAGACAATAAATATCATTACAATTGCAAAGAGCATCATACCTAAGACAGGGAGGGAGAAAATAATTCGGAGCCATTCTTTAAAATGGGTTAATAACTTTTGGAAATTTAGAATGATAAAAAATATAAACGAAAAAATCAACAAGAAAATAAAAACAAAAGCGCTGAGATGATGAATATACGCCAATCCGAGACCTAGAAAAAGCGCGAATGAAAGGAATTGAGGTTTTCTTTCTCTAAAAGCTTTAATAAGAAAAAACAGAATCAATGGAATGAAAAAATTGCCCAATGTATTTCCAATAACGCCTCCGCTGACGAATTTTGTTTGAGGAGAAGATAGCGCAAAAATCGGACCTGCTAAAAATAAAACCATCAAGGCGATATTTTTTCTTTGGGAAAAGTTCTTGAATATTTCCAATGACAAAATAAAAAGCGCTATGACCGTGGCGATGTTTATTAGAAACAAAATCAGGGAAGGGAAGGCGGAAATAAAAGACGCGCCCGAAAGAATGGATATGGCTGCGAAAATAATATGTTCTCCAACAATAAAGTCGGCAATTTTCTGAGGTTGACTAATGGCATATTCGGAATCGACTTTTATGATGTCGGATTTTTGGTAGACGGGAATTTTACCGGAAGTGGCTATTTCTTTTGACCAATACATATGATGTCCCAGGTCTGTCGAGGTGGGAAAAATTGTGTTTGTCAGATAGATGGATTTTATAAAAACAGTCAGAAATAAAATCAGAATAATAGAAAAGGTTTGAATGCGAGAAAAGGAAAAAGAGTTTTCTTGTTTTTCAGCGTTGTCTTTGCCGGTTCTTTTTTTGAAAAAATGCCAAGCCAATGTTAAAAAAATAAAAAACAAAACAGAAATTATTAGGGAAAATTTATTGAGGGGAATATTTAATTTGTCTAATGCTAGCGCAAGGAAGTTGATAATTGCGACACTGCTTCCCAAAGATATGATTATTTTTTCAAGGGAATTGAAGGAATTGTTTTTATTCCAAATGGCTAACAGCAAAAAATATCCCGGTAAAAACAGGAGGAATATAATGGAAGAATAAAACAAAAATTGTTCAAAAATAAAATGTTGCATAAGTTTATGCGTTTATTTGTTTTTTTATTTCATCCGCGTATTTCGACGCTATGAAATCCCATTTGTAATTTTTTATCACATATTGCCTGGATTTTTCTCCAAAATCTTTTCTGAATTTTTCGTCAGCCAGCAAGCCGGTTATTTTTTCAACATAGCCATTGACATTATATGGTTCAACAAGAAATCCATTTTCTCCGTCTTTTATGGCATCCTGAAGACCTTCGATCTTGGAAGCGACAACTGGCAGCTTGCAAGAAGCTGCTTCAATAACCGAAATGCCGAAGCCTTCCATATCTCCCTCTATTTTAATATTAGGCTGAATGAAAATGTCGCAAGTGTTCATAAGAACATTTCGTATTTCATCAGAAACATAGCCCAACATTTTCACGCGGGAAAAGAGATTGTTTTTTTCTATGGCTTTCTGAATATTTTCCTTATCCGGTCCGTCTCCGGCGATAATGTAAATAATATTTTCAGGAAGTTTTGGCATAACGTTTTCCACAAACCAAGCCGATCCTTTTCTTTTTGCCAGCCGTCCGGAAGTGAGAATAACTTTTTTCCCCTCCAAATCTATTTTCAAAATATCCCTCAAATCTTTGCGGGAATAATTTCCAATCAATTTTTCTGTGTCGACACCATTGGGAATAAAAACTATTTTTTCTTTAGGGAAGCCTTTTTCCAAAGCGGTTCTTGCGGTTTCATTTCCGACAGCGATAAACCTGTCTATTTTTTTGAGAAAAAATCCGACCCAAAGTTTTTGATAGAGACCCATCTTGTAGGTTAAATCCAATCCGTGAATAACACAAATCACCGGTTTTTTTCTGTAAAAAAGTTTAACCAACCAGCCAACCGAACCCAGGACGCCGTCTCCCAAAAGCAAAGCGTCATAGTTTCTCATTTCCAAAACAGCCAACACGGAAACGAAAGGCAAAAAGAAAGGCAAAAATTTCTTGCCTTTTTTGTTGGCTATTGTTTCGACATCCAGGTATTCGTTCAACCAAATGGAAAGTTCATAGTTTTGGTTTTCAATACCGCCAACTATGGGTGGATAAGCCCTTGAAATAAACAAAATTTTCATATTTTCTAAATCTTAATCAATATTTCGATTATATAGGAAAATGATATTTTTTTCAATGACAAAAAAACTGATAACGCATAGACATCTTGTTTATTGACAAGGCTTGAGATTTTCTGATAGAAATATAGTAACCATCTTCAAAGGAGGAGTAGATATGATGACATTGGTTGAGGCAGATAACCTAGTTACACCAATTCTCGAGTCAGAGCTTTTTAAGACGAACGAAATCCTTCAAGAGAAAGCCGATGAAATCAAAAAGCTTTTTGAAGGTTTCAAACCCACCGGCCCTTTTTTTGGGCTTTATCAGTTCGAGATACTCGACGATGAAAAGGAGACGGCATTCAGAGAGTTGATCGCCATGTATAATAAACTGGCGAAACAGTAACAATGCGGGCGGTTCGACTTCTTTGT
>DOKE01000007.1:7886-62458 GCA_003510895.1 Candidatus Moraniibacteriota bacterium
CCCCCTATTTTATGATTTTTAAATCACAAATATTTTTTTGGTTATTTTTTGAAGAATTGAAAAGCTATTCCTTGTTTTTCTTGTATTTTTCTTTGCGTAGCATATACATCTGATCCTCTGTCAGCTTTCTGTTGGATTTTATCATATCTGCGATAAGAGCGAAGACTAGGAATTGGAGTCCTACCAGCAAAAGTGTTATGGCAAGAAGAAGGAAATTTCTATATGGAGTTATTTTTAACTCTTGCAAATATAAAAATCCGAAATAAATAAAAATGCTAAGTGAAGAAAGAATCAGGACGACAGCCGGAATTCCAAAAAATTTCATTGGTCTGACATCGCGAACAGCTTTGAGAATAATTCTTCCGCTGTTGTTGACATATTTATAAATGCTTTTCACTACTCTGGATTTTCTTTCGGCAAAATAAGTTACAATCACCGGAACCCAAACAACTTTCAAACTTTTTCCGATAGCGTCAATAATAACTTCTTGCGTGTAAGTAAATCCTCCGGGAAGATTAAGTCTCAAAAGTGTTTCTCGGCTGTATCCTCTGAATCCACAGGTCAAATCTTTGATAGGGAAATTCATAAAAGCTCCAATCGTAGAGGCGGCTAGGCGATTGAGATAATATTTTATGGCAGGCATATTTTCCGCTTTGTGATCGCCGAATCTGTCGGCGCTGACCAAATCAGCGTCTCCTTTGAGAATAGGATCGATTATTTTGGAAATATCATCAGGATTAAATTGTCCATCTGCGTCGATATTGACCATTATGTCCGCTTCGTTTTCCAGAGCTTTTTCAACAGCGGTTCGAAATGTTACTCCAATGCCTCTATTAACTTGATGAGAATAAACAAAATCAGCTCCAGCCTCTCTGGAAACTTTTGCTGTTTTATCGCTTGATCCATCATCAATAACTTGAATAAAAACCTCGTCTATCCCCTCTATTGTTCGCGGAATTTTTTTGATTGTTTCCGCAATTTTTTCCGCTTCATTGAAAGCCGGTAAATTAACTACTAACTTCATTTATTTCTTTTTAATTATTAATTTTGGATCGACACAATTGAAATTGCAGCTGACATTTTTTGTTCCTTGCTCAACCAAGTTTTTTGTGCAAGCATTCAATCTCTCTTGGCAGGATTCTTTGCTTTCGGTGAAATAGTCCATATTGATTTCATATCCAAAACGAGGAAGGATAAAATAGGCGACTGTTGCCAATCCTACTATGAAAATGACAAGTTTTATCAAATGAAACATAATTTATATTTTATGCAATTATCGCCCGATTCCTTTATACACAATGCCTAATTTTTTTATGGATTTTAGATCAATGCAATTTTTCCCGTCAATGATTGCCAGGATTCCATTTTTTTTGAAAACTTGCGGATCTATTTCCCTGAATTCTTTGTGGTCGGTTGCTATTATTATAGCACTAGATTTCTTTAAAAGTGAATTAAGTGATTTTTCCGAGGATTTTTCTGTTATGTGAGGATCAAAAGTGATCACATTAGCCCCGTGTTTTTTTAGGTGCTGAATTATTTTCAGCGATGGAGATTCTCGAAGATCAGCCACGTTGGCTTTATAGGAAATTCCCAATATTCCAACAGTTGTTCCATTGAGAGGAAGTTTTATTTTATTAAGAGCGTCTTGCAAGAGTTCCACAGTGTATTCCGGCATTGAATTATTCACTTTTCGGGCAATCTTTAGAAATTCATGATCAAAACCGGAAGCTTTAGCTCTTTCAATTAGATAATATGGATCGACTGGGATGCAATGTCCTCCCACTCCGCAACTTGGAAAATGGGGCATAAAAGCAAACGGCTTAGTAGCTGCTCCTTTAATAACGTCGCTTAGGTCTATGTCTAGCTTATCAAATGATTTAGCCAGTTCGTTTACAAAGGCTATATTGATGTCTCGGAATGAATTTTCCACTATTTTCACTGCTTCCGCTTCGCGAATGGATTTCATTGGCATAATGGAAGCGTCGATGATATCTTCATAAAATGCAACCGCTTTGGCTAATCCATTTTTTGTGAATGATCCGACAACGCGGGGAATATTAGTAACATTCCATTTTGGATCTCCCGGATTGATTCTTTCCGGACAATGCGCCATTTCATAATCCTTTCCTACTTTATAACCGGCCTCGGCAAAAATTGGTTCAACAACTTCTTCACAGACTCCGGGATTTATTGTTGATTCAATCACAACCAGTTGTCCTTTTTTTAGATTCTTGACAATGGATTGCGTAGCTGATTTCACTGGGCTAAGATCGGGAAAAAAACTTTCGTCAACCGGAGTTGGAACGCAAACAATAACAATATCGGCCTTTTTCACAACAGAAGCGTCTCGAGTAGCTTTTATTTTGAGCTGAGGAAGATTGTTCGTGAGAAAATCTTCTTTTATCGGGCTAACGCCGGAATTTATTTTTTTTATTTTATTTTCATCATTATCCAATCCATAAACCTCATATCCTTTGATTGCGCATTGAACAGCTAATGGCAATCCCACATAACCAAGTCCAATAATACACACAGTGTCTTTCTTTGCTTTCATATAATGTTGTTTAATTTTAAGATCTCACTAGCTATAATAATAGAGTATTTTGACTAAATAAACAAGAAAGGTGGCCGGATTATATGGTATAATAAATTTGTTGGGAAATAATGTTTTTCTAAAAAATAGATATTGTCTTTATTGAACAAAAATATGCGTATTGGAATTAACGCTTCTTTTGCAAGAAAATTGAACACGGGGATAGGGCAGGTGACTGTCAATTTTTTGAGAAAATTGGCGGAAATTCAAGACTCAAAAATGGAGTTTATCTTATACTTGGAAGAAGATATGGATTTGCCTTTGCCGAAAAATTTCACAAAAAATATATTTTTGCCGGTGTATAAAAGAGAGGATCTGATTCGAAAAATTTGGTGGGAAAAATACTTGCTTCCTAAAAAAGCGGAAAAAGACGGCTGCGATGTTTTTATTAGTCTATATCAATGTCCGACTATTTTTCATAAAAAGAAGGGATTCATAAAACATTTAATGATTGTTCATGATATCATCCCGAAATTTTTTCCAGAATATTTGAATAATTTTCGAAAAAAAACTTATTGGAATTTAACCGAAACAGCCATTGGCAAGGCCAACAAAATAATTGCGATTTCTCATAAAACAGAAAAGGATCTTATTAATCATCTACAAATTGAAGCCGGAAAAATAACAGTTGTTTCTGTTGCCGCGGATGAAATATACAGTCAGGAAGTTTCTGATTCCGAGAGCAAGAGAGTTTTGGAAAAATATAATTTAAAAAAAGGCTATATTTATAGCGGCGGAGGATTGGAAGTAAGAAAAAACACCGAAGGAACGATTCGCGCCTACAAAAAGCTTCTTGATACCAACACTTTTTTTAACAAGGAAATTCCGGAGCTGGTTATTTCGGGAAAACTTATGCCGGAATTGGCTCCATTAGTAACTGATGCTCAAGCTCTTGCGCAATCAATGGGGCTGGAAAACAAAGTGAAATTTTTGAATTTTGTTCCGCAAGAAGATTTGCCGGCGTTATATAAAAATTCGGTTCTATTTTCCTATCCTTCTTTTTATGAAGGTTTTGGTATTCCGGTTTTGGAAGCTATGCATCAGGGTGTTCCGATTTTGACTTCCAAGAATTCTTCTCTTCCGGAAGTTGGCGCTGACACGGTTTTATATTGCAATCCATTAGATATTAATGACATTGCCATGGTGATGAAAAATATTTTGTCTAACGAACATTTGCGTCAGGTTCTTTCTGAAAAAGGCAAAAAAAGAAGCGCCAATTTTTCCTGGGATAAATTTACAAAAAAAATACTAAACATAATTTCTAGCATTTCATAGACAATGAGCGATATAACTTCAAAATTGCGACAATTTATTGAAAAATTCCAGGGAAACAATGTGAGTTTGTATTTGATTTTAGTTAATGTTTTGTTACTGTTTTTTGCTATTATTTTTTTTGCTGTTGGGTTATTGCCTTTTAAGAACACGGGAGATTTTATTTTTTTTGCAGTTCTGGCTTTTTTGTTTGCGCTTTATCGTCCGGGCTGGGCATTTTTATTTTTCATTGGAGCAATCGCTTTGGAAAACATCAATGTCGCTCCGATTGTTCTGGGCATTTCAATCAGACCATATCAACTTTTTGGAGCGCTGACCATTTTTGCTTTCAGCTACTTGTTTTTGAAAAAAAAGATTGGATTTTCGCTGCCGAAGTTTATTTGGATTGATTGGATGATTTTTGCATTTGTTGTTTTTAGTTTTCTAAGTTCTTTTTCCTCCAATCATAGAGGAGCTAGTTTAAAGCATTCAATAATTCTGGCTTCTTTTGCGGTTTTCTATTTTTTGATTAGGATATACGTTCAATCTTTTTCGGACGCAAAAAAAATATTCCCATTTTTTCTCAGTTCTTCGTTGGTGGTTATGCTATATGCAATTTGGCAGAATATACGATTTGAAAAAGGGCTTTTTTCTTTTGAAGTTATGGCGGGACGTCCCAATGCTACTTTTACCGAAGCTGATTGGTTAGGAATGTATCTGACGTTGGTTATCGCTGTGATATACGCAACAATTTTCTATATAACAAAAAAATATTCAGAAGGCCGGATGTTTCTCGCTGTTTCTTATTTATTTCTTGTTTTAGCATACGTCGCGTTGATTATTACGGTTTCTCGCAGCGCTTGGATTGGAGTTGCTTTTATTACGTTGGTATTTTTAAAAATAGCTTTAACCGATGGCGCGTGGAATTTTTCTGTGTGGCAATGGAAAATATTTTTCAAACATCTTGGCTTGATTGTTTTGGCATTGGGATTAAGTTTGGTGATAGTTTATATGTTTAATTTGACACGATTTGGGTTTTTAAACAGAATTCAAAGCGCGACCGGTCTGCAAAAAATAACTGTTGCGTGTCAAAATTCCCAAAATACACCTCCGGAAATTATTCAAAATATAGAAGAACTTTCTCAATATGGATGCGAGCACATAGATTTGGAGGAGATTGATGAAAAGGAAAGGGAAGGAAAAATAATCAGAGAAATTTCCAGACCGGATCCAAATGTGAATATTCGTCAAGAAATTTATAAGAAGTCTTTGCAAACAATTAAAAATAATCCCGTATTAGGAATAGGATGGGGAAGCATTCCGGTGGTTTTAGGAGAAGACGAGAAAGGAACTGCGTTTAATAGCAGTAATATATTTCTAGAAGTCTGGCTGGGAAGCGGAATATTTGGTTTGCTTGCTTTTATTTCAGTCTTTGGATATATATTTGTTGTGTCAGTGAAAAATATTTTAGGAAACAATGGAGAAAATAAAATTGCGGCAACTTTCGCGCTTTTGGGGTTTTTTGCGATTATTATTCCCAATTTATTCAATTCCGGATTGTTTTTGGGAGTGTTTTGGTTATATTTGGGAATATCAATCGCGCTTTTAAGCGATTTAAACAAGAAAAAATAAATAAAATGAAAATTGGAATCGATATTCGTTTAATCGGAAAACAAAGAACCGGCGATGAGGTGGTGTTTTTTAATATCACAAAAAAATTAGCCGAAATTGATAGTAATAATGAATATTTATTGTTTACCGACATAGTAGATAAAGATATTATTAATCAAATAAAAAGGGACTTGGAAATTTCTGAAAAAAATAATTTTCAAATAATATCAATATCGACAAAAAACAGATTCTCTTGGAATTTTTTTGCCCTAGCTCACTATCTTCGAAAAAATCCAGTTGATATTTATTTAACTCAATATATAGTTCCTTTCTTTGTGCCGCGGAAAATAAAAATAATAACTATTATTCATGATATTTCTTTTAATTTTTTCTCAAAAATGATTAAATTTTCCGATCTATTTTTTCTTAAAATTTTGATACCGATAAGTCTTTTCCGAACGGATAAAATTCTCGGGGTTTCTAAATTTACCCGTGATGAAATAATAAAATTTTACAAAATCAATCCGGACAAAGTCGATTTTTTCCATAACGCTGTTTCTGAGAATTTTAAAAATAAATATTCGAAAGAAGAATTGGAACGCATCAGGAATAAATATAGTCTTCCGAAAAAGTTTATTCTTTATCTGGGAACATTGCAGCCAAGAAAAAATTTACCATTTTTGATTAAGAGTTATGCTAAAATAAGAAATGATTTAGCAGGAACAAAATTGGTTTTAGCGGGAAATAAAAATGCTCACAATACGGACAAAAATATAGATATTGAAGTGGAAATGAACAATTTACAACAAGACGTCATTTTTCCTGGTTATATTGATGAGGGAGATAAACCGGTCATTTATGCTTTGGCGCATATTTTTGTTTTTCCTTCTTTGTATGAAGGTTTTGGAATTCCTATTTTGGAAGCTTTTTGTTCGCAAACTCCAGTCTTAGCTTCGGATATTCCAAGTCTCAGGGAAGTTGGCGGAGATGCAGCTTTTTTTGCCAACCCTTCCAGTCTTGATGAATTTTCAAAAGCATTGTATGATATATCTATTAATAATGATTTAAGAAATAGGCTTATTAGCTCAGGGAATAAGCGCGCTGAGCTTTTTTCATGGGAAAAAACAGCCAAAAAGCTTATAGATATTTTTAATTGTATAAAAAGTAACAACTAATAAAAAATAAAAAAATATGAAATTTTTTGGAAAAAAAGGCAATGAGTTTAAGGAAGGGTTTTTTAATAAAAGAAAAGGTTTAAAAATAACTTTGATTGTTGTTGCATTACTGCTTATTATCGGAGGAACTATGGCCTGGAAAGCTGGAAAAATATTCAACAAAGTTTCTACTAATGGAGGGTTTTTCAAGAATCTTATCAATGTAATTCCAGGAGTCAATACAGATCTTAATGGAGAACAGGAAGATAGAATAAATATTTTAATTTTAGGAATGCGCGGAGAAAATGTTCCGGGCGGTGGAACACTGGCTGATACAATTATTATGGCTAGCGTCAAACCAAAAGAAAATAAAATATCAATGATTTCTATTCCCAGAGATTTTTATGTAGATAATCCAGCATTGGGGACTAAGAGTAAGATAAATGCTGTTTACGCTTATGCGGAAAAAAACAGCAAAGGACAGGGCATTGAAGATATGAAAAAAGTTATTGGTGATGTGACTGGTTTGCCTATTCATTATGGAGCGGTTATTAATTTTGAAGGTTTCTCTGATTTGGTGGATGCGATTGGTGGAGTTGATATAACATTGGAAAATCCCTTTGATGAATCCCAGCAATTCAATCAAGCCCATGTTTGTGATTCTTTCTTTAATGTTCCGACAGGACAATTTGAAACAAAAACTAAAAAATATTTTAGTAATGACGCTCAAGAATACAAAACAAGAGTTGTTGCCACCTATCCTCTTTGCACAGCTCCTGTTTCTGAATTGGAATGCGGAGGAAACTTCACTTTACCAGCCGGACCACAAACTTTGTCTGGCGAGAAAGCCCTTTGCTACGTTAGATCACGATATACTTCCAGCGATTTTGATAGAGCAAAAAGACAACAGCAAATTATACGTTTAGTTAAAGAGAAACTTTTAAGCGCGGGAACGCTTACTGATTTTGGAAAAATAAATGATATTCTGGATAGTCTTGGCAATAATGTCCAGACTGATATGCAACTTTGGGAAATGAAAAGGATATTCTCCTTATACCAAGGAATGAATAATCCTCAAATGTATCAAAGGGTGCTTGAAAATTCAAATGAAGGACTTCTTTATAATCCTCCAGCAGAATCTAACCCGGGAGCAGGATACATATTGCTGCCGATCGGGGATAACTACGATAAGATACGAGAAATGGCTCAAAACATTTTTTCTTTGCCGGAACAATCAGACATAAAACCAAAATAGTTTTTATATGGAACTTTCTATTATAGTCACCAGTTATAAGAATCCGAACCTTTTAAAGGTTTGTCTAAATTCCATTAAGGATAGTTTAAAAAACTATCCTTATGAGTTAATTGTCGTTGATTCACAGACGGAAGAAAAAACAGAGATGATGATGCGAGAAGATTTTCCTGATGTCAGTTTTTTTCCTTTTGAGAAAAATGTTGGTTTTCAGGCTTTGCTGAGAAAAGGTTTGGATGAAAGCAATGGGAAATATATTCTCTTAATGAATGGCGATATGATAGTTATCCCCGGATCAATCGAAAGCTTGCTTGATTATTTAAAAAACAATCCTTCGGTTGGTATTATTGGTCCGAAACTTCTTAATTTCAATGGCACTCTTCAATATTCTTGTTTTCGTTTTTATAAACCAATTACAATAGTGTATCGAAGAACATTTTTAGGAAGACTTAGTTTTGCCAAAAAACATCTGGACTGGTTTTTAATGAAAGATCGTGATCACAATGAGATTATAGAAGCTGATTGGCTAATGGGTTCTGCGCTTATGCTTTCTAGGGAAGCTCTCGGCAAGATTGGTTATATGGATGAAAGGTTTTTTATGTATATGGAAGATGTGGATTGGTGTCGAAGATTTTGGGAAAATGGTTATAGGGTTGTTTATTATCCCAAAGCGTCAATGCATCACTATCACGGAAAAACTAGCGAGAAAAAAGGAGCTATTTATTCCTTGCTTTTTAATAAATACACCTGGATTCACATAGCCAGCGCAGTTAGATATTTTAGAAAATATTGGGGAAAGCCATATCCAAGAAATAATTAAATTAAAAAAGATAAATTATGCAAGATCAGGAAAATGCGGAGAGCGCAAATATCCCCAGTGAAAAAAATAAGTTAATGCTTGATAGATATAGAAAATTTGCCGCAATAATACTTATCTTTATTATTGGTTTTTGGGTTGGATTTGAAAAAGGAAAACAAAATCAAACTTCTTCTCCGCCACAAATCATTCCCCTAGATCAAGCTGTTATTGAAAACAAAGAAAGTAATCAGGAAGTAGATTTTTCTCTATATTGGAAAGTCTGGGATCTTTTAAAAGAAAAGTATGTGGATGCGGAAAAGCTTGATGCAAACAAGTTGTTATATGGATCAATAAATGGAATGTTGCAGGCAACGGGAGATCCATATACTTCCTTTTTAACTCCTGAGGAGAATAAAAGATTCGATGAAGATATTGAAGGAAGTTTTGAGGGAATTGGAGCAGAGTTGGGGATAAAAAATGAAATTTTGACTATCGTAGCTCCGCTTGAAGGAGCGCCGGCAGAAAAAGCCGGATTGAGATCGGGAGATAAAATTGTGAAAATTAATGGAAAATCAACAACAGATATGACGCTAGAAGGAGCTGTTAATGAAATTCGCGGTCCGAAAGGAACTAATGTTATCTTGACTATTTTTAGAGAAGGAGAAGATGATATGCGCGATGTATCCGTGGAAAGAAACGTTATAAATGTTAAAAGCGTTGAGTCGGAAATAAAAAATGATAATATTGCTTACATCAAAATAATTCGTTTTGGGGAAGAGACTACCAAAGAATTTACCGAAGCATTAAAAAAATCTTTATCCAAAAATATAAATGGCTTAGTAATTGATCTAAGAAATAATCCGGGAGGATATTTAGATTCATCCGTTGCTATTGCCAGCAAGATGCTTCCGGGAAAAAATGTGGTTGTTATTGAAGAAAATTCCGATAAATCACAGGATAAAATTTATGCTGAAGGTGGAGATATAGCTAGCGGAGTTAAAACTATAATACTTATAAATGAAGGAAGCGCCAGCGCTTCGGAAATTTTAGCTGGAGCGTTGAAAGATAACAGAAGTAATGTGACGATTATTGGAAAAAAATCTTTTGGCAAAGGATCTGTTCAAGAATTAATAAAGCTTCCGCAAGGAACAGCCACAAAAATAACCGTGGCTCGTTGGCTGACTCCCAAAGGAAATCAAATAAATGAAATAGGCATAACTCCCGATATTGAAGCGGAACTGACAGTTGAAGATTATGAAAATAACAGAGATCCGCAATTAGACAAAGCCCTGCAAGTTATAAAAGAAAACAAGTAGTTTATTTTTCTATTTCAAAATTATTCTCCGTCCATTTTTTAAATCCGTCTTTTAGTATCATAGCTGTGATAAACCGCGTGTCATAAAGCTTCACAGCGGCTTGAAAAGCTTCTATTTCAATATCGGAATACACCACAATCTGCTTGGATGAAAAAAGCTCCAATCTTCTTCTTTCTATCTCATAGAGAGGAATATTATAGGCTCCTGGCAGATGTCCTTTTGCAAAAATTTCTTTTTCACGCGCATCTAATATAAAAAGCGGTTCTTTTTGTTCTATCTTTTTTTTAAGATCTTCTTGAGAAATATAATCCACTTTTGATTGATCAGAAAAAAGATTCGGATTTCCATATGTAACAGTCTGTCCTCCTAAAATTTTCCATTCTGCCATCCCTCCACTTAAAATAAATACTTCCTTGGCTCCCTTGCTTTTTAGATTAGAAATAAATTTATCCAATGAATCGCCGGTTGTATCATCAATAATTAAAATTATTTCCGGTTCCATCTCCAAGGAATATTTTTCTATTTCATCAAGAGAAATATTTGAGGAATCCATTATGTGTTCATAAGAATATTCACTGAAAGATCTGGTGTCAATTATTTTTATTTGTCCCTTGCTTCTTATTTTTTGTTGTAATTCAGTGGGTGAGATGGATTGATAAGGATTTTTTTCAACAACTTCTGTCTTTTGCAATCGAGTGTTAACCTTATCCTTCGATTTGGTGAAAATTATCGCAGTTACTATTATTATCAAGATCAGACCGATTAAGATCGCTAATACATCTTTATTTTTTTGCATTTGTTTGCAATTTTTATTTAAATTAAAATACTGCCGACAAAATTGCGATAGCCATTAATAAACTCTTTGGCAGAAGCGGGATTTTTCCCCTCCATTTGAAGTTCTTCTATTATAATGACACCGTTTAGCGCTTGAATTCCGATTGAATCTCCGATTTCAAAAACTTCTCCGACTTTATGATGAATTTCCGGATTTATTTTTTGCAATTTTATTTTCAGTAATTTTATTCTGGTTAACATAGCGTCATTTTTCCAAAACGTGAATATTCCCGGCCAAGGGAAAAGGGCTCTGAATTTGTTATATATTTCTTGAGCGTCTTGTTCCCATATTATTCTTCCATCTTCTCTTTCAATGAGTTGGCAAAGAGTGGCTTGAGAGTCATCTTGCTTGATTGGTTCAATTTTTCTGCCTATCCAAAGAGGCAAAGTTTTTACAAGAAGATCGCAACTTAGAATTAAAAGTTTTTCTGAAAGAATTTGAGCATTGTCAGAATCTTCTATAAGTATTTTTTCTTGAGCTAAAATATCTCCGGTATCCATTTTTTCATCCATCAGCATAATAGTGGTTCCAGTTTCTTTTTCACCAGTCAAAAGAGTGTTTTGAATGGGCGATGGACCTCTGAATTTCGGAAGCAGGGAAGGGTGAACATTAACACAGCCAAATCCCGGAATATCCAAAACCTCTTTGGGTAATATTTTCCCATAAGCCGTTACAATAATAAGATCAGGTTTTAAACTTTTCAGTTTATTTATTATTTCATTATCAAATTTTTGCGGTTGAAAAACAGGAATGTTTTTTTCCAAAGCAAGTTTTTTTATGGGACTTTCCGCAACTTCTTGCTTTCTTCCAATTTTGGCGTCCGGTTTTGTGAAAATAGCGACTATATTGTATTCATTTTCAATAAGCGCTTTCAATGTTCCTTCGGCGAAATGGGAAGTTCCCATAAAAACAGTTTTCAGTTTTATATGACTGGTTTCTTTTTGCATAAATATTTTTTTATTTTATTTTCTTACTTTTTCTAACCCTGTCAGTTATAAGTATACCATCAAGATGGTCTATTTCGTGCTGCAAGGCTCTAGCTAAAAGCCCATCGGCTTTCAGTTTTGCGTTCTTGCCTTCTTTATCAATGTAGCGAATTTTCACTTCTTCCGGACGAGAAATTTGAAAAAATTCTCCGGGAAAACTCAGACATCCTTCTTCCATAAGAACTTTTTTCTTGGAGTAGGCGGTTACTTTTGGATTCATCAAGACATAGGTTTTTCCATTTTCTTCAATGACACAAAGACGGATGCTTTCTCCGATTTGCGGCGCGGCAAGACCCATCCCGTTAGCGGAACGCATTGTTGCCAGCATAAAATCGATCAAAGATTGCACCTTTTTTTCAAGAGGATCCTTGATTTTTCCAGTCTTTTTCCGAAGAATCGGATTTCCATTTTTTAATATTTCCAGTTTCATATCAATCAGTCTAGCGGATTTTTGATATTTTGTAAATTATGCCTAGGCAATTTGGATTGGATCAATATCGATTATCCAATCGCTGGATAATTTTTCTAAAATCTTTTTAATTTCCAAAGGAATATCTTTTTGGGAATTTTTTATTTTAATAATAATTTGTTTTCTGTGTTTTCCTCGGACATTGGAAATAAGAGGGGAGAGTGGTCCGATTATTTGTACGACATTCTCTGTGTTTCCTATTTTTTCATTGAGAATATCATAAGTTTTTTTAGCTTCTTTTTCGGATTTGCTGATATCCGGATGTGAAAATACTAGCTTGATTATTTTTCCAAAAGGTGGATAGTGAAGAGCGGACTTTTCTTTGATTTGTTTTTGATAGAAAGATTCATAATCTCTCTCGGCTGACTTTTTGATAATAAAAGAATCTGGAGAATAGGTTTGGATAATAGCTTTTCCTTTGAACTTGCTTCCGTTTCTTCCTGTTCTCCCAATGACTTGCATTATATGTTGAAAAGATTGTTCATCGACAAGAAAATCTGGGATAGTGGAAAGACTGTCAGCATCAACAATTCCAACAAGGCCCACTGTTGGAATATCCCAATTTTTGGTGATCATTTGCGTTCCAATCAGTATGTCAATTTTATTTTCAGAAAAATCCTTATATAAATTTTCTCTGGATCCCGGTTTTTTGGAGGAAAAAGCGTCCATAGAAAAAACACTAGCTTGAGGAAATTTTTTCCTAATTTCTCTTTCAACCGTTCCAGTTCCAATTCCCACATTTTTGAATTCCAATCCATTACATTTGGAACAATTAACGAAAGCTCCGCTTTTGTAGGAACAATGCAAGCAGCTATATTCTCCGTTTTTGTCAAAAACAAGAGCGCGTTGACATTTGGGACAACGGAGAACGGTTTTGCAATTAGCGCAAACAGAAAAACGACTAACACCTTGATGATTTACGAATAAAATTGTTTGCAATTTATTTTTGAGAGCGTAGGATATTTCTTCTTGCAGTTTCAGACTAAGAAATGAATAGTTAGCCTTTTTCTTTCCGGAAAAATCTGTCCATTTTTCCTTGCGCATATCAACAACTTCCACGTCAATATTATTTTTGTTGTTAAAGTAGGGCAGGGAAAGCAACTTGATTTCTTTGTTCTGCGCCCGATAAAAATTTTCCACTCGCGGGGTGGCGCTTCCAAAAACAATCTTGGCGCTATGCAGTTCAGCTAGTTTTTCCGCCACTATTCTGGCATCATAGCGAGGATTCATATCCCATTGCTTGAAAGAGATATCTTGTTCTTCATCAACAACAATCAATCGCAAATTTTTATAGGGAGCAAAAATAGCCGCTCTTGTTCCAATGATTATCGTGGCTTCGCCGGAACGAATTTTTTGCCAGTTAAGAAAAAATTCTCCTTTGGAAAGTTGACTGTGCAAAAGTGTTAGTTTTTCTGGAAAAAATTTTGCTGAATATCTTTCAATAGCTTGAGGCGTTAAAATAAGTTCCGGAAGAAGAATTAGAAATTGGGAATCGGGATGCTGTTTTTTTATTCGAGCAATTGATTCCAAATAAACTTCCGTTTTTCCCGCAGAAGCCGGGCCATATAAAAGAAATTTTGAATTCGAAAAATTAGTTATTTCTTGGACGGCTAATTCTTGAGCAGGAGTTAATTTAATAACTATGTTCTTTTTACCGGTTACTAGTTGCTGATTACTAGTTACAATTCTTGCCTTGACTGCCTTGGGAATAAAATGACGCAGGGCAATTCCCAATGAAGAAAGATAATAATCAGAAATAAAATTAGCCAGCGCCAATTGTTTTTCGCTGAGAAAATCTTCTTGTTCGATGGAAATTATTTTTTTTAATTGAAAATTCCCCAAACGTTCAAAATCAGTTCGGCTGCACAAAACTATTCCTTGAATTATTCTTCGAAAAAGAGGAATGTTGACCAGTGTTCCGGGAGAAATTTCTTGATTGTGAAGATAGGAAAAGAACTGTTGACGGGAAAGTGAAATTCTTGCCAAAGGGATAACATCAATAATGAATTTTTTTGCTTTGTTTTCCATAATTTAATTGTAGCAGGATTGGCAAAGGGGCGCTAATCGAAAACCTATTTAATTGAATGGCTAAGACGGCGTGATAGCCATTCAAAAAGGCTTGAACAAAAGAAATCTATATGTTAGGATAGGCTTATGCAAAAAAGAAAAATATTTATTGAAATTGGAATTCCAAGCAAATTAAGGAAAAAATTGACTGAAAAGGTTGAAAAATTGCGCGAATTGCCAGTAAAATGGACAAAACCAGAGAATCTTCATATAACCTTGATGTTTTTGGGTTACGTGGACGAAAGCGTTATTCCTGAAATTTGTTTGAAGGTTTCCCAAACTGCCTCCGAGGCAGAATCTTTTGATTTGTCTTTTGATAAAATAGAGCTTGGTCCGAATCCGGATAAAGCGCAAATGATTTGGTTTTCCGGTGAAGCTAATGATGATTTGAAAAATCTATATCAAGAAATTGAAAAAGAATTGGGCATATTTCATATTGAAAAAAAACTTTTCCGTCCGCACATAACTTTGGGAAAAATTAAAAAAGAAAAATGGGAAGCGCTCAAAGAAGCTCCTGTAATCCAAGAAGAATTTAAAACATTTGTTCCTGTAGAAAATATTTTTGTTATGGGCAGTGTTTCCGGACAGGAATATGAAGTGATTGAAGATTGTCCCTTGGGATAATTTTTAAAAACAAACTATGAATATTTTGGGAATTCGCGTAGATAATTTTTCAAAAAAAGAAATTCTTGAAAAAATAGAATTTTTTTTGACAGAAGAAAAACCTTGTCTACCGACCGGCAGGTTTCACCAAGTCGCAACAATTAATCCAGAGTTTGTTTTAGAAGCGCAAAACGACAAACAATTCAAAGATATTTTGAATGATTGCTCCTTGAATATTGCGGATGGGATTGGAATATTTTTTGCATTTTTGAGATTTGGAAAATTATTGAGACACCGAATAGCAGGGATTGATTTGATGGATAAAATTTTAAAAATAGCGCAGAAAAAAAATCTCAGCGTATTCTTGGTAGCAAACAAAAACGGATTAAGCTCCTGGGAAGAAACGAGAGATGCGATTTTAAATAAATATCCAAAATTAAAAATCAATGGATTAAATTTAAATTCAAATATTACTGATTTCGAGTTACCAGTTACTGACTATTCTATTGTTTTTTGCAATTTTGGGGCTCCCGAACAAGAAATATTTATTAATTCCCTAAAAAATGCTAATATTAAAGTAGCAATGGGAGTGGGCGGGTCTTTTGATTTCATAACCGGAAAAATAACCAGAGCGCCCAAATTTATGCGAAAAGTTGGCTTAGAATGGCTATTTCGTCTTATACTAGAGCCGAGATATAGATTTAGGAGAATTTTTCAAGCAGTAGTGGTATTTCCAATTAAAATTTTACTGGGAAAATAATTTATGATGACTGATAAAAACAAAGATATTCGAGTTAGATTTGCGCCGTCGCCAACCGGTCAACTTCATGTTGGCGGGCTTCGAACAGCTTTATATAACTATCTTTTTGCGAAAAAAAACAATGGGAAAATGCTTCTTCGCATCGAAGACACTGATCGCAAAAGATTTGTAGAAGGAGCAACGGAAAATTTGATTAAATCTTTGGAATGGGCGGAGATAAAATGGGATGAGGGCGTTTTTCTTAAAAATGAAACGCGAACAAAAGATCAAAAAATAAAAACCATACATTCCAAAAATTATCCCGGAGTCATTGAAAAGGGAAATTTTGGTCCATACATTCAATCGGAAAGATTAGAAATTTATAAAAAATACGCGCAGCAATTAGTGGCGGAAGGAAAGGCGTATTACTGTTTCTGTGAACCGGAAAGATTGGAAAAGATGCGGGAAGAACAAACAAAAGAAAACACTGCTCCAATGTATGACAGATATTGTTTGCATAATTTATCAGCAGAACAAATCAATGAAAATATCAAAAAAAATTGTTCATACACCATAAGATTGAAAGTTCCTCAAGATGATAGAGTGGTTTTTGACGATATGATTCGCGGAAAAGTTTCTTTCAGCACCAACACAATCGATGATCAGGTGCTTCTGAAATCAGACGGTTTTCCCACTTATCACTTGGCTAATGTTGTGGATGATCATTTGATGGGAATAACTCACACGATTCGAGCGGAAGAATGGTTGCCTAGCACTCCCAAGCACGTTTTGCTTTATCGAGCATTTGGTTGGAGTGTGCCAATTTTTGCCCATCTGCCTCTTCTTCTGAGTACGGAAAAAAAGAAACTTTCCAAAAGACAAGGAGACGTGGCAGTGGAAGATTATGTTAAAAAGGGCTACCTGAAAGAAGCTCTGATTAATTTTGTTGCTCTTTTGGGATGGAATCCCGGGGAAGGGAAGACCAAAGAAATATTTTCAATGGAAGAATTAATTTCTGAATTTAACATATCCAAAGTGCACAAGGCAGGAGCGGTTTTTGATTTGAAAAAATTAGATTGGATTAATGGCCAATATATCAAGAAGTTATCCTTGGAAGATTTGTATGAAAAAACATTGCCGTTTCTGAAAGAAAAAGATTTTTTCAAAAATTCTCCAGAAGAGTGTCGGGAGGAGCAATATATCAAGAAAATTTTAGCTGTCGAGCAGGAACGGATGTCCAAACTTTCTGATATTGGAGATGAGAATAAATTTTTCTTCAATGATATTTTTGTTTATGATACAGGTCTTTTGAGATGGAAAAATATGTCCGATGATGAAATAAAAGAATCCCTAAAGAAAGCTAAACTTGTTTTTGAAAATATTTCCGAAGAAGAATGGCTCAAAGAAAAACTGGAAGAAAAACTTTTGGAAGCTGCCGGTGAAAATAGGGGTAACTTGCTTTGGCCGCTGCGAGTTGCTTTGACAGGACAACAACATTCTCCATCCCCATTTGACGTAGCCTTGATTATCGGAAAAAATGAATCCTTGAGAAGAATTGATCGAGCCAGCGCTTTGTTGAAATAAAATTGAATTTCAAAACAAAAAAAATCGCAAGATTTTATGCAAAAAAATAAAAAAATAAAAATCAATTTTCTTTTGACGGGAACAGCTATTGTTATGATGATGGTTTTTTTAGCGCGCGTTGATTTCTTTGTTGAGGCTGACGAAGATATGTCAGTTGATGATGCCAAAGAAAAAATAGCGGAACTTGAAAAAAAAGCTCAGGCTTATCGAGAAATAATAGAATTAAAACAAAAACAGCAAGCATCTTTGAATAATCAAATTTCTTTGATGGATGTGAATATATCACAAGTTGAAACTGAAATAGAAATAAATAAAAATAAGATTGAAGAACTGAACGCTCTTATTGAGAGAAAAGAATTAGAAATAAGAGACAAAGAAGAAACTATCTTGTCTCAAAAAAAACTTCTCGGAGGATTACTGAAAAATTATTATGAACAACAACAGAAGAATATTTTAAGTGTTTTTTTAACAGATAATGTGTTGGCTCCATTTATGTCAGAAAAAGATAGGTTGGCGCAAATTGGAAATAAAATTCAGGAAATAATAAACGGAGTGAAATCACTCAAGGAGCAATTGGAAAACGAAAAAGGCGATTTAAAAAAAGACAAGGAAGATGTTTCTATTTTGCACGCTGATTTGCAAAATAGAAATGAAAATCTTCAATATTCAAAAGACAACAAAGAAGTTTTGCTGGCAAAAACACAAGGCGAAGAAGAAAAATATAAAAAACTTCTGGAAAGAGTTGAAAAACAGAAACTGGAACTTTTAAATTTTGATGAATTATATTCAGAAAGTTATTCCATCAATGGAATGTCTGTCAATGAATATATAGAAAAAAATAAGCCATCGTCATCCCTAAATTCTTCACTGTCCTGGTACTATTCTCAGAAAGATTCTTCTTGGGCAAACACAAAGATTGGAAATTCAAAAAGCTTAATGAAGGACTATGGTTGCGCTGTAGCTTCAGTTGCGATGGCTTTTACAAAACAAGGAGACACCATAACCCCAAAATCTCTTACTCAAAAACCGATTTTTTCTTGGGATCTTATTGCTTGGCCATCAACATCAATGCCATCCGGAAAAGTTGATATGGATGAGTCCGGTTCATATCATGGAAACATAAGTTTTTCAAAAATAGATTCTGAAATTAAAAATGGAACTCCGGTTATTGTTTATATCAAGAAATCAAGCGGAGGAGGGCATTATGTGGTGATTCACACTAAGGATAAAAAGAAGAATGACTATGTGGTTCACGATCCATATTTCGGACCAAATTTATATCTAAGCACCTCAAGGGCTTTAGTTGGAAACGGAGGCTCAACAACTATGGATCAAATGATTATCTATAATTAAAAAAATAAACATCCAGACAAATAAAATAAAGACAAAAATATTAAATGGGTTGTGCGACATAAAGTTGAGTAACTAAAAAATAAATAGAGAATAAGAATAACTAGAGTGTCTTTATACTGAAAGATACTGAAAGCCTATTTTTTATTAAACTTACCTGGATCATTTTTTGATCCTATTTTAATTTATAATTAAATTTATAATTTTAATTATTTTGTAATAAATTAATTATTTTTTAAATTTTTTAATTAATTATTTTTTTAAAAAAATAAAAAAATCAATGAAAGAATAAAGATAATATAAAGTGATTTATATTTATATATAATTTATACACAAAAAATATTTTTCTTCAAATCGAGTGTCTTGGGTATATATAGATGTACCCCTGAATTTACTCAAAACACTCACAGGTCAATTTTTTGCGTCGTTTTTGGTTAATTTGGGATACATAGATGTATCCCTTAGGAAATAATTTCAAAACAAAAAATTGTGATATTGGCAGATATATATAAATTAATCATAAATTTTCAAAAAAACATCAATTAGATGTTTATATAAACAAAAGGGATATGCAATACTTAAATAAAAAATAGAAGAACATAGAAGAATAAAGTGGAGAATAAAATAGAAAAGTAGGGGGTTAATAAATTGATTTATAGGGATTTAGAAGTGCTTAAAAAGGTTTTTATTGATACACAATGTCGCTTAATCTACATTGTGCGACGTTGTATATTTATTGATACAAACTACCTCTTATATCTTTTTACTACTAATTACCACTAACCCACTGCCAAATATCCACTATCCCCATAAAAGGATTTAAAGAAATAAACAAGAAATTATTTTTCTTTTTTGTAATTTTCAATTGCCTTCCTGAGCGCGTCGGCCGCTAAGTTCGAGCAATGCATTTTGACTGATGGCAAGCCGCCTAATTCATCCGCAACGATTTTATTGGTTATTTTCAAAGCTTCCTCCAGGGTCTTCCCTTTAGCTAAATCGGTTGCCATTGAAGATGTGGATATAGCCGCTCCGCATCCCAAGGTCTCAAATTTGATATCTTTGATAAATTCTTCATTTTTTTTATTTTTGGCAACCTTAATGTATATACGCATCACATCTCCGCATTTAGGATTGCCAACAGTCCCTGTTCCGTTAGCATTTTTAATTTTTCCCTGATTATGCGGTTTAGAAAAATGTTCAATAACTTTTTTTGAATATTGCATAAATTTTACTTAAAATCAGCTAGAACGTTTCCGGAAATTTTTCGAAGACGTTTTATTGTTTCTTTTAATTTATCTATAAAAATATCCAGCTCTTGTTTAGTTGTGTGTTTTCCAATACTAATTCGCAAACTTCCATGCGCTTGCTCATGTTTTAATCCCAGCGCCAAGAGAACGTGCGATGGATCCAGCGCCCCCGAAGAACAAGCTGATCCGGTAGAAACAGCTATTCCTTCCAAATCCAGTGAAAGCAATAGGCCTTCCCCTTCCACATCGTCAAATCTAAAATTAGCAATGTTGGGTGTTCTTTTTTCCGTTGAACCATTGAGATATGACTTGGGTATTTCCAAAACTTTTTTAATCAAATAGTCTCGTAATTTTGTTATTTCTTTAGACTTTTTTTGATTTTCTGAATTTTTTATCATAGCGACAGCCGCGCCTAATCCAACAATTCCCGGAACATTATGAGTTCCTCCGCGCATTTTATATTCTTGATCCCCGCCATCCTGAATTCTTTTTATGGCTGTTCCCTTCTTTATATAAAGAACTCCTGTTCCCTTTGGACCATAAATTTTGTGTCCTGAAAAAGAAAGTATATCAACGCCTAAAGCTTCCACATCACAATCCCAATAATTAGTAGCTTGGGTGGCATCGGTATGAAAAAGTATTTTTTGTTTTCTGCTTTCATTTATTTTCTTTATTAGTTTTCCAATTTCAGAAATAGGTTGAACGGTTCCGATTTCATTATTAACATACATTATTGAAATTAAAATCGTGTTGGGCTTGATGGCTTTTTTCACATCTTCAATTTTGATAATCCCGTCTTTGTTTATTGGAAGAAAAGTAACTTCTGCCATTTGTTCTTTTGTAAGAATTTTGCAAGAATCTAAGACACAATGATGTTCAAAAGCAGTGGTGATTATATGCGGCTTTTCTTCAGGTTTTCTGGCAACAGAATAGAAAGAACGCAAAACTCCCTTAATGGCAAGGTTGTTGCTTTCGGTCGCTCCGGAGGTGAAAATAACTTCGGTTGAAGAACAATTGAGAAATTTAGCCACTTTGCTTCTGGCATTATCAATCGCTTCCAAAGCTTCTTGTCCGAAACTGTGCACCGACATAGCATTGCCAAATATTTTTGAAAAATATGGTTGCATAGTTTTTAAAACTTTTTCATCCACCGGAGTGGTTGCCGCGTAATCAAGATATATGCGTGTCATAATAATTTATTTTATTAAACTGTTTAATTTTATGTCGTACAATGTTTTCTTAATCTGCGCTCCCAATTTATTCCAAACAACACTCGACGGACACTTATGTTCACTGGAGCAAAATTTTCCAACACAACGCATCGGCGCTATTTCTCCATCCAAAAGCTCGATTATTTCTCCGACTGGAATTTTTTTGGGATCGCGCGCCAGCGTATAACCGCCTTGTTTTCCTTTGGAGCTTTGCACCACTTCCCCATTGCGAAGTATTCCCATTAATCTTTCCAGATATTTTTGGGAGATATTCTCTTCCTTGGCAATTTCCCCGATCGTTTTCTGACCCGGAAAACACTGCGCCAAATTAGTCATCGCTTTGAGCCCATATTCCGCTTTGGTTGAAAAACGCATAACTTTTTCTAATATCTACTAATTTAGTATACATTCAATATACAACTTGATTTAAATGACGTCAAGGATATAAAAAAAGCCCCCAAATTGCAACCACCTTATAATATAAATAGGACATAAATCAGAACATAATCTGACGGTCGTCAGATTATGTTCTATTGCGTGGTGTGCTGGAGTACCCCTGGATGGAGGGTTATGGAGCAAGAAAGGCGCCTGACCACTTTTATTTTTCTCATGATTAATAATCAAAACAAATCAGTATCATTGTTTATTTTGCAATAATTGAAATAAAAAAAATTATTTTTTTCCTCTAATAAACATTGCTAAAGAATTCACTAGGATTCGGGCTTAAAAGTATATTTTTGAATATATTGCTCTTTGGTTTTTTCTATATCATCTTCGCTAATATAAAATCCTTGTGCGTTAACTGGAGTTTCAACTTCCGGATAAAGTGCTAGCATTTCTCCATCACCTCGTAATTTTTCAGCACCATTGAAACCAAGAATTATTCTTGAGTCCTCCGCTCTTGCGGTTGCAAAAGCAATTCGATACCGAAATGCATCTACCAATTCCTTAGGATAAACTGTCTCTAAAATTTTCGAGGTACCAATCATAATACTAACTCCAGCCAAAGGTCCGGAATTCAAAATTTCCAATACAGCTTTTTTGTAAAATTCAAAATCTTCAATCATCAAATCAGAAAACTCATCAATAACAACAACTATCCTAGGAATATTTTCCTTGTTTCTCTTATTGTATTCTTCAACTGAAAATGGATAATCTATCTCAGCCAAAACCTTAAAGCGTCTATCTATTTCATCCAAGCACCACTGCAAGGCTTCCTTGGCCTCATCGTAAGTCACAGCCACTGGAAACATTAGATTTGGCAAATCATTATATGTGCCAATTAATTCTACTCGCTTTGTGTCAATCAAAATAAACTTCAGCTCATCAATTTCAGTGTTTTTGAGCAAGCTAGCAATAGCGCAATGAAAAAAATTACTCTTTCCTGACCCAGTTTTCCCACCGATAAGAAGATTAAAGGCATTTTCCAAATTCCCAACAAGATTATGCGTTTCAGTTTCAGCACCAATAGGAATAACGGGCTTGCGTTCATATTCTTTCCAGTCCTTATCCGCATACAATTTTTCTAGACCAATGACTTTTTGTTCCATATATTTATTTTTTTAAATAATTTTAAATTGATTTTAATACTCTCCAAATTTCAACCATAGCCAAGGTGTCGAGATGGCAATAATCCTTGAGTGCCTGCACTTTCATATTTTTTTCATCTTCAGAATATTCACCTGATACAATACGATTCCAGGTATCTGACGCAGCGCCACCTTCTTGAATATGCATATTTTTATACGAAAGATTGGGAACAAGAGCTGGCAAAACATATTTTATTGAAGCACTTCCCTTAAATTCCGGATGATCATACATTGTGGTCTTTCCAAAAAATGGAACCATTAAATCAATAACTCGATTATTAACATTCTGCATAAAATCTTTGTATTCAGACAAACGCTCTCCCAATTGCTTATTGATGCCTTGCTCAAATTTCTGATTCCACACAATAATACTGCCCTTTTCAGGAAGATGTTTTTTCAATGCTTCGGCGAAAGATTCATCCGGACAATCTTTTTCTGTATAAATAAAATCATAATGCTCCAATTCACTCTCGTGCGAATCAATTACATGTAGCGAAAACTGAAACGGAATTTGCTGATAGGGGCTATATCTATTGTATTTTGGTATTGCGGATGGATATGTTTCATAATCCAGAAATGCCAGTGGATATTTCATTGCCCCTAGGAATTCTGCAATGCCATCCCTATCAATATATTCTTTGCCAGACTTGGCTGTTTCCACTTGCCTCTTTTGATTATCTGAAAGCAGAAAATCATCCGGCACATCATGAATATTGAAAATATGACTATCGACTAGCTCAGCCAATTTTGTCTTGTGAATTCTTGCAATCGCATGGACAGAGTATTCCGGAAGATCCGAGTTTGAATACCATGAAGTCGTGCAATGTGAATTTTTGCCTTTCAGAATACAATCACAATGCCCTTTTGGCTCATCCCCGCTAGATAATAATTCATAAGCTCCCTCCATTTTTTGCTTCGTGTCCTTCAATTTTTCATTTACTTGATTAGTTAAGTCTTCTATTAAAAACAATTCTTTCAAGTTGATATCGCCCAAGCAAACATATTTCTTATTAAGCCTAATCAAATTTAAAGTTCCCACCTCAATACCTAAATCATTTAAAACATTCTTTTGAAAAGCCATATCTATCAAATAATCTTCGGTTTTTCTCCCTCCATTCTCCTCAGAAACTATTGATGACTTCACTTCATACAAATCATAAACATTTTGATCTGAATTAAAGACAAAAATATCAGAGACTGCAAGATATTTTTCAGTTGCAAAAACAGGCTG
Organism: Candidatus Moraniibacteriota bacterium; assembly: GCA_003510895.1. Lineage (GTDB taxonomy): Bacteria > Patescibacteriota > Minisyncoccia > Moranbacterales > GWC2-37-73 > UBA9338. The sequence goes on from DOKE01000007.1 coordinate 31,774, forward strand.
ATAAATTACAGGGGTTCTGTTTTCCATTAGTTTTTTTGTGAGTTCCGTGTCGTCACGAGATTCAACAAGTATGCCATCAGGAAAAAGACTGCGCGCAAGTTCGTCAATCTGGTTACCGGTATCAATAATATTCAATTCAAAAGAAGAAAGTGCCTTTTGCTTGTATATCTCTGGTTTATGAATTTTTAGCCAAGCATTTTTTGCACAATCGAGGCATATCAGAAAGTTTGTTTTTGATAATTTCATATAAGATCATTTTTGTAATAATTATGCGAATTTCAAGAAAAGTTCTAATCCTTGTTATTCATAAGCTATTTGAGTTCTTCGTTTTCTTCTTCTGAAATAAGAGGGTCTAGAAAAGAATATACGTCGTCAAAATTGTCAAAATCTGGAAATGGATGCTCTTCTACGGGATCACATTGGAGACAAGCGGATGCATGACTGTCGCATGATCTCCTGGGATGCTTCAAAATAAAACTATCGCTTAGTTTATCAAAAATACAATAATGATGACTAAAGAACATATCTGACCAAGTTTCTTCTATTTTTTTCCTATCTGAATTATTTATAACTTCAATCTCACTAAGCTCTAAATATTTTGATTTTTTATAATTATCTAAAAGTATTTCTTTAGCTTCAACATCTGAAACAGGTGCACTATATCCGAATATGGTTATAATGTATGCCCTACTTAAAACATCTCTTAAGATATTCCAATTATTTTTTATTACTGGATCAGAATTATAATCTTTTTTACCGATAGGATAAAGTAATTTAGATTTTGATAATTCTTTGTGACAACGATGACATATTTTGTTATGAAAATTACATAAAATTTTACAATCATAACATATGCCCTCGCCAACATTTCCATGAAGAAATAATAACTTGGGCAATTTATTTTCTCCTATTTTTTTATGTCGGATATAAGACAATATTAACAAGGGATCCCAATTAAATGTTGCAATATAATCCTTGCCCCTAAGAGATAGGATTAGTTTATCGTAGAGATTCGGCTTGTCATTGATCTCTATATCACTAAAATAATCCCATATACATTGTTCCAATTCTTTTTCCAAATCCCCATATTCCTCATTATGTATTCGAGAAAAAAAATCTTCAAAAGATTCATCTTCTTTAATTTTTACTGAGTGTTTTTTGAGTAAATTTTGAACTTCAACTAGACCGCTTAATTCATTCATCGATGGCATTTTCTTACCATTTGCAGTATTTTTCATGCACGCAATACTTGCACCAGCCCCCAAAATCACTAAATGAGGTGAGTTATTGAAAGTTTTTCCATTTGAAATTTTAATTCTTGGCAAATGTTGTTTTTGCATATCTCTATTATGTTTCTACATTTATCTTGAGTTCATTTTAATAAAAGAACCAGCAGTAGAGAGTCACTCGATTTTGTCTAGACTTGTTTTAAAAATTTTTCAATGTGAATATTTGTTTTTCCATAGTTAGTCTATTTTCCAGATTTTCTTCGATTATCGTCTTTGCATAATATCTGGCAATTATTTGCAATAGTTTTTCCACCCTCATGCCAAGGCTTTATATGATCAGCTTCCATTTCTCCTATTTCGAAGTGTTTCATACATTTTACACACTTGCCTTTTTGCCTTTCATAAGCTTCTCGCTTCATTTTTTCATTAAATGCCCGAATATTCAGATATCTTTCTTGTCTCGTTAAAACATACGGGTAAATACCAGATGGCTTCGTTACTTCCTCATCCTGCATCAATTCCTTGATTTCATCTTCAAGTTTGTCAGCGTCCAGTTTTACATCTTTGAATTGATTATATAATTCACCCCATTGCACACTGCCCATTTCTCGGCGATAATTCGTAAAATTTTTTCTAACCCACGCGATTACATTTTGAAAATATTTCCACAATTCATCCGCATTTTTATCATGCTGGTGCTTTGCCATGTATTCTTCAATCTCGCCATTATTTATCCAAGAAATTGCAGTTTCTAAGTATTCCTGCCTGATAGGTGAGCCTGCTACCAAATGTCCGCCATCATTCGCGAGTAAATACGCTGCACAATTTGACTTACTGAATTTCAGCTTTGCATCGGAAAGCCACGAACCAGTATATACAGCATTTCGTAATTCCTGAGGAAATAATTTTTCACCAGCAATATTGATAATTTTAAACCAATCAAGCTTTTCCTTATCATTTCCTTCGCAATGATAGATCATCAAATCGTAATTCAAAATTTGCTCTTGTTCTTCCTGAGTTAAATTATGAAACATTGCAATCCTACCATTAAATTCAATCGAAAAATCTCCATTTACAAATTGTGCAATACTGATTGTTCGTTGCTGTCCATCAAGCACTTCAAAATTACCATCATCTTTCTTAACCCAATACATAACATTAAGAGGAAAACTATTTTTGATAGTTCTAATTACTTCATCTCGCTGTTTTCCGCTATACACAAATTCACGTTGATATTTTGGACGAATATCTAATTTACCACCAAAAGCGCTAACACCTTCTTCAGCGCTATCTTTATAGTCTTTTACAACTTCCGCAATTTTTATCTTATGTAAATCTATTTTCATGTTATTTTTCTAATAATGTAATTAGTTGTTCAATAGACATTCGAAGCTCATCGTCTGTGTATTTAGTATTATTGTGGTTTTCAGGATGATGAATAATATTTCTGATTTTTGTAGGCAATGTAGTATTGTATTCGATGACGGTTTTGTCCGACTTTAAATGTTTATATTTTTGGTCTATCTTGATAGTTTTATTACTTTTATCAAAAAGATATTCATCAAAATCTTTTGACTTACAATATTTATCGTCTTCTAAAATAGATTTTGCTTGGATAAAGCCATAAAGTTCGTTGTGGAATTCAACGGATAAAAATCCGAAAGCATAGTAGTTAATCTCACCCCAAGAAGGGCTCGAGGATCCAAACAGATCGAATTCTTTGCCAGCTTCAACCTTATTCATTCCTAAATCTTTTGAAAATATATTTATTGAATGAGTTTCTTTTTTATATTTTTTCAATAAATATGGCGAGTGTGTAATTATGAAAATTTGTGAATTGTCGGATATTTTTTCGAGGGCATCAAGTAATTTATTTTGAGCTTGTGGATGTAAAAAAGTTTCCGGCTCATCAATGAAAAATAATATTGGTTTAGAAGATCCATTTTCATCCGATGAAGAAGAAATATCAGCGTATACTTGAATAAGTACTAATGCTAAGGCTCGTTGCATCCCCGTACCTTTTTCGGAGCTTTTTGTTTCAATGCCGTTTTCAGATAAAGCAATATTTCCTGTTTTGAAAAAACTCTCAATTTCAGGTAATGAAAAACTAAATCTTACTTCTGTCTCCCCGTACTGCTCAGATAAAATACTTTGTATTTTTTGTTCAACTGGCAGTAGGGTTTTCGCTAAACTATTTTCGCCTTCACCAAAAGTTTCCTTGTGTGAATTTTGAAAGTTTTTCCAGGTCTCAGAAATGATAAAATCTTTCGTTATAGTGTTAATAATTTTTCCACTAATTTTTGTTTTCGCAAAATCAGAAATATCACCAGAATTTGTATCAGCCCAAACAAACTGTGCATCAAAAAGTGCAGTAATTGTATTATCCATCCCTGTGGGATTTTCAAATTGATTTGTGATTGGGTTAAAAACGCGAACATTTTTAATATCCAGCTTCTTTTTTTTGCCATCTTGTGTAATTTCCGTTTCTTCGCTAGAACGCACTACTCGCAAACTTTTTTCACCATCTGCATCAATAATATAAGCTTTATATTTTTTCAGTGCATCTATCTTAATAATTGATTCAATATCTTCTCCTTTAAACTCAATTTCAACAGAAACAAAGCCGTCTTCTTCACTTTCTGTTTTGGTAATAACTTCACTTCTATCTTTTTTTGTGCGTATAAAATCAATAGCCTCAAAAACTGATGACTTGCCACAATTATTATCACCGACGAAAAAATTCACGCCTTTGTCAAAAAGAATTTCGTGATCATCTTTAAAGCCTTTAAAATTATGGAGTTTTATTTTTGAGATATACATAATTATTTTTGCGGTTTCTTGTTTTTAATTAAAATTCTGAAATAAGGACATTTTCCATTGATAGACAAATCTTTTTCATCATTTCCTTTTCTAAATTTTACTATTTCAAATTGAGCAGGATTGTACTTATCTATAAAAGTAATCGGTACGCCCATTACGCCATCCCAATCCATTGGAATTTCAGCAGTTACATTTATATTTATAGCATCATAATTATCATATTTAGGATATTCTCCAGATGAATATTTCTTATATAAAACTAAATCTTCATGACGTTTATCGTAATCAAGATTCGTAAACCATCTTACACCCTTCACTCTAATATATTTATTTCCTTTTTCATCTACTCGTGCTCCCGCCGCTTCAAGTGGATAATCTTCTGGAACCTGAAACTCACGATCTCCACTATGAATACTCACTCCGAACCACAGCTTATCTGCTTTAACTAGGGGGAATATTTCTTTATAAGTAATTGCATTCATATTTCCAAGAATCAAAAACTTTTTATTATATTCAACTAACTGTGCAACATATTCTCTAAAAAGTGAAAAAGGTGGATTGGTTACCACAATATCCGCTTGTTTCAAGAGTTCTATACTTTCTTCACTTCTAAAATCTCCATCGCCTTCTAGTGGTGTCCATTCATTATTTTTATTAGCCTTTAATTGTTCGGCAATATCACGTAAATCAAATGCACCATCACCATCAAGATCACTAACTTCATTGATAATAAATTTGTTGGCCGTTAATTTTGGACGACCTTTTGACGTGGTGAGTGTTTTGTCGTCGCCAAATAGTCCAAGCTGGGTATTGGCAATTGGTGATGGCTTGTAACTTGTAGCGATAAGTTTCTTCAAACCTAAAGCATTGAAATTTGAGGCAAAATACTTAAAAAAATTACTCTCAAACGGATCGTCACAATTGCAATAAACAACCTTACCACGAAATTGTTCTTTATAGTGTTTTAATTCCTTTTCAATATCAACAAGCTGAGTATAAAACTCGTCTTTTTTTGCCTTGTTGGCTTTATGTAAATTATTATTTAATGACTTACTTGCCATAAATTATTTATCTAAGATAATAAAAGAAGTCAGGTACTTTTTAAGCTTAAAATTCAATATAAATCAACAATACCACAATAAACCCCTCGAAACAACCACGTAAAATTGCCGTTCAATCACGTGGCACGCTTCTGCTTTAAGCGGTATTTGGGGATTTTTGTGTTATGATATTATAAAGAGAAATTAAACTAAAATCATATGCGAATTTCATATTCTGCTTTGAACACTTTTCAAACCTGCTCGCTCAAATACAAATTTCAAAATATTGACAAAATAAAAGAGCCGAAATCCAAAGAGGCTGTTTTTGGAACAATTATTCACTCCACTTTGAATTTTTTTCACACCCCTTCGCTTGTTCCACCTACCACAGAACAGGCGTTGGATTTTTTTTCCAAAGACTGGAACAGCGATGTTTTTGAAAATGAATTAGAAGAAAGAGCCGCTTTTTCTCTGGGAGTTTCTATCATTTCCAATTATTGCAGAAAAAATAATCCTTCCGATTTCAACATTATTGATTTGGAAAGTCGTTTTGAAATTGTCGTTGAAGATGCTGAAACAAAAATAAAGCATATTGTTTCCGGAATTGTGGATAGAATGGACAAAACAGAGGATGGTTATGAAATCATAGATTATAAAACCACCAGAAAAATGCCTTCTCAAGAAAAAGTGGAGGAGGACTTACAGCTCTCTGTATACTTAATGGCTTTTCTTGAACGTTATCCCAAGGAAATTGAAAGATTGGATAAAATAGTAGTAAGTCTTTACTATTTGAAACACGGAGTTAAACTTAGTTCTCAACGAACATTGGAACAACTAAGCAGCGCCAAACAATTATTTTTAGATGTTATTAAGGAAATTGAAAAAGGAATTTTCACTCCCAATGTTAATCCGCTTTGCGATTGGTGCGGCTATCAAAAAATATGTCCCGCTTGGAAACATAAATTCAAAGAAGAAAGGAAAATAGATACACAAGAAATTAATCAAGCAATTGACGAATATATTTCCATTAAAAACCAATTAGCCGGAGAAAAAATTAAATTAGGAAAGCTTCAAGAAAAAATTGAACAATATATGCAACAAGAAGGCGTAGAAAGAGTGTTTGGAGAAAATGGAATTATTGCGCAAACGCTGAGAAAAACCTACAAATATGACGCAAAAACAATTCGTGATATTTTGGAGCCCCTCGGCAAATGGGATAGTGTTATCAAAATTGACGCCATTGCTCTCAAAAACACAATGCCGCTTCTTTCTTTATCTGCCAGAAAAGAAATAGAGAATGCAAAAGTTTTAGATAAAGAAAGCAAGAGTATTTCCGTGAAGAAAAAATAGTGGTTAGAATTTCAAAAATTTTTCCCAATATTCATACAGCTTTTTAGTGGCTATCAGATCCCCAACATTATATTTGGCAATTTCCAGATACTTTTTTTCTTTGAAAAGTTTTCCCACGTCATCGCCTGTCACTCCTTCCGCTTTGGGACTCTTGATTCCAAAGGCGCGCGACCAAAGATGCAGATTGCCTTTTTTGCGAACCGTGCCATAAAAAGTGAGTTGGTCCAACAAATCAATATGACGCGCTTCTCTGGCGTGCGTGTTTAAATATCTTTTTCCCACCAAGTTCTTGCTTGATTTTATTTTGTGAATAGCGCTGCGAATCATCAGAAAAGGAACATCGAAAGATCTTCCATTGAAACTTATAAATTCTTCATAAACTTCGGCAAGTTTCCAAAATCTTTCCAGCATTTCCTTTTCATTCATCGGTTTGAATTTTATTCCATTTTCTTCAAATTCAAGAATGTTTTCATTAAGAGATTGAAAATACACAGCCCCTCTTTCTTTTTCAACGTCATAGACTCCAATAGCCACAACTTCTCCAGTCAGAGGAGAAAAACCCAAGCGATTTTTCACGTCAGAAAGCGCTTGTTGATATTGGATTTCATTTTCTGATTCTTTCTTTATCCAACGTGTCAAACTATCCTGAGTTGTTTCGTCCAGACTATCAAAATTTTCTCCAATTGTCTCAATATCAAAAACCAGTTTTTTTGCCATACCCGTTTTCTGCATTTTGAATAAATTTTAATTCGACCAATTACTCATCATAATTCCCAGGTCTCTGGTGTTAATAGCGCTGTCCAGATTAACATCGGAATTTTCATCCCCTGTCTGTAACCAGTTATCGATAAGAGAGATGAAATTAGAAAGATTGTAAGTCGCAGTAACAATATTGGGAGCTGGGTCATCTGGAACGGTATTCGGCCTAAGGGAATATATTGAAAAATTTGCGTCAGAAACAGATTTGATATAGTTTCCAAAACAATCTGAATTTATGTGGGGAGGACGTGTTTCTGCCAATCTAGTGAATCCGTTAGAATCTGTTCCTTCATCAAAACAAGCCTCTTGACCATCATAAGCGTTATCTCTGTGGGTAACCAATCCGAAATTATATATCTCCCAAAAAAAATAAGAATTGTCCTTCCATTGCCAAAGATGAGCTCCAACTTTAAAATATGTTCCTTTGGGACTTTGTTCAAGAACAGCTCCTTGTAATTGACTTGCGTAGGCTTGCCCTCTTTCTTCTTGTGTTTCAAATGGCCCATTATTAAAGAAAACAACTCGCTTAAAAGAATCTCCGATTTTTATCGCATCTCTTAGCTCAGTATATTTTCCATTATAATAACCAGATTCTCTAACAATAAATGTTTTATTATCAATAAAATCAGCTGGTGGCGCTGACCTATAATGCTGAGGAGATTCCGTAGCTCCTCTTATTATTGTTTCCGGTAAAGATGAAAACTGAATCCTAAAATTATGAACTGGTGAAAATAATGGATTTCCAGCCCAATAAAAATTACAATCATCACAAGTGACAGTAATAGTCTTAGCTACATCATCAAAAGTAAACGAACTAACAGTTCCTGAATATCCAAGGGGGCTATCGTTTTCCGCAGTAAAAAATCCGTCCAAATTAAAAGCAGAAAAAGGTTTCTCCAAAATATCAGACCATTTTCCAGCCTCAGGATCTAATTGCACGGCCACTAAATCTGCATAGACCTCATTTCCATCCTCACTTATCATACCCTTATAACAATATTCTTTGGGCGTACCAAAATTATTTGTAGAAAGAATATGTTTAGATCCGGAACTTTTAAATGCTTCATAGACAGTCTTATACCATTTACGCATAATCTTTTCTGCAAACTTTTCTAAGTCTTCTTTGACAGCAGGATGGCTAACTATGCCTTGTGGATTTTCTTTGCCCCAATCTGCACCAAGATTGCTTCCATTCTCATCAAGAACTCCTGTTCCAGCCCCCCATCCACCATCAGAATCCCAAGAAGTATAGGAAGTTCCCCAAGCACTGTTCAGAGCTTCTAACGTTGAATATTTTTCTCTAAGAAAATCACGTGCTGCATATTTTGTATACATCTTAGAATCAGAATATGTTTGAGCACCTAGAAATCCACGCGAATCTTCTTGCATCTTAAAATTTGTGGCCATAGAAACAAATCCTAGGTGATTATGTGTGATGTCAACACCTCGCATTTCATCTGTTTGGTCCATAAAAACAAATACTATCCACTGCGAATCTTTGTTTGATATTGAAGCAGCGTATTCTTGTGATTCTTTAAACTTAGGATCAAAAACATCTGGGAAAAAAGGTCTTGATCCTTGAACAAGTGTAAAAACTGGTCCATAAATATTTTTAACGCGCCATTCCTTGTCAGCTCCCATTGAATCACGCCCAGCCCTGTTTGTAATTACTTGGGGCATTTTATTATCAGGAAGATTTCCCATTTCTTGGGATGACATATTTCCATCACTATCAAATTTTGCGGAAGCGGGAGGAAAAGCAAACGTTCCTAAATGATTAAAACCCCATTCCTTGAGTCTTTTCCTGGTATAATATGCCCACCTGTCTTGCCAGTTTGAACCAAAACTATCATTTTCTTCAATTAGAGATTGATATTTATTTTGAACGTGATCTGAATAAGACAATCCTTCAGAGTCAGGTCCCCCATTAAGATTAACTGCTCCTATGCCTGTCATAAACATAGCATTTCCCTCTGGTGTAACAACCCACCACTGATCGTCAGCTTTTGTTGTATAAAAGTTACCGGTAGCGGGAAATGTAATTCCTTTATATCCCCCGTATTGATCAAGATCTTCAGGTTCAAATGCCAATAAATATTTTATTGGCATTAACATAAAAAACGATATAGCTGCATATAAAATAATTTTTTTTATTTTTTGCATAATTTTAATTTGACCAATTACTCATCATAATTCCCAGGTCCCTGGTGTCGACAGTGCTGTCTAAATTAATATCTGAGTTTTCATCTCCTGCTTGTAACCAATTATCAATAAGGGAGATGAAATTAGAAAGATTATAGGCAGGAGCAGCGGCTTCGGTGGTAACCGCAAGTCCAGCAGATTGATCGGAATCATTGCCAGCAGCATCGTAAGCGGAAACAGCATAGGCATAGGCAGTTTCCGGAGTTAAATTAGTATCGGAATAACTTGCGTCAAAAGTAGTGTCTACTTGGATACCATTTCTAAATATCTTATATCCGGCAACGGACGTGTTGTCAGTAGATTCTGTCCAAGATAGAGATATTTGATTGGAAGTTACCAATGTTGATTCCAATCCGGCGGGAGCTGTTGGATCCTCAACATCTCCAACACCAAGTATTTCGTCATAAAGATTATTTAATTTATTCACCACGGGAGTAACAAAATCTCCACAATCTTGTGTTTCACCATTGGCAATAGTAGCCGATCCGTCATAAAGATTGGAGTTTACACTCATAAAACCAAAATTGCGTTTTTCTTTTTTATAATTTTCAAATCCAAAATCCCAATATGACCAATGAGAAAATCCGGTTAACACATAATCTCCATTATCTGCTTGCAGCTGTCGCATATCAGTTAAATAATCAACATATTCGGAAGCTCTTTCTTCCTGGGTAAGAGGGAACCAGATTGATGGTTTGGGATTTTCTGTTTTATACCCGTCGAAATTGGCAAGATTATCTTGAGTGAAAATATAATACGTATCGCCTGAATGGCAATGAGCAGCAACATCCGTTGGAACCGATACCCATGCTTCTCCCGGACCAAACATAGTTGACCAATTATTTGCAAAATTCAAAGTAGTTGCAGTAGTTGCAGTTGGATCTATTTTATAAAATACCCATTCTGAGATAGGGTCTTCAGCATTACAAATAACCGTCATTGGAGCATTGGCATTATAAGCTTGGCTTCCTATGGATCCAATAAAATCCTGCGAGTTATCAGTAATAGACGTTGTTGTTACTGAGTCTATTATTCCAGTATGTGTTGTGCCACTATCTGCTTCCGCATCAAGCCAAGTAGATGTAATCCAATATGGTCTTCCATGAAAATCATAAAAGTCTTTCAATTTTGGACCTTGCCATTCAAAATAACTTTCATCAGAAGAACTCAAAAATTTTCCACTTACATTTCCAATAGAAATTACATCGACATATGCCTCGCTTGCATCAGCAGAAACTGATCCTCTGAATAAATATTCCGGAGAACTTGATCCTCTTCCATCAGACATCCATTCTTTTGATCCGTGATAACCGGGACCCATATTTAATAAATCTACTCCTCCGAACAATTCCAAAAGTGCATCATGAACTCCCTTGGTATATAATCTCCAAAAAGATTCCGCTATTCCATCAAGATCATCAGCTAATGCTGGATTAGCCGAATGTTCATCGCATGGAGCCCATCCCCATAAAGAAGCTTTATTAGCCGAATTGACACAAGAGTCAGTCTTATTAGCCTTTGGGCCATTTGATAATATTGTATCAATGATAGCCCCTGTGTCATTCATTAATTCATCCCAATTTAAATAGGAAGTTCCCCAGGCAGAGTTAAGCGCAGAAATATTAGCGTATTTTCCAACTAAATCAGGAAATCCTCCATATGCACAATCAGTTGAACAATTATATGCAGCATCCAAATATTCTCTAGCCAATTCTTTTCTTGGCGCCGTGGCAGCAGAAGTAAACACTCTATATCCCATATGCTCCGTGGTATATTCTTGTTGAACGTATCCAGGCTCCTCATCCCACTTAACTCCCATAACGTATGGATTGGCAGGAATATTCCATTTGAATTTTTCATATGGAGTTAGAAGATGATCAGACCAGACTAGCTCACTTCTATCTGAATCACAAGCTGGATCAACATCGGTATTAGGTTCACCAAATATAGTTATTGCTCCATAAGTTGACGAAGCACTTCCATCGCAACCATTAATAGAAGCCATTAAATCATCTTTAAAATCTGGACTAGCCGCATCATGTAATCTACTTCCATTAATGGTAATGTTGGGCGTGTTTGCAAGCGTTAATCCATTTACTCTTGGGAATAGCGTAAACGGCATATATCTTTCCGGGGTTTTATATGTGCTAACCGGACTGGGATTAGAATGTGATCCGGGCACCATATAATAAAATTCATTAAGTTCTCCGGTCATATTAAATCCTTGCTCTTTCAGAAGATCTTTCATATGCCAAAGGGTTGCAGCAAGGCCGGCAGTGGTGGTTCCATTGCCTCCATATATTGGTTGAGCGTCAACTTTGCTAGCCCAAGTCTCTCCATTGATATTTTTTCCATAATTTTGTCCTGATTGAGTGTAAGCATTAAGTCCCTTTGCCCAAAATCCATTTCCATACGGATCAATCCAGAGCCAACGATTGTTTATTTTTTCCATTCTCCACAAATCAAGCACGGCATATTCTTCTGCGCCACTATTTTCATCTTCCAAGCTGCGTTTAGCTTCTTCATCTGAATCCACTATTGATGAACCTCTGACTGTTATCGAGTTATTAGTATTTGATTTTATGGAAAAATAAACTTCCCTATCAGCATCCGGCTGAAGAATTAATCCGACCAACTCATCTACCTCCCAATTTTTTGAAGTATCATTCAATGTCCAACACCAATTATCCGGTCCTGTTTGTTCACATCCGGAAATTGATGTCGCTGTTCCGGTTTGATATTTAGTGCCGGAAAAAGGCAACCTGTCATCTCCTCCCCACTTATCAACAGCCGCATTTGCAACAGAAAATTCAAATGACAAAACTAAAAAAAACATTCCAAACAACCACTTTTTTATTTTTTTATTTTTCATATTTAATTTATTTTTTGCTTGCTTAAATTTATTTTATTATAGCATTTTTTATCTTTGCAAACAAATTTTTAGATACGCAAAATCAGTTTATTATTGTCCCTGTAAAAGATTTTTTATTCAGATAGTTTTCCAGATTTTCCAAATTTTTTCCATTCATAATCGCCACTTCCATTTTTTCTTCAGCGGCTAGCCTAGAAGCTACCGGGTCAAACGGAACATTGGCGCCCGGATCCCACTTATCACCCACTATTTTTTGAAATTCGCTCCATTGAATATGCTCGATTTTTCTTGCGTCCTGACTTATTTTTGGATCCTTGTCATAGACATAGTCAATATTGGAAAGATTGACTATTTTTTTAGCGCCAAATTGTTTTCCTAACAAAACTGCAATATAGTCCGTGGAATTTCCCGGTTTATATCCCGCCGCCACCAAAATTGATTCCTTAGCTTTAAGAAATCCTTCCAGGTCATACGGGTTTTTGTTGATAGTTGGATGAGCATATTTGCGAAAAATCGTTCTGACAAAATGCGCGTTCATTCGAGTGGCATGAATTCCCAGCCAATCCTTATCATCGCTGTTGATATCATCAATCTTGCTTCCAGCTTCAATATACTTTCTAGCCAACCTTCCTCCGCCAGTTATAATAATAAATCTTTGTCCTTTCTCGATTTGTTTTTCAATTAATTCTTGGAATTTTTTCACAAATTCCCAATCAATTTCTTCTGGCACAATTAATGATCCACCCAAGGAAATAACAGTAATATTCTTATTCATTTTTTTGAATTATTTTTTATTTAGCGCACTTGCTTTCTGTTCTTCCTTTGGCAATTGCGTCTTGCGCAGTGGCAAAACATATCACATTTTCCGGCTTGATTTGCTTGGCCCAAGGGCAGGAGGATAGATAAAATTTGTTAGAATTTTTGCTGCCCACATAAGCGCAATTTCCTGCGTTTGAAACAGAGGAATTTTGAAGTTCCGATTTCATTATTATAGCATCATTCTGACCACTTAAAACCTCGCCTGAAACACCAGGAGGCTCATTTTTTGCCATTTCCCCCTCCTGAGGTGTGGATGACTGTTGTTCAATAACCAACGGTTTCTGCTGCCATTTTTGACCTTGCAGAACCCCGATTTCGAAAGAAATAGCTGAAATAAGGCAAAATCCGATAAAAATAACTATTTTTCTTTCGTTTTTTATGAAAAAATGTTTTATCCTAAATAGTATATTTTTATTTTTATCTGTTGACATTTAGGTTTATTTTGTTATAATCCGAGAGCTGATTTAAATGGTGATTGTGGTTATGGACACAGTCTTTTTTAAAAAAAGCTTCTTATTTTTATCAATTATAACATACAAAAATGGCACATCGCAAAGCTGGTGGATCTACACAATTAGGACGTGATTCGATTTCAAAGCGTCTTGGTGTAAAAATATTCGGAAATCAAAAAGTTTCAACTGGAAATATTATCGTGCGTCAAAGAGGAACAAAATTTCATCCCGGAAAAAATGTTAAACGTTGCGGAGATGACACTTTGATGGCTATGAAAGACGGTGTTGTTGTTTTCTCAACAAAAAAAGCTGTCGCCTACACTGGAAAACTTTCCAATAGACAATATGTAAGCGTTGTCGATAAAGCTGTCCCCGCTAAAACTGCCAAGAAAACAACAGTGAAAAAAGTTTCCAAAAAGAAAACTTCAGCAAAAAAAATAATCTAAAAATTTTTGCGAATAAAAAAATCATCGACCTTAAAACCGATGATTTTTTTATTTTTTTATGCAATACCCAAAATACTAAAAACTAATTAGAATTTTTTCTTGCTTTAGCTGCCTTGACAAACTCAAAGAAAAGAGGATGAGAATTCAGGGGGGTTGTTTTAAATTCCGGATGAAATTGAGTCGCCAAGAAAAAAGGATGTTTCTCTTTGGGAAGTTCCACGATTTCCATAAGTTTTCCATCGGGAGATTTTCCGGAAAAAATCAGTCCGGCTTTTTCAATTTTCTCAATATATTTCGGATTAACTTCCCAGCGGTGTCTGTGCCGTTCGGATATTTTGGATTTTCCATAAGCGCCAAAAGCGATAGTTCCTTTTTTCAAAAGGGCGTCATAAGCTCCAAGGCGCATCGTAGCTCCGTAATTTCTGTCTTCCAAATTCTTTTTTTGTTCCGGCATAATATCAATAACCGGATGCTTTGTGTTTCTATCGACTTCAGTGGTGTTAGCTCCCTGCATTCCTAAGATATTTCTGGAGTATTCAATGACAGAAAGTTGCATTCCATAGCAAAGTCCAAAAAAAGGAATTTTATTTTCTCGGCAATACTGAATAGTTTTTATTTTTCCTTCAATTCCTCGAGACCCAAATCCACCCGGAACAATAATCCCGGCATATTCAGAAAGAGATTCCAATTGATTGGTTCCTTTTTCAAAAGCCTCGCTGTTTATCCAGGCTATTTCCGGTTTAACATTGTTCTTATAACAAGCGTGCTTAATCGCCTCGATAACACTGATGTACGCATCGCCCAAAACAAAATCGCCTGTTCCAAAATATTTTCCCACAATTCCAATTTTAATTTTTTCTTTGGATGCCTTTATTCTATCCACCAAATCTTGCCAAGATTTCAAATCCGATTTTCTAGGTTTAAGTTTGAATTTTTTCAAAATCAATCGACTCAAATCGTCTCGTTCATAATTTATAGGCACTTCATATACACTTTCAATGTCCGGAGCAGAAACCACAAATTCTTGCGGTATATTGCAAAACATAGAAATTTTTTCTTTTCTTTTTTCATCCAAAAAAGTTTCGCTTCGAGCAATGATTATATCCGGTTGAATGCCGGCGCCATTGAGAGTTCTGACAGCATATTGCGTCGGCTTGGTTTTCATTTCTCCAACCTTGCTTGGAATTGGCAAATAACTAACAAGAACAAACAAAACATCTTCCGGATTTTTTATTTTCATCATTCTGGCCGCTTCAAGAAAAAGTATGTTTTGATATTCTCCCACCGTTCCACCAATTTCAATCAAGGTTATATCCGACTTAGCTCTCTCAGAAGCTTTTTCAATTCTTTCTATTACTTCCATTGGAATATGCGGAACCACTTCAACGCATCTTCCTTTATATTCAAGATTTCTTTCTTTATTGATAACGGTTTGATATACACTTCCAGTAGTCATATAGTTCATACTTGGAAGAGTTGTTTCCATAAATCTTTCATAATTTCCCATATCCTGATCAGTTTCGTAACCATCATCCAAGACAAAAACTTCTCCGTGTTCTGTTGGATTCATTGTTCCTGCGTCAACATTGATATAGGGATCTATTTTCAATGCCGTCACGTTATATCCGCGCGCCTTAAGAATTGTTCCAATAGACGAAGTTGTAATTCCCTTTCCAACACCGCTCATCACTCCCCCCATCACAAAAATATATTTTCTTTTCTCCATAAATTATTGCGCCTCTATCTTGATGGATATTTTGGCTTTAATATTAAAATCAAAAACTATCTGAGCTTCTTTTTCTCCGACATTTTTCATAGATTCAAAAATAATCGCTTTTTCTGAAACTTCAAACCCGTCTTTTTTCAAATTTTCAGCAATATTTTTCGCTGTTATAGAGCCGAATAATTTTCCGTCTTTAGCCTTAGATTTTATCACTATTTTTTTTCCATCCAACAAAGATGCCATTTTTTGAACGGCTATTTTTGCTTTTTCCTGTTCTTGCTTATTCTTAACAACTTGTTGCTCGTTTTTTCGCACAGCAGCTTCAGTGGCCATTTCGCCTAATTTTTTAGCTAAAATAAAATTTCTGGCATACCCGTCAGAAACATCTTTTATTTCGCCTTTTTTTCCTATTTTCTTCACATCTTGAAGAAGCAATATTTTCATATTTTTACAATTTCTCAATTTTAACCTTTCTTATTATATACGGTCATCCAAAATTTATCAAATTCCCCTTCTTTGCCTCCTTCTTTCCGAAAAAACATACAGGAATAAAACCTGAGACGCAATGGCTTTTAAAATTTCATAGTCCTCCACTGTCTGAGAAAAATTTTTCTTTTTTAAAAATATTCCGGCTGACATATGCTCCATTTCATTCGGAGAAACAGCTAATATCCATTCGTCTGTTTCAAAAAACTTTTTATTTTTTTTAAAAAAATATTTTTTTTCCAAACCAAACGAAACTTTTTTATTGCTTTTTATTTCCTTGATAATTTCCTGCGACTGAGTGTCTACGAAAATAACTTCGTATTCATTCATTTTGGTTAATACCTTTATGGAGGACATTATGTATGCAAAAAGCTCCAACTCTTTTGCCAGTGTCAATTTTGACCACTCAGGAAGACCTACTGATATATTTTTAAATATTTCCAATTTTCTGTTTATTTCTCCGATATATGAATAGGAACTGGTTAAATCTTTGGACATCCGATTAGCCTCCCGTTGAAAATGAATTTTTTCCTGCCGCTGCTGTGTTGTCTGTTTTTCCTTTATCAGATACATAAAAAATCCCAAACCCCCGATAATCAATATCAGCAGTTCCTCAATGCTTTCTTCGCGATAATTGAAAATACTTCCTTGAATTATATCAGGAATAAAAACTATCAAGATAAATAGCAACAAGTAAATCCAATACATCTATTTTCTAATTAATTTTCAAGGCACATTCTACTACAATTAGTTTTTTTTCTTTCTTTCAAAAAAGGAATACTTGTTATTCCTTTTCATCGCCTTTATTGTTACGCGCAATTTCTCCCAGCATAGAGCTCATATGCTTAAGTTGCTCTTGCATCTCTTCTATTTCTCTTTCCGCCCTTTTGTCGGTATAAAGATCAATGCTGGCTTTTTTTCTGTCTTTTTCCGCCATTCTATTTTGACTCATAAGTATTATTGGCGCGGCATAGGCAGCCTGAAAACTAAGCGCCAAATTCAAAAGAATAAACGGATACGGATCCCAATTATTAATCCAGGCTGTGATATTAAGAATAATCCAAACTATCAAAATGACAGATTGAATAAGAATAAATGCCCAACTTCCAACAACACTGGCGATTCTGTCAGCCGCCTTTTGACCAAAAGTCGATATTTCTTGTTTCATTTTTATTTTTAAATAATTATTTTTTACAATACAATTCGTTAACGTAATCCTTTAAGTCATCTTTCAAGTCTTCCCTGTCTGATGCGTAGGCTAAAATGGCTTTCAGATAATTTAAAGGATCTCCCGTTGTCATCCATTGTCCATCTTTTACTTCTTTAGCCAGAAAAATTCCTCCTCTATTTATATATTCTTTTATAGCGTCTACTATCCATAATTCATTTCCCTTGCCCAAAGCGGTATTTTTTAATATATCCACCACTTCCTTATTTAATATATATCTTCCAAATCCAGCCAACCGAGAAGGAGCTTCTTCAATGGTTGGTTTCTCGATGATATCAATCATTTGATTCGTTCCTTCTTTAAGCTTTACTATTCCATATCTTACAACATCTTTTTGTGAAACTTCCTGAACGCCCATCACAAGATTTCCGGTTTTTTCATAATCTTCAATCATTTGCTTGGTAAAGGAAGTTTTTGATTTTACCAAATCATCTCCGAAACAAAAAATAAACGGCTCATCATTAACAAGGCTAGCTGCCGACAAAACAGGCGTTCCATTGCCATATGGTCCTTTTTGTCGCACATGAATAAAATTTGCCATCTCGGCAATATCAAGAATTTTTTTGGATAATTCTTCTTTGCCATTTTTTTTCAAATCATCTTCAAGCGCGACGCTTCGGTCAAAGTGATCTTCCAATGGTTTCTTATCCCATCGGGTAACGAAAATAATATCCTCAATTCCAGCTTCTACTAATTCTTCTACGACTAGTTGGATAATCGGTTTATCAACAATAGGGAGCATTTCTTTCGGCATAGATTTTGTCGCAGGCAACAATCTTGTTCCCGACCCAGCGACAGCGATAACCGCTTTTCTTATTTTTTGCATAAATTTTTGAATTTTATTTTAATTTCTTTTTAGCCATTTCTTTTAATTCTTTGTTGAATTCAAGAATCGCCTCATCAATAATAGGGTCGAATTTCTTATGTATTTCCTTTTCTTTAACAATTTTTCCTGCCTCTAGAAGAGAATCGAAAGTTCCGGCATCCATCCACTCCCCGGAAAGCCTATTAACCTGAAGCTCGCCCATTTCCAAATATTTTTTATTTATATCTGTAATTTCAATTTCTCCCCTGCTTGACGGTTTCAAATTTTTGGCAATTTCGATTACTCGGTTATCAAAAACATATGCTCCGGTCACGCAAAAATTGCTTTTTGGATTTTCCGGTTTTTCTTCAATGGAAATCGCTTTCCCTTTTTCATTAAATTCTATAATTCCATAACGACTCGGGTCATCTTTAATTTCTTTAGCAAAAACCATTCCGCCTTTTTCAAATCCTCGAATAGCTCCTCCCAAGTCATCCTCAAAAATATTGTCTCCTAATATCATTGCCACATTGTCCTCATCAATAAAATCTTCTCCCATAATAAAAGCGTCTGCCAAGCCTCTTGGTATTTTTTGCACCTTAAACTCAAGCCTGATTCCGTATTTATCAAAAATAGAACCTAAAAGATTAAGAAACTGTCCGCTATGTTCCGGCGCCACAATTATCAAAACATCTTTTATTCCGGATTTAATCAACACATTCAAGGGATAGAAAATCATTTGTCGATCATAAATTGGAAGCAACTGTTTTGAAGTAGTTGCTGTCAAAGGAAAAAGTCTAGTATTAGACCCTCCTGCCAAAATTATTCCTTTCATTTTTTTTCTCATAAACTTATATAATTACCATGTTTTGAAATATGGTAATATTTCTATTTTAAGTTTTTATAAATCGGAAATTTTTTGCAAAGCGCAATCACTTCTTTATGCAATGATTTCAATTTTTTATCATCATTTCTGTTTTCAATCGTCTCTTTGATCCAGCGAGCAATAGTCCTGATTTCCTTTTCTTTCATTCCTCGACTGGTGATAGCTGGGACTCCGATACGTACGCCGCTTGGGTCCATCGGAGAACGAGGATCATCCGGAATCATATTTTTATTCAACGTTATTCCGATTTTATCCAAAGCTTCTTCCGCTTCTTTTCCACTCACACCCTTACTTCCAAAAACATCCACCAAAACCATATGATTGTCCGTCCCGCCAAACATCAACTTAAAACCATGTTTTTTCAGTTCAATTTCCAAAACTTTCGCATTAGCAATTATTTGTTTGGCATATTTTTGAAAAGACGGTTTCAGAGCTTCTCCAAAAGACACGGCTTTGGCGGCAATAATTTGTTCGTGCGGTCCGCCTTGAAATCCGGGAAATGTCGCTTTATCAATCGCTTGCGCATATTGTTGTTTACACATAATCATTCCTCCGCGAGGACCGCGCAAAGTTTTATGCGTTGTGGTTGTCACAATGTCAAAATATGGCACAGGATTCGGCAAGGCTTTTCCAGCGATGAGTCCGGCGATGTGAGCAATGTCAATCATAGAAATCGCTCCCACTTTTTTGGCAATCGCGGCGAATTTTTTATAATCCAATTGTCTTGTGTAAGCGGAAAATCCGGCTAAAATCATTTGCGGTTTTTCTTTGATAGCCATTTTTTCAAGCTCCGCATAATCAATTTTTCCAGATTTATCAGTTTTATATCGAACAAAATTATAAATCTTGGCAGAAAGAGTTACGGGATGTCCGTGTGTCAAATGACCTCCGTGAGAAAGATCCATTCCCAAAACCTTGTCACCCGGTTTCAAAACAGCGCTATAAGCAATCATATTAGCCGGCGCGCCGGAATGTGGTTGAACATTGATATGTTCCGCTCCAAAAAGTTTTTTCGCTCTTTCAATTGCCAAACTTTCCACCACATCAATATATTCTTGTCCGCCATAATATCTTTTTCCCGGATATCCTTCCGAATATTTGTTGGTCAAAATAGAACCCATTGCTTCCAACACCGCTTCGGAAACATAATTCTCGCTAGCAATCAATTCCATTCCCTCTTGTTGTCTTTTCAGCTCCCCTTGAATCGCCTTAAAAATTTCCGGATCTTGTTTTTTGAGATTTTTCATATTTTTTCTATAAAGTAATTATGAATTTCAAATCAATTTATATTTTAATGATACTATTATTCAAAGAAATCGACAACCATTGACTTATTGGAAGCTATATTGTTCAAAAAACAGGATATAAAATTAATCATCCTGTTTTATAGCTTTTATTTTTTCAAGTATTCCCGCAGCGCTAGCTTCCAACTACGCAGTGGATTGAGTTTGGTGTTAATCAAGGTTGAAACATAAGGTCTTTGCGCTGGTCGCGGAAATTCATCACCGGAAACCGGAACAATTTTCACTTTTATTTTAGCCTGTTTGTAAAGTTCCTTTGCCGCGTCATACCAGGTGCAAGCGTCGGAATTGGTCACGTGATAAATTCCATACGGTTTTTCCGCTTCAATAATTTCCTTGGTTTTCTTGGCTAAATCAGGAGCGTAAGTAAAACAACTAGTTTCTTCATCCACAACCTTAACCTCGGTCTTGTTTTTTTCCGCTTTTTTACCCACTTCCAACATCACATCAAAAAAACTCCTTTTAGCATCTTTGGATTGGGCTGGTTTTCCAAAAAGCTTGGAAAGACGAATGATATAAAACTTATCCGCAAATTTTTGAGCATTATCTTCCCCAAGCAATTTTGTTTCTCCATATTTTTGAATTGGTTCCGCCAGCGCATTTTCATCAAATCCCAATTGCGGAACAAAATTTTCGTGCAATGAACAACTGGAACAAGAATGGGTGCAGCCGGTCGGCTCGGGAATTTCCGGCATTCCGGAAAAAACATAGTCGGAAGAATAGTGCACAAAAACAGCATCAATTTTTTTAGAAATTTTTGCCAAATATCCCGGCGCTTTACCATTGATTTCCTTGGCTTTTTTATATTCATTTTTATCTTTCTCGCAAAGATCGACTGCATTATAGGCTGCCGCATTCAAAATGATATCCGGAGCCAGTTTGGAAATTTTTTCTTCAACTTGTTTCTGATTAGTGATATCCAGTTCTTCCCGATCCCAAGCAGTCACCACGTAGTCATTATCTTGCTTGAAAATATCAACTAACTCCCGTCCCAACATTCCCTTTGAACCTATTACTAAAATTTTTTTATTCATAATATTCAGATCACTTGTTATATTGTTTTTTGTAATATTCTTGATATTCTCCACTTTTAATTTTTTTCCACCAATCTTGATTGTCTTTATACCATTCTACTGTTCGTTTAATTCCTTCCTCAAAAGAAACCGTTGGTTCCCATCCAAGTTCATTTTTTATTTTTGTTGCGTCAATCGCATAACGCTTGTCGTGCCCCGGCCTATCTTTCACAAACTCAATCATTTCTTCACCCTTATTCATCAACTCTAAAATCTTATACGTAATTTCTTTGTTGGTTTTTTCCGAATTTCCTCCCACACAATAGGTCTCGCCGATTTTCCCTTTATGAATAATTGCATCAATTGCTCGACAATGATCGTCAACAAAAAGCCAATCGCGAATTTGCATACCATCACCATATAACGGAACTTTTTTTCCTTCCATCAAATTCGTCACAAAAAGCGGAATTAATTTTTCCGGAAAAAGATATGGTCCGTAATTATTGGAACAATTGGAAATTGTAATCGGAAGATTAAAAGTGTGATAATAGGCTCGCACCAAATGATCTGAAGCGGCTTTTGAGGCCGAATATGGACTTCTTGGATCATAGGCAGTTTCTTCATTAAATTTGGAATCATCCGGACCAAGCGAACCGAAAACCTCATCTGTGGAAATATGATGGAATCTTTTTGAATATTTTTTTGCCGCCTCAAGAAGGGTGTGTGTTCCTAGAACATTTGTTCGCAAAAAAATTTCCGGATCCATAATTGAACGATCTACGTGCGACTCTGCCGCAAAATGAACAACAATATCGCAATCCTTCACTAAGCCGTCAACTATTTCTTTGTCTGTGATGTCGCCTTTTACGAATTTGTAGTTTGAATTATTTTCCAAATCCTTCAAATTTTCCAAATTACCAGCATACGTCAAAACATCCAGATTGACAATTTTGTCTTCCAGATATTTTTTCAACCAATAATGTATAAAATTTGACCCAATAAACCCCGCCCCGCCGGTAACCAATAGTCGCATAATATTTAATTGCTTTATTTTTTAGAAAACAAAATCTTTTTCAATATCCTTCAATAATTTGTTTTTTGAATCCTTTTCGGAAATTATGGGATTTTCTATTTTCCAATCAATTCCAATTTCCGAATCATTCCACATAACTCCCCTTTCTGATTCCGGATTATATATTTTTGTGCATTTGTAACTAAAAATCGTGTTATCTTCAAGAGACACAAATCCGTGAGCAAATCCCGGCGGAATCCAAAATTGTTTTTTATTTTCTTCCGATAATTCCACCGCGACATATTCTCCGAATGTCGGCGAACCAAATCGGATATCCACTGCCACATCCAAAACTTTTCCTTGTATAACTTGCACCAATTTTCCTTGCTCAAAAGGAGGCGCTTGCCAATGCAATCCGCGCAAAGCTCCCTTGGCAGATTTAGATAAATTATCCTGAACAAAATTCAAATTGATTCCCGCTTCTTTATATCTTTTTTCATTATACGTTTCCACAAAAAAACCTCGCTTGTCGCCAAAAATCTGCGGTTCAATTATCAAAAGTCCTTCGATTTTGGTTTTTTCCACTTTCATATTGTCTTTTTATTCTTATGCATTAATGCTAATACATTTTCTCAATTAACGCAAAAAACAGACGCCTTATGAAATAGGCGTCTGTTATGAAAAACATTTCTGATTAATCTTATTTTTCCCCTAAAATAAAATCTTGATTCAATTTGAAATCCAATTTCTTTTCCGACCCGTCTCTGAATTTTATTTGAATATCAACAGGAACATCATTTAGACCCGCTTGCTTTTGAATTTTCAGATCATATTCTCCATTTTTAATTTCTTCCGGCAATGTATACACAAGCTTGATTGTTTTGGAAGTTCCCAACGGGACTTTGACAATCGCTCCAAAATACTTCCGTTCCAATTCTTCTCCAAATCTCGGATTAGGAAAATTTTCCGAATCAACTAACCAAGATCCTTTCGGAACATACACGCGCAAATAGGACAAATAGTCTTTGGTCATAAAATCTTTTTGTTTGGCGGTGTGATTATAGGTTATTTCCAAAGTTACCTCCGGTTTTTCCTTGCTTAAATCAACAGAATATTTAAACGAACGCTGAACATAATAGTCGCTCTTGAAAGCTCCCAAATTAGCATCGACTGTCATCAAATAGTCTCTTGTCCATTGTTGATCGACTGCTCCCGTCCAATTAGATTCGCGCGCAATATTTTGAAGCTCACTATCAGAAAAATAAAATTGAATATCTTTTGTTTTCAAATCGTTTAAAATAGTTTTAGCCAATTCCATCTTTTTGCTTATCGAAAGATTTTCCACTTTATTCTTAATTTCCTCCGCCATTTCTTTTAGAATAAGTTTTCTTTCTCCTCGATCTATTCCCTGTTGCTCAAAAGCTTTTTCCACTTGATATTCCAACATCAAAACAGCATTATCGGCGTCATACACTCCCGGATAATCCGGCAGTTTGATTGGACCAACCACCTTCAACATTGAAACAAGAACATTGGTTGTGATCCCGATAACTCCATTAAATTTTTCCTGACCTCCGCCCAGGTGATAAAATTCCTCCGCTTTCTTGGCATTAATTTCGAAATCCGGAGAATAATTGGAATCGCGCAATTTCCAAGACTTGATTCGCAGAGTTTCTTTCATAGGATATGGCGGTTCCACAGTGTCCGGAATACGAGCGTCAAAATTTGAAAGGTCGTGAGTTTCAACTGAAAGCGCTTCTCCGTCTTTCATTTTCAAAATTCCAAAAGCGCCAATGAAACCTCCGCCCGGTCTTATCTCCATATTGTTTTGGAAAAGCAACAAAAAAGTTTTTTCCTGTCCGTCTTTCTTCAAAAAATAACTGGAAATTTTGGCAGCATTTTTATATTCATCAGTATTTTCACTATCAAAAGGAAGAAATTCCAAAACAGGAGCTATGACCGAAGAAATTTTCTCTCTGTCAATTTGCAAATATTCATACCAACCAAAAAGAAATATGGCTGACGTCGTCCAAAACACAATCCAAAATTTTGCGCTATACTTCTTGGCCATAAAATTACATATCACCATTAAGAAGCTTATTCAATCTGGCTTTTAATTCTTCCTGCGTAGGTTCTTCCTTTTTCATTTCAATGACATCTTTTTCCTGAATTTGCTTTTCTTTTTTTATTTCAGTTTCTTCAAAAAAAATCACATCGTCAGCTACGGGAAGATTCTCGGGAGCAGAAGATTTTTTAATGGAATCTTTCGGCATTTCGGGAAAATTAGGATAAACATCTTCAAAATCATACGGCATATCATATTTAAATTCGTCATTTTTTTCTTTTTCAATTTCAATATGCTGTTTTTGTTCGAATTTTTTTCGCAATCCCCTTATCGGACTGGATTTCAAAACTGCCCCGCTTGGTCGAACAATTTTCTCTATCAACTCCAACGCAAAATTCAAAAGGAAAGAAAAAACAAATCCGATTATCAAAGAAGCTATTGCTATCCAACCCCAATTCCTAAGAACAACTGAAACAATTGGTCCTTCCGCAATACTGATTTCTAGATCAGTTTTTATATTATAAAATTTACTCACTGTTCCAAAAAGAGTATGCGCTGTTTTTGCAGCCATAATTTCCGCTTGTCCGGATTTTTTTGCCAAAACGCTGACGTTAATCAATGTCCCTTTTTCAGAATTATCTTTGGAAACTTTCACGATATCATTCCAATTATTTTTTCTTTTGTCAGAATTTTGTCCGGAAAAATTATCTTCTATCTCCGGATTGAATTTAATCAGGTTGTCATAAAAAGAAAGCATTTGCGGAAATTCCATTATGTTTTCCATCACATCCTTGGATTGTTGAGCTATTATTTCGTTTTTTGGAATAACAATAATTGCAACATCCGCGCGATATTGCTTGAAAGCATCCAATAAAATAAGCAAAGCGGTTATGGAAAAAATAATTCCCACAACAAAAACTCTCGCCAAAAAACGCGTATCCTTAAAAAATTTATTTTTTTCTTTTTGATTATTCATTATTTCTCTTTCTGCAAAATTATTTCCCTATACAAATTCAATGTTTTTTCAGCAATAGAATCCCAACTGTATTCATTCCTAATTCTTTCCACGGCGCAACTGCCTAGTCTCTCCACTTCTTCCGGTTTATTCAAAAGATAGGCCAATTTGTCTCTCAAATCAGTAACACTTTTATTTTTAAAAGAATATCCGCAATCACTCACCGGTTCCAAATTTTCTTTGATATCACTCACTAGAGGACAAATGCCATATCCCATCGCTTCCAAGAGAGCGATTGACAATCCTTCTGATTCAGATGGTTGAACAAAAAGATAGGAATGTGAAAAAAGTTGTTCAAGAACTTCGTTGGATTGCTTTCCTGTAAAAATTATATTTTCTCTTTTTTCACTTATAGTGCGAAGATATTTAACATAATCATCTGTATGAAAACCCTCTCCTGTTATCACAAGCTTGAAGTTATTTGCCAATTTGCTCGTATCTTCCAATTGCTTGAAAGCTTCAATGAGATAGTGAACTCCTTTGTGCTTGATTAATCTGCCCACAAACAAAATATATTTTTTATCCTTAAGCCCCCATTGAGAAATCAAATTGGTTGCCTCTGCATATTTTATATCCGCTCCATTAGGAATAACTGTCAATCTTTTGCCATATTTTTCTTTTGCCAAATCCGCCAAAGATTTGCTGACTGCAATAGTTTTATCAGGAATAATGCAAGTCATATATTCTCCCGCCTTCAAAAACAAACACGCAAACCATCCCCATTTTTGGTGATAATAATCTTGGCAATGAAAAGTCGAAACCAAAGAAACGCTCGGTTTGAAAAATTTGATTATCCAACTCAAAAAACTCGGTCCTATGCCATGATAGTGAATAACGTCATAGTCAGAAAAAAGCGCGTGTATCGTGGAAACAAATGTGTGAGAAATTGCATCCAGATGCTTAGTGTGAATAGAAGGCAAATGAATCAAAACAATTTTTTTGTATTTTTTGAGATTTTTGTCTGTATAATTATCACGCACATAGACAAAAACATTATGACCGGCTTCGGCCATTCTTATTGAAATCTCTTCGACATGTTTTTCAATGCCTCCTGAGACAGCTGGTATTCCTTTTTGTCCTATCAGCGCTATTTTCATACAAGTTTAAATTAATAAAACAATCTTCCTATTGGCGAACAATAATAACATCGGATACATCTTTCGATTTATTCTCAAAAAAAGTATTTTTGTTGTCAAAAGTAAATCCATCCCAGGCAGAACTGGTTAATAGTGATTTTTGAACTCTGGCAATTCCATACTTTTCATTCTCGGCTATTGTTGATTTGGAAATATCAACTCTTCCAGCATTTCCAAAATGATCCACTTCCATTCCACTTTTGTCATTATCGCGAATAGAATTGTCTTTCAACCAAATATTGGAATTATCCAGTGTAAATTTAAATCCCACTCCATCGTTGTCATTGATTCGATTGTCTTCAATCCACGCGGAAGAACCTTCTGCCAATTCCACTCCGTCTCTGTCATTGCCGTAGATATTATTTTCCATAAGAACAACTCTTCTGGTTTCAGAATAAATTCCATTCCAACCGTTTTCTCTTATTACATTTTCAGTCACGCTGACCGGATGAGCTTTTGAAACGGATCCTTTCTCGATTTTTATTCCGTCTCTTTTATTTTTTTCTATTACGCAATCAATTATGGAAACATCGTCATCATTTTTTTCCACCTTAATTCCAACTTTTCCATTTTTGATTGTAACCTTATTTATCTTAGTATTCTCATTCATTTCCACAACAGGATCATCGTCGTTTTTTGCTTTGATGATAACTTCGTCTCTATCCGCTCCATAAATTTTTACCCCTTTCGGTATTTCAATGTTTTCTTTGTATTCTCCATTAGCCACAAACAATTTGTCATTCTTCTTAGCTTTTCTCAGCGCGGAAGAAATGGTTCGATATGGATTTTCAGAACTTCCATCTTCCACTCCGGTAGCTTTGGCGTTAACATAAATTTCTCTTTCATTTTTAGCGAGAGAAAGAAACGGAAAAACAAACACTCCCGCCAAAAGCAGATTAAACGTCAATATTGCCCCTATATAAAGGCTTTTTTTCGATGTTGAGTTATTCATAGTTTATAAAAAATAAATAAATTATTAGGACATAGTAGAATATCAGGAAACGGCTATTTTGTCAACAATATTTCAATTTCAAAAATTTTTTCCAATTTGCCAAAATAAGCTTCTTTTCCATATATCTGCCGAGCTGATTTTTTTATTTTTTCGCAATCAAAATTCATTCTTCCTTCAGAGAAATTTTCCAACGCTTTTTTTAGTTCATTTTTTTTCTCCGCCAAAAATCCATTCACTTCATTTTCCACAATTTCTTGATAGGCTCCGGATTTAAAACCAAAAAAAGGTTTTCCAAAACTCAATCCTTCCAACACAATAAGCCCGAAAGTTTCGGGCAGCCGCGAACCTGAAATGAGACAGTGAGATTTTTTTATTACGTTATTAAGCTGGGAACGATTAAGAAAGCCCAGATATTTGGTGTTAGAAAAATTTTCCCATTGAAAATCATCTTCCAGACCGCCAGCAACACAAAGCTCCATTCCTTTCATATTTTTGAAAATATCCACCAAATCGTTCACCCCCTTGTTTTTCGATAGCGCTCCAATATACAAAGCATACGGTTTTTTATACGTTTCCTCTTTTTTCTCTGATTTTTTTTCATCGCATATCAAATCATTTTCAAAAATGAAATGAGGGAGAACTTCTATTTTTTCTTCCCCAATCCCTCGTTCAACCAGAATATTTTTCACAAATTCGCTGGGAACAATGTACTTGTCAATATTTTTTCTATACGTTCCCAGCACATTGTACCAATACGCTTCCAGCATTGCCAAAAAACTTTTGACATAAGAATTTTTCACGCATTTATCCAAAAAGCACTGATAAAATTTTCCATCTTTGCAACGATCATAAAACTCTCCATTCAAAAACATACTATGATTGGGATTTATGAGTTTGAAATCATGCACTGTCATCACAATCGGGATGTTTCTTTTTTTGATTTGAAAAAGAATGGTTGGAGAAAGTTGATGATAGATATTGTGAATATGAACAACATCCGGCTGAAAATCATCCAGCAATTTATTTATCTTCTTTCTTGCCTCCCAGGAATAAAACATTCTCAACGCTCCTTTAATTTTTTCCCACAAACCATATTCCGAAGTATATCCCGCGGAAGAAAGAAAATATTTATTCCAAGGACTTTCAATATTTTTGCTGTGATGCATAGAAAAAACAGCCACTTGGTTGCCCCTGTTTCTGAGAATTTTAATCACATCCAAAAAATGTCTTTCGGCTCCCCTTTTTGGATAATAATATTTATTGATTTCTAAAATTTTCATATATTTTATACTTCTTCATTTTTATAGCTAAGGCTTCGCATCAATCCTAAATTTATCCAGAAAAATATTCCCAGCAAATTCGTTTCCAAATAGGGCTGAAACATAAAAGCCACCAATTGCAAAGCCAAAATTCCAAGCACTGTAATTCGCTCCACATAGAACTCATCTTTGTCGCGAATTTTTCGAAAAATATTTTTTGCCAACACCCCAATCGGAATAAACAAAAACGCCACGCCCAAAACCCCCATCTGAACCAAGAGAACCAAGAAAGAATTGTGAACATTTCTCATTTCAACAAAATTTCGATAAGTACCTATTTCCACAGAAAGATATTTTCCCAATCCTGTTCCAAAAACTAAACTGTCTTTGTATTTTTTCAAGGCCTCTTGCCAAACAACATTTCGCCAAAAAATACTTTCGTCATCAGAATCAGCAATAGATGTTACCCGATGGCTAACAACCCCGGTAACTTCCTGAATTCTTTTATTCAAATCCGAATTGGGAAAAAGAAAAGAAAAATACAAAATCGGAATTGACGCTATGAAAAGTATCGCCACATAAGGAATAATAATATTTTTTATATTTTTTCTAAACTCATTTGCCAATAATATTAGCACCGTCAAAAAAGCCGCTCCTAATGCTATCCAAAGATGTCGCATCATAGAACCAACAATTCCAACTGCCCAAAAACAAAGCAAAGCAATAAAAATTTTCGATTCATTGTCATTTTTTCTGGCTAAGATATAAACAAAAGCAAACACAGAAAGCATAGAAAGATAATAGGAATGAGTAAACGCCAAAATACGCACTCCTTCTGTGGAAAGCGGCGTGTATTCAGACCACAAACCCTGTCCGCTGGAAATTCCATAAATCAGAAAACCTAAAATACACAATCCTCCAAAAACAGCCAGCTTGGCAAAATTTTCAAAATCTTTTTTAGTTTTTATCAGCAAGAATGTTACAAAATATAAAATTGCGTAGAGCGCGTAATTTTTAGCGCTGCTAAAAGAAAGCGCTTTATCTGCTTGCAAAACAAACATATCAAAAACTCCATATATCGCGCAAACAATAATAAATCCCCAAATAAAATAATCCGCTTTCTTGAAAACAATTTCCAATTTTCCTCGCAAAAATTGAAAAACAATTCCAAAAACTACAGCCGTCAAAAGAATATCCAAAGGATAAAGTTTATATTCATTTCTTCCCATAACTATCGGCGCCAACGTGAAAAATCTTTCAAAAATAAATGTCAGAAAAACAATAGCGAAAAATCCGCTTTGAGGATATAAAAAGGCAATCAAAACAGCCGGCACAATTGCCAAAATATACACCGGCAAAGAAAATCCCGCCAAAATATTAGCCAGCGCAAAAATTGAAACAAATAATGTGACAAAAATTGCCCCAATAATTTCCCTATTTCTAAATAAATCTCGCATAGCTTGTTTTTAGACTCTATTTATCTTAACCGTCTATTATAGCATATTTTAGAAAAAAAAGCAAGCCCCAGAAGAATTATCCCCTGAGGCTTGTGTTACGCGGCTTTTTTATTTTTTAGGAAGTGCCGCCACCTCCTTTTCCGATGCCAGTAATATCATACGACTTTCTTCCTCCACCTCTTCTCATAAGAAGACCAAGGAGAATAAGCGCAGCCACCGCAAGAAGCCAGAATTCCCACTTCTTGTACCAGGGCTTACTAATTATCTCCAGCACCTGTCTGGAAGCTTCTTTGGCTTCAAACGATGCCATCTTTGTTTCCTCGGTAACCCTGAAAATCGTGTCGCCTGGCTTTTCAGG
>DOKE01000007.1:62541-64253 GCA_003510895.1 Candidatus Moraniibacteriota bacterium
CGCCGATTTTCTCATGAGCCGTCAATTGCTTGCCGCCCTTATCAGGTTTACCTTCACCAAGAGCCTTTATAATCTTTCGACCCTTAGCCTGGATTGTCTGAATTTCCACTGGTTCAGTTTTGTCAACCTCACCAACGGATTCCCGGATAGCAACTGTGTCCTTCTTGACCTCCTCTACCTCTACGAGAATCTTCTTTTCACAGTCCGTACAGTCCGAAGCCTTGCTCTTCTTATTCTTGGCTACCTTCTTTTTCGAAGGAGCCGGGGCCGGAGCTGCTGCTGTGCTAATGCCATCAGCACCATCAGTCTGTTTGTAGGCTTTTTTATCATTGACTCCCGGAACAAATGGCGCTCCGGAACCGATATACAAAAGATGCATCCCCCCCGATTTGGGTATATTCGGATCAGGCTGACTTCTGTAATACATCAGATTTTTTCCAATATGGAGATTTTTTGAGGGAATCCCCAACCAAAGAGCGTTAAACCAATCACTATCACTAGCGAGATTAAACGCACTCTGTCCACCAGAAATAACTTCCAGCGGAATGTCAAAATGCTGGGTTTTGTCGCCTGTCTTTGTTCCCTTAAAAGGAATGTTAGGCTCACAATCTGCACGCAACGGATCAGGGCAAAATTGCACTTGATCTGTCTGCCACATATCTTTCGGATCAGAATATTTCCAGCTGACCCGAAGAGCATTGCCAACTTTTTCTGCATCCACCCAGGCTTCGCCAGCCAAATAAACCGGCTTAGCGAAAGCACCTGCTGTTGCCGCCAATAAAAACACCACTGCCATAAAAAAAACTTTTTGTATCTTCATCACTTTTCCTCCTCATTTTCTTGAATGATCTGCTCGATCGTTTTTTCTGAAATTTCAACTGTTTGTTCAACTCCTTGATCAGAAGCTACTTGTTCCTGATTCTGAACTACTTGTTCTCCTTCAGAAACCAAGCTAACAGATTTGTCCTTCTTGTTCTCCCACCAGGTATTAATATCTGGCGTGAGTTCATACGCGGCTGTGAGACCATAGAAAGTACCCAAGCCGGTAAACAGATTAAGATTCACACCAATGTTATAGCGATTTTTGTATTTCACTCGCACGCTTGGCATAAATCCGGTGTATACGTCGCCATCAAGCCAACTAATGCTCGCTCCAGCGCCCGTAATCACCTTCCATTCTTTATTGATCTTATACTCCCAGTAAATTCCTGGCCCCATCCAGCTGTCATTTGGAAAATAATTTCCGTCAACTTGAAATGTCAAACGGTTTTTATAATCCAAACGATGACCGAATTCGATGTGAGCTGATGGCATAAAACCATTTTCTCGCTTTTCATCGATACGGTACAAAAGACTTACATCTGTTTCAAAAGAATTTCGCAAGCCCAGTGCCCGATAGTATCCCGCCGATGGACCGAAAGCTAAAAATCCCCAATCATAACCAGTGGAATTCTTGCCGTCATCCCAACGAACGTTAGCGCCGATGCCAAAGTTTTCCGGCTTCTCATATTTGGTGAACCATTGTAAATATTTGAGGTTCACCCAGTATCCATCGGTTCCGGCGCTTGGATTTCTCCAAGCACCTGCCCAGGCTGAGATTTCAGGAAAGCTTCCCCATTCTGGCTGGCTTTTTTCTTCCGCTTCCCGTATCAGAGTTGCGCTCTGAACAGTGGGAGCGACTGAAACTTCCGCAACCGCAGTTTCTTGCGATT
>DOKE01000007.1:64330-66324 GCA_003510895.1 Candidatus Moraniibacteriota bacterium
CTTGCTCTACAGGCGCAGTTTTTTGAACCGCCGCCAATGCTAAATCTCTTTGACGACGACGCAGATTGTCGAAAACCTGCGCTGTCTCCTCATTGACTTTCCCCAAAACAGGATGGTCAATTTTTCCACCTGACGCTAACGCGATATCCGTAAGAGAAATCACCATCAGCATCATCAAAGGAAATAAAAGCTTTTTCATGATGATCCTCCTTCTTTTTTCTGATGTTTAATAAGTTCACGAACCAATTCCAAACGGAATTTTCCAATGAACTCAACAATAGCCGCCATCTGTTGGCGAGTTGGTAATTCCGATGTATAGTCCCAACCCTGGGACTTTCCGTTTTTCGCCTCAATTAGTGTTATGAAGGCTTTCGCGATCGTTTCCACTGGATTGATTGAAATTACTGCCCGATTACGTAGCACCAGTTTTTCAACTGGACTGTAACCAGGATTGATTCTGGCAATTCTTTTGATATCTTCTTCGCCTAACGGCGAATAAATATCTCCAAACTCTGTCGAATAGCGATTCCAAGATCTGACAATTTTGTCAAATCCCTTTATCATTCTTCGACTTCCAATCGGAACTCCATTTTCCAAAATCAATTCGTCCCGATACTTTTTTTCTTCATAGAATTTTTGGCGTTCGAAAAAAATCGCTTCGCCTTTTTCATTCCAAAAATAATCAGTATGGGAAGACACGGCAAGAAATTTCGCACCTCTCATATCCGATAACTTGCCATCAACAATGACAAAGGACATAAGTTCTCCGGATGGATAAATTCCCGCCAACACGGATTGTGCAAAAAATTCTTCACCTTTTTCGTTGGTGACCATTCCGGGAAACATAATGCGTCCCGGATACATCTCTCCACCAAACTGGCTATCAGTTATTGGGAGCTCGAAAACAGTCACGTTCCCATTTTCTAAAGCCGGAGTCACCCGCACGCCTAACGATTGCTCGGGACGCACAGTTAAATCCAAAGCTTTACCCAAATACTCCGGACCGTTTTTTAATCCTGTTGTAGTCGCGCATCCGGAAAGGATGGCGACGCACAACAACAGCAACAACAATTTCGCCATCTTCATCATGATGTGCCTCCAATGTTTGTATTGTATTGTATCGTATATTTCCTTAAAAAAACTATTTAATTTTTAAGGTTCTTCTTCTCAAACTCGGAACATTCCGAGTTTACCGAGAAGCTTATATTTAATACAAATAAAGCTTCCCAATCTACTCACAATGACCTATCTCGCAAAAATGTCAACTTCTAAACATAGTCCTCGTTTCGAGGAAAATATTCAGAATTTTCAATTTTTTCTTGTTCCGATTTATAATAAACTAAAACAACGCTTAACAAAAATCCAAATAAAAATCCACCCAGAATAACAGCCATTATGTCCAAAATGCTGGGATTTTTTTCCACAATAGGACCAGAAAGCACTTTGACTTCAATATTTTGTCCTTCACCACGAAATAAACTGTTTTTAGTTGTGAGAACTTCAGAAACTCCTTCGGAAATTGCAACCGCTTGTTTTTGATTGTCGTCAAAAATTTTTATATTAACAATTCCAAGATTTGTATTCTGACTGGCTGAAACAATTTTGCTCCAAACTTTGATTTTTTCTTTCTTGTCGAACGGCAAAAATTCCGCATTAACTTTTCCGGTTTTCACAACTTCATTTATGAATAATTCGCTGTAAACAGATTCGCTCAGAACTTTTCCAAAATATTCAGCTGACTTGGAAAGAGAATAGGCGTCCTGAGAAGCAGTCGCATTTTGCACAATCAAAAAATCAGAATTGACTTTGAAATTCTTTTCATTCAAAACCAGAAACAGAAAAGAAACAGCGGACAGGAACAGTCCGGAAAGAAATATTGCTCCAATTTTCCCCCTAATTAAAGCAAAAATATCATTTTTTATTCGCATAAAATATAATTAAGACTTAACAAGATATACTACCAAACAATCAACATTTTGTCAATAACAAAAAAA
>DOKE01000007.1:66417-72652 GCA_003510895.1 Candidatus Moraniibacteriota bacterium
TCGTTTTCGATGCGGTTTTTTGCTTTTCAAAACTGTATGCGGCTAAAGTTGCACTGGGATTTTTATTTCATTTTCATTTCTGATAACCGTAAGCTCTACTTGATGTCCCTTCTTGTGTTTGCTGAGCAAATTCGAAAATGGATTGCCCAAATCAATATTTTCTCCATTAACCGCTATGATTAAATCATTAATTCTTAATCCCGCCTTTTGCGCGACAGAACCGTCGATAATTGCCAAGCTGTTTTTTCCGGAAGAAGAATATATTAAAGCGCCTTTGTCAATTTTCATATTATGCGTCAGAGCATATTCCTTGGTCATAGTAATATAGTAAGCTCCCAATGTCGGACGCTTTTCCAACTCGCCATTCAAAGCCAACTCGAGAGATTCCTTAACCATATTGGAAGGTATCTGAAAAAATACATCTTGATTATCCATAAAAACTTTTCCAATAATTCCCACTAGTTCTCCGCCATAACTTATCACCGGACCTCCCAAATAGTTTTTCTGATTGTCAAAATCAGTTTCAAAAACCCCTTCTAATTTTTCAGAAGATGCTACTGTTTTTCCGCTAAGATTAAAAGTCTTGTTATTATTACTCAAAAGTCCGGCAGAAAAACGATTCTGATATTCACTGAAAGAATTTCCAATAGCTACCAATTTATTGCCCGGTCTAAAATCATTGGAGTTAGCAAAATCAATTGAGGATAAATTATTGGCTTCAATTTTCAAGTAAGCCAAGTTTGTAAAATTATCAATGCCCATAAGCTTGGCTTCATATTTTTCTTCGTTATACAACAAAACAATATATGATGCTTCGCTTTCGATGATCGCATCTCTATATGTTACAATGACTCCATCGCTTGTGACCAAAATTCCTGTTCCACTTTTGCTTTCCTGATTTTGCGCAAAACTATTTTCAGAATTTATGGAAATTATATTCACCACCGAGATGGACGCCCCGGAAGAAATTTCGTTGACAGAATCGCTTTCTTTTATAGTCACTTGCTCCACTCTGTTTATGACCGTAACATTTTCTGAGGCCTTTTTCAAAAATTTTTCAAAAAAAGGAACTGCGCTAAGCCTAGGGACAAGATAGGCTTCCATATAAACTCCGCCTATTCCTCCGATCACAAAAACAAAGAAAATAATCATAATAAAGAAAAGCGCTTTTTTGGTTTTTTCATTGAATAATTTCATATTGATTGTGTTTTTCAAATTTTAGTTATTTATACCACCGGAAGCCATCGAGAACTCGCGAGAACCAAGACCATCAACGATCCGAATATTGTGATGTTGGCAATTACCCTTCTTTTGGAGAATTTTTTCAAAAAATAGCTTTGAATCAAATCCCAGAGAATATAATAGAAAATAAGCATAGTTGCTCCTGTTGTCAAGTACCCGAACGGCCAAAAATTTGCCACCAAAGAAATTTCCATCATAACCATCCCAATAATGAGGCTGTATTTCCAAACTGTCTTTTTATCTTCTTTTAGCAAATTAAAATATTGATAGCTTACCAGAGTTGTAATTGAAAAAAATAATAACATTACAAA
Organism: Candidatus Moraniibacteriota bacterium; assembly: GCA_003510895.1. GTDB lineage: Bacteria > Patescibacteriota > Minisyncoccia > Moranbacterales > GWC2-37-73 > UBA9338. Next base: position 67,971 of record DOKE01000007.1, read on the forward strand.
CCAAAGAGGAATCGTGAAATTCAAATAAAATCCATACACGAAAGAATAAAAAAGGAAAATGGAAGCGGCAGCCGTCGATGCAATAAGCCCTCTGGCTGTTTGATCTTTTTTGCTAGATTTCAGTCTTTGTATGCCTAGCAAACAAGAATAATACACCAGGAAACTAAGCGCGGAAAAAAGATGTTTTTTCAAATCAGAATCCACAAACATACTCAGTCCGATTGAGGAAATATACAACAGAATCGGAATAAAGACCATATCCCAGGATTTTCCTATTTTCAAAGAGTTGTTCAATATGAACAAGAAAAAAACGCCAAGCAAAACAAAAAATAAAACCGGTTTAACAGAAATAAGCGAGGCCAGAAATTCGGAAACGGAATCATTCAAAAAAATCTCCAATATCAAAAGAAAGACGATACTATGCAATAAAACCCGGAAATGAAAAAACATAATTTATTTTTTGTTATCAAGCTTCCTAAAAAATTTAGGCGGCCTTCTCATCTTTTTTATTTGGAAAACTCAATCTTTTCGTTTTGCATAAAAACACCAACCCTGTCTCCTTCCTTTATTTTACCCTCTATAATTTTTAACGCAAGTTCATCCAAAATATCTTGGCTTTTTGAATTTTTACTTTCTCTCTTCTAGCGCAACTTTTGCTGTTTTTTCCTCTCCTTTGTGCCAAATTTTCAGAGTTATTGTGTCGCCAACATTACTTTTTCCAATCAAATCTCCCAATTGATTTTCTTCATCAATTTTCTTTCCATCTATCTCCAAAATAATATCGTTCTCTTGAATATTCGCTTTATCCGCCGGAGAGCCGGGAATGACAGCCAGATCCGTCACTTTTTCTCCTCGTTGAACAAGAACGCCATAGCTATATGGCAAATTATTTATTTTTTGCATTTCTTCATTTATTGGAATATATCGCACGCCCAAAAACGGCACCGATATCTTTCCGGTTTCCTTAACTTGAAGAAAAACTTTCTGAACCTGATTAATAGGAAGAGCGAAACCGATGTTTTGCGCGTCTTTCGCCATCGCTACATTCATTCCAACAACTTCTCCATTAATATTTATTAGCGGTCCGCCGGAATTTCCCGGATTGATAGCCGCGTCGGTTTGTATTATATTGCTTAACCTTTCCGATTGAGCGCTAAACTCCGATCCGGCAATAACAGTTCTTCCCAGTCCGGAAATTATTCCGCGACTGACAGTGTTGGAAAATTCACCCAGGGAATTTCCAATCGCTATAACAGTTTGTCCGATTTGAACGGAATCAGAATTTCCCACTGACAGAACCGAAAAATTATTTCCTTCTATTTTTATTATGGCAATATCTTGCAATGGATCTTTGGCTAAAATCTTAGCGGGATATTCTTTTCCATCGTTAATTATCACTGTATAGTCGGCTGAAACATCTTCCACAACGTGCTTGTTGGTGGCAATCAAACCATCGCTGGAAAGAAAAAATCCGCTTCCGCTTCCCACTTGTTGCTTGGCTTGTCCCTCCAGTCCTTCCTCTGAAAAGAAATCGAATCCAAAAAAATCGAAGGTTCTCATTTTTGAAACATCTTTTGTGATAGCAATACTGACAACTGCCGGCGAAGTATTTTTTACAACATCAATAACGGCCGAATCTTCCACAATAATACTCCTAACATCAACCTTGCTCCCTGTTTTATTCTCATTATTATTTTCAGCAAAAAAATTCCCATCTAAATTCTTGGAAACACTGCCCGCCATAAAACCAAAAACTGCTCCAAAAAAAGAAGCTAGCATAACCATTCCAATCACCGCCAATATTATTTTTTTGGATTTAATAAGATTTCCCTTATTGATATTTTTTGTTGTTTTGTCAAAATCATTTCCATTATTTTCTTTATTTTCTAATATATCCATATGAATAATATTAAATAATTTATAAAATATAAACCGTGGCCAAACTTAAACCAACTTCATATCTGAAGCTTGGCTAAGTTGCAATATTTTTCTGGAAAGAGGACCCTATTCTTCTAGGGAAATAGCGCTTACAGGACAGCTATCAACCGCTTCCTGACAATTGCAGTCGCCACATTCTTCAGATATTACGTGAGATTTTCCATTTTCAATATGGAAAACACCCGGACAAAGAGACTCACAAGTCCCGCATCCAATACAAACATCTTCGTTTACTTTTACTTTTGCCATTTTTTTATATTTAAATTAATTATAAACCAATCAAAAAATCATTGATGCATCGCCTTGAGATTTCTCTCTTATTTCCAACTCTTCTCTTCTCATTTCCTCTTTTTTAAATTCAACCAATAATTCATCCTTATTCCATTGATAATCCCTCATAAAAACCACTACATCAATTCCCCTCATTTGTTCCATCAGCCATTCGGAAAAAACTTTTTTTCTTGTGAATATTTGCCTTATTCTGACCATATCCACACTATCTTCTTTTTTTATATCCTCTATTCTAATTATATGATACCCCAAAGAACTCTCGATTATTTCATTTTTCTTATTATCATAATTGCCAAAAGCGATTTTTGCAATTTCCGGAGCTAACTGTTCTTTGGTTATCCAGCCCAATTCCCCACCATCCTTCGCCGTCAAGCCTTGAGAATATGCGCGCGCCACATCAGAAAAGTCCTTACCATTATTCAATTCCTCCACCGCTTTTTCTATATTTTTTTTCGCTTCATTATTTTTGTTGATTTCTTCATCGACCGACTCAGACAGTTTTTCCCTATACATATCCGGCAAAACTATCTCTTTTTTGAAATCATCCAAATTCCATCCATAAAGCCTACTTAGTTCTTTCTCAGCTTCACTTTTATCATTGCCAAATTCTTTCAATTTATCTAAAATATTTTCTTCCGCCTGCTTTTCGGTAATATTGATATTTCTTTTATTGGCAAGCAATTCAATCGCCTTGTTTTCTATTATTTTATTTACAATATCTTTTTCTTTTATTCTGAGACGCTTCTTTCCATCTTCCGTTGAAAAATCTATGCGTATTCCCGCTTCGGAAAAATCTTGATTCTCATAGAATCTCTTCAAAGCGTCGGTATTTTGTTTTATCTCAGAAATGTAAATAAAATTTGTCTTGTCCATAACCACTGCCGGATAGGAAATTTTTCCGAAAAGCATTTTTTCCAATCCATCTTTCTTATCATAAAAATAATATGATCCGCACAGCAATGCAACAACAAACACAAACAAAACAATTACTCCGGAATAAGCGAGCGTCCTAAAATTAATTTTATTTTCCTTATCTTTTTTCTCCATAAAATAATTTACGTTTTAAAATATGTTTATTTTTACATTCTAATAACCAAAGAAAAAATTCCACCATTTAACATATTCTTCCGAATTATCGTCTTCCGTTTCTGATTTATTAATTGAAATAATCGGACTTTTTTCTTCAATTGCAACAGGATTTTGTTTTATAGCCACCACATTTTCGTTTTCCTTTTTCAAATTAAGTTTTTCCTTCGCCACTCTTTCCTTGAATTCATTGGTTTCAAAATAAGCTATTTTGTCTTTAAGCGCATCGTTGTCCTCCTTGATTTTTTCCGCTTCTTGTTTCAGACCTTCAATTTCATTATCAATCTTTCTCGTTCTTGTTGTTTCTTTGCTCGCAAAATATATCACATAAGCGACAACCAAGCTTCCCAAGAAGAAAAATAACAAAGCAAAAGAAAACTTCTTTTTCATTTTTTTATTTTAATAAACGGAAAGCAACGGAGCCAAAGAAAAAATCACCATTGAAGCAATAGCTAAAACGGAAATAATAACCCAAATCACGTACATTCTTTTTTTCCTTCTTTTTGTGCTCATTTTCCGTAATAATTTATTTCCACAAAAACACTTCCTATTTGATTACCCTATAATTATAACAAATTATCCCAACAAGCCAAGCTCTATCTCTTCAAAACCGCCAGATAGGCTTCGGAAGGGACTTTTACTTTTCCAACGTTTCCCATTTTCTTTTTTCCTTTTTTTTGTTTGTCCAATAATTTATTTTTTCGCGTCACATCGCCTCCATATAACTTAGCAATAACATCCTTGCGATAGGGCTTGATTGTTTCGCGAGCCACAATTTTTCCTCCCAAAGCGGCTTGCACCGGAATAGCAAAATTTTGCCGCGGAATTGCGTCTTTCAACTTTATCACCACAGCATTTCCTTCCGCAACAGCTTTTTCCCGCGGAACAATTCTTGAAAGCGCCTCTACTTTTTCTCCGGCCAACAAAATATCCATTTTCACCAAATCCGAAGCTCGATAACCAATGAATTCATAACTCATTGAAGCATATCCGGAAGTGGCGCTCTTTAAATCATCATGAAAATTAACAATAATATCCGTCAAAGGAACTTCAAAAGAAAGCATAATTCTTTCCAAATCTATATATTCCGTATTCAGATAAACCGAACGCAAATTATTCATAAGTTCCATCACTGAACCCAAATATTCAGACGGGGTAACAATTTCCAGTTTCACGAACGGCTCGGAAATTTGATCAATAAAATTGGCATCCGGAACATCCATAGCCGAATAAATTTTTTGCGGTTCTTTTTTTCCTTTGAATATTATTTCATAAACAACGCCCGGCGTCGTGATAGTCGGAGTAAAATTAAACTCCCGTTCCAATCTCTCCTTGATGATTTCCAAATGAAGCAATCCCAAAAATCC
>DOKE01000007.1:72726-73334 GCA_003510895.1 Candidatus Moraniibacteriota bacterium
CCGCAACGAAAACCTTTTCCCAACGCCGAATTGCTCTCCGGTTCAAAAACAAACGATGCATCATTAAGTTTAAGCTTGTCCAAGGAATCACGCATCAAATTATAGTCATCGCCATCCGTCGGATAAAGACTGGCATATACCACTGGTCGCACATCCTTGTATCCAGGAAGTCTCTCAATTGTCTTTCGATCCACCTTTTCCAAGGTTATCGTATCACCAACTCGACAATATTCCACACTCTTAAGCCCGGTAGCAATATATCCAATATCTCCCGCTCTTAGCATATCCACTGCGTTCATATCCGGCTTGAAATATCCCACTTCAATAACCGAGCTTCCTTTTTGTGTTGCCATCATAAATATTTCGTCTTCTCGGCGCGCTTCGCCATCCACCATTCGCACAAAAGCCAACACGCCTTTGTATGTGTCGTATTTGGAATCAAAAATCATCGCGCGCAATGGTTTGGAAACATCACCCTTGGGCTGAGGAACTTTTTCCACAATCGCTCGCAAAATTTTATCCACTCCGGCTCCGGTTTTTCCCGAAGCTTCAATTATTTCCTCCTCCTTGCATCCCAATATGTGAATAATTTCTTTTTTGGTTTTTTC
>DOKE01000007.1:73426-73556 GCA_003510895.1 Candidatus Moraniibacteriota bacterium
ATTCGGCAAATCAATCTTGTTCACCACCGGAATAATTTCCAAACCTTGTTCAATCGCCAAATATAAATTGGAAATCGTTTGCGCCTGCACTCCCTTGGTCGCATCGACCAACAACACCGCTCCTTCCACG
>DOKE01000007.1:73613-75692 GCA_003510895.1 Candidatus Moraniibacteriota bacterium
CAACACCGCTCCTTCCACGGCCGCCAATGATCGCGAGACCTCATATCCGAAATCCACGTGACCGGGAGTGTCAATTAAATTCAAAACATACTCCTTCCCGTCTTGCGCATAGTCCATTCTGACCGGTTGCAGTTTGATAGTGATTCCCCGTTCCCTTTCTAAATCCATCTGATCAAGCAGCTGCTCCTTCATTTTCCGCATTTCCACAGTTTTCGTCACCTCCAAAAGACGATCAGACAAAGTCGATTTTCCATGATCAATGTGCGCAATTATACAAAAGTTTCTGATGTTTTTCTGATAATCGTTATTCATAACCTATTTCATCTATTTCCCAAAAAAATTATGCTTTTCTGCTTCTATAAGCATACAGATAAAAAGGCTTTCTATCAAGCCTTGGTGAATTTTTAGTGAATTTTATAAAAATTCAAAAATTCTCAACCAAAAACCAACCTATTCACATTAACTGACGACCGTCAGATTATGTGAAATTCCCCTACATCCCTGCCACGTCTCCGGTGTCTTCTTGGATTTGCTTTTTTACTTTAAAAAGTTTTCTGGAAACAGAACGCATAACGCTGAAAAATTCTTCTATTCCCAGGGCATAACTAATCAAAGAAAAAACAGCTACGCCCAATCCACCAGCCACCACCAATTGATTTAGAATAGCGACAAATGTGTCTAGCTCTCCTTTGGAGCCAACCACATTTTTTCCAATTTGCACTGCCACCACCGCCCCAAAAGAAGCTACTAAAACTTTTCCCGCGGATTTGATAATTTCTTTTTCTCCCAAATCCTCCATTTCTTTTTTCAGAAAATAAAAAAGCAATGACATATTCACAATGCTTGAAACAGAAAAAGCAATCGCCAATCCCAATATCTCGAACTTGCCTATCAAAAGAAAAACCAAAACTATATTAACCATTTCGCTGAAAAGCGCCACATAAAAAGGAGTCTTGGTATTTTGAATCGCATAGAAAGATCTCGCCAAAAGAGGAATCAATGATTGAGCAAACAAACTGGCAATCAAAATTCCCAAAGTTTGAAAAGTTAATGTCGTGTCTTCCCAATCGAAATTTCCCGCTCCAAGAACAACACGCACAATTTGAGCTCGCAATGCATATATCAAAACGCTTATTGGAATCACAAAAAATAAAACTTGCCTGAAAGTTTTGGAAAAAGCTTTGCTGAATTTTTCTTTTTCATTCTTGGCATAAAAAGCGCTGAGCGCCGGAAAAACAGCAATGGCAAAAGAAATGCCAAAAAGTCCCAATGGCGTGCTTTGAATGTTGTTGGCAAAATTGAAAATTGCCAAACTTCCCGTGGCAAGAGTCGAAGCGAAAATCGTTATCACTAAAAAATTTATTTGATTCACCGCCACGCCCAACATTCGCGGAACCATCAAATGCAAAACTTTCAAAACATCCTGATTTTTCAAGCTCTTGCCCGGCATTAATCTGAACCGGAAACCGGAAAATCTAACCGCCGGATATTGGATAAGCATATGCAAAGAAGCTCCCAAAACAACTCCCCACGCCAAACCAATCGGTCCCATAAAATCCACCAAGAAAATTGCTCCGAATATTATTCCCAAATTATACATTATCGGAGCTAGCGCGTATATCAAAAACTTTTTCATCGAAACCAACACGCCTCCGAAAATTCCACTAATTCCCAACAAAATCGGACTCAAAAACATTATTCTGGTAAAAATAACTGTCAAATTCATTTTTTCATCGGAAAATCCCGGAGTAATAATTTTCATTATCCACGGAGCGCAAAATGCCAAAATAATCACCATAATTCCCATCGCAATTATTTGTATATTCAAAACTCCGCTAGCCAAATCCCAAGCTTCTTCTTCTCTATCTTTTGAAATGAGCTGAGTAAAGACAGGAATGAAAGCCGCGCTAAGAGCTCCCAAAATCAAAAGATTATAAATCAAATCCGGAACACGAAAAGCCGCATAATAGGCATCCAGAACATCTCCGGCTCCGAAAGTTGAAGCCAAGATTCTGTCTCGAAAAAGACCCAGAATTCTGCTTGCCACTCCCGCCAAAGAAATAATAAAAGCCGCCGCCA
>DOKE01000007.1:75760-76213 GCA_003510895.1 Candidatus Moraniibacteriota bacterium
AATAAAAGCCGCCGCCACGATTGATTGCGTTGGTTTTCCATTCAGAAAATTATTTTTTACCAATTTCTCTATCACAATTTTGAATTTTTATTGCCTCGCCTATAATAGTCTATTTGTTTGAAACAGGCAACCCTATTCTGGCATTTGTTTTTCAAACACCACTCCTCCAAATTTATCCGATTTCAAGTCAGTTTCCAAATGAATTACCCTCTCCGGCAAATTTTCATATTCCAAAGATTTCCATTGTATTTCATACGGCTCGGGATATTGCAATTGGGAGTCAAAAAAACTTCCCACGCTTCCCGATTGTTTTTGCGCGATCAAGGAATATGAATCAACATAATTTTTTTCCTTAAAAACTGATTGAAAAAGTCTGAACGGCAGAAGATATTTATATTTTATCGTCATCGTTTCCTGCGGACTGACATATGTCCAATTAGCAAAAACAGTTTT
>DOKE01000007.1:76269-76429 GCA_003510895.1 Candidatus Moraniibacteriota bacterium
GTCCAATTAGCAAAAACAGTTTTTCCCGCGTCTTCATATATTCGCGTGCCGGTTTTCTCATCCACGATCATTGAATTTTCTTCCTTTTCCACCAATTCATCCCGTTCAAATTTCAATTTATCATAATCAAGAGCCGGTTCATTGATTTCTCTTGTTTGTC
>DOKE01000007.1:76490-76994 GCA_003510895.1 Candidatus Moraniibacteriota bacterium
TCATTGATTTCTCTTGTTTGTCCTTCAACTTCCAAAAGTTGCGAGCCTCTGGGAACATACACTCGCATATAATTTGCGTTGACCTTGTTCCACCATTCGTAATCCGTGTTCCCTCCATTATGCTTTCTAGTTATCGCAACAGTATCAATAATAGAACCATCATTTTGAATCTCAGCTTTGTGTTCTATTTTTTCTTCAATAACTCCGTCTGTCTTGTATCCATTTATATTGGTGTTTATGACACTCAAATAGTCTTTCTCCGTATCCAAAATTTCTCCGGACCATCCTCTCTTGGAAATTATCTCTTGCAAATCTCTATTCTCCGAAAATATAAGAATATGTTTTTCATTTAAACTTTCCAAAAAAACCTGCGCTACTTTTGATACGGTTTCGATATCTCTGGTTTTGACAATCCTGTCCAAAATCATCGGCGCCAAATCAGAAAGAATTTTTTTCGGCTTATTCTCTTTTTTGTCATAATCTTTTTCCACTTTGTTTTGAGTC
>DOKE01000010.1:0-7194 GCA_003510895.1 Candidatus Moraniibacteriota bacterium
ATAGCAAGAATTAAAATGCTGAACCATACATTGCATTATTTGTTAATTTTGCTCTTTTTCGCCACCTTCAGTCTCACCATTCTCATTTCCTTCTGTTTCAGGTTCAAGATTCTTAAACTTATAAAAAACTTTTCCTTCATTTCTAAGATCTATGTATTCGATTTCACCTTGCTTTTCGTGAGTTATCTCTTTTTTTATGACCGCAATAAGGGCATTCAATGCTGTCTCTAATGGAAACTGGGTTGAAAAATACAGCTCGGGACCCTGAATTGTTTTTATCCGAATTTCCTCTGCCATACGGGAAGGTGTTGAATATTCTCCGTTTGCTTCAAAGCCGGTTTTCCCAAGAGCATCTTTTGCATCTAAAACATATTTCTCATATACAGAATCTACAATCTTTTCACCAATTACAATCTCCCTGCCACTAAAATCATTTATTTTCAGCAAGTGATTTTGGGCAAATTCAGGAGAATTAAAATCAGCCTCGCTATATGGCGTCCCGCTTTCATCCATCAAATAACATTTTTCCTTTCCACACCAAACCATTAAAGCCTTCCTTTCATCTATATTTATATTTACACTATCTGGAAATTTTTTTGTAACCGTAACATTTCTAATTTTTTTGAAATCATTTTTCAATACATTTTCAACACTACGCTGCGTAATAAAAAGAAAATTATTTCTTGGAATAAATCCCAAATATTTTCCTTCATAGACAGACTCGGAAACTTTTGACACATTTTCGAGATTCAATTCTTGAATTCCGGATATTTCAATTTGCTCCACCGCAAGAAAAGGAGAGAAAAAAAGAACATAAAAAAACACTCCCAAAAAAGAAACGGACAAGAGATAATAAAAAAATATATAAAAAGCTCGAAAAAAAGCAAACTTTTCCTTTTTTTTAGAAAGTGTCCTGATTTTTTCGTATTCAAATTCCTTTTTGTCTCTGTTTTTTCTGACAGAAAAAAACATTTTTATTTTGTGCTAAATATTAATCAATAAATTTTCCAAAACCAAACGACCGCTAACATTCGTATTTTTCAAAACAGAAATTGTTTCTTCTATTTTTTCAATTATTTCATAATTTTTTCCAACTGCAAAAACATCCATTTTCTCAAGCGCGTTTTTTCTGAGAATCCATATCCAAACATTCATTATTTTTATCGTCGAATATATATTCTTGGATATTTTATCCGCCAAAATAAGTCTCTCATTCAAATCCATACTTCTAATTTTTCCCAGACTTTCTCGCGCTTCCCTATAAAAATCCAGCTTTTCTTTATTATTAATCATATCCACAAAAAAACCCGGTCGCCCCATAGACAGCAAAACGCAATCTTTTGCCGCATCAGGATCATATGAATTTTGCATTTCCATAATTTCGTCTCCACTCACCAAACCAAAATTTATTTTTTGACAACGTGATTTTATGGTAGGTAAAATTTTTCCCTCCTCATGCGTGACCAAAATTATTATTGAGGTGGAATTAGGCTCTTCCAAAATTTTCAAAAGAGCGTTTTGCGCAGAAATATTCATTTTATGCGCATTATCAATAACCAAAACTTTTCTTTTTCCATAATTAGGAAAAAGCGCCAATTGCTTTTGAACTTCTCTTATTTTTTCAATAGAAATTATTTTCTCTTTCGTGATGCCCTTTTTTTCTTCTATTTCCGGCGCAATAACAATCAAATCAAAATCCGATTTTTCTTGAAAATTAAAATCAAAATCCAAGGCGCTGTCATTTATCAAACTGACGGCAAATACTTTGGCCAGAAAAAATTTTCCCACCGCTTCCGGGCCGGAAAAAATATAGGTCTGCGAAAAAGACCCTTTGGCAAGAGTTTTTTCGATAAAACTTAGAGCTTTTTTATTGCCAATGAACATTCTATTGATTGTTAATTACTCTCGATATATATTTTTCAATCTCGCTCTTGAATTTCTCTTTTGAAAATCTCTCCGCTTGCTTTTTGATTTCTTCTCGATTATAACTATTTTCTTTTTGCATAAATCTTCTCACTCCATCAGCCAAAATTTCCGGGCTTTGCGCTTGGAAAAACTCGCCGGACACTCCCTCCTGTGCGGTTTCCAAGACCCCTCCGGATTTATAGGCTATCACGGGCGTTCCAAAACTCATAGCTTCCACCAAGGCAATCCCAAAATCTTCTTCCGCCGCAAAAACAAACGCCCTGGCATTTTCATACCAACCGCCCATTTCATCATCGCTTTGCCAACCTAAAAAATTAATATTTTTCCCGGCAATACTTTTCAAATATTCTTCTTGTTCTCCTTCTCCAATTATCACCAACGGCAATTCCAATTTATTGAAAGCGTTTATAATCACATCCATTTTTTTATATCCAGAAAGTCGCGAAACAACAAGAAAATAATTTTTCAACAACATCTTGTTGTTCATATTTTTTTGTTGCGTGTCAACTGCCGGCGGATAAATAATCTCGCTCTCTCTTCTGTAGTATTTTTCTATTCTTCTTTGTGTATATTTTGAATTGGCAATTAAATAATCCGGCCTGTCGGCGGCTAACCTGTCCCAAATTCTAAGATAGCTAAAAATCAATCTCTTGAAAAAAGAATTTTTCATACCCCTCTCTTCCAGATATTTTTCATTATAATCCCAAACAAAACGCATCGGCGAATGCATATAAGCAATATGCGTCGTGTTAAGTTTTGTCACAATTCCCTTGCTCCAAGCTCCGGAAGAAGAAATCACCAAATCATATTCCCGTAAATTGAAAGTTTCCGGAATGACAGGAAAAAATGGCAACAGCCATTGATATCTTTTTTTCAAAAAATTTGGAAACTTCTGCAAATAGGAAGTTCGAATATTTTTTTTTTCAAACATACCGCGCATCTTTTCTTTGTCATAGAGAAGCGTATAAATCGGCGCCTCAGGAAACAGTTCGCAAAAACTTTCCAAAACCTTTTCCGCCCCTCCGCGAGAAACCAAAAAATCATGCGCCAACGCAACTTTTAAATCTTTATGCTTTTCCATTTTAAAAAAATTAAATTTTTAATAATTCGGATATTTCTTTGGCGCATTGCGCCCAGCTGAATCTTTTTACATTTTCAATTCCTCTTTTTACTATGTTTTCCTTGGCTTCCCTGTTGCTAATTAAAATATAAATATTTTCCGCAATTTCTTCAAAGTTATTAGGATTAGCATAAAAAACAGCGTCATCAGCCACCTCTGGAATCGATGAAACATTAGACGTTACCACCGGAACAAAAGCATTCTGAGCCTCCAGAATAGGCAGTCCAAAACCTTCATAAAAAGAAGGAAACACAAAAACTTCCGCATTCTTCAAAAAAACATATTTTTCCTCCTCGCTAACATAACCGACTTCAACAATATCTTCTTTATATTTTGAAATATCAATTCTTTTTTGCGCTTCTTCATAGCCATAGCCTTTTTTTCCAACCAAAAGCAGCTTGTGCGGAATTCCATATTTTTCCTTAATAAAATCAAAAGCTTCCACTATTCCTTTCACATTTTTTCGCTCTTCTATTCTTCCAATAAAAAGAATGTAGGGTTTTATTTTATCCAAATCAAAACTTGTTTTTTGAGAAAAATCAAAATCTTGAAAAATATTATACCCTTCATAAATAACTTTTATTTTTTTCTCATCCACTCCGTATAATTTTTCCACATCCATTTTTGTATTTTCGGAAACACAAATAATTTTATCCGCCCATCGACAAGAATTTTTTATAACAAATCGCATATAAATTCTTTCCAATAATGAATAGGCTTGGGGATACATTTCATATTCGAGTCCATGAATTACAACCACTGTTTTTTTGGGATGAATAAAGGGAACTGTGTGCGCCGGAATAAAAAGAATGTCCGGAGAATGAAACAGCATTTCCCAAGACAAACGAATTTGCGTCCAAAATCTAGGAAAACGCATCTTTCTGATTTTCCAATTCTTTGGCAATTCAAAATCAACCTCCTGAGAATTTCTGATATAGAGAATTATTTCATCATCAACAAAAAAATCCCGCAGATGTTTTATTATTTGATAGGAATATTCTTCTATTCCGGTGCGTTTGCCAATGAAAGCGCGCGATCCGTCTATGCCGATTTTTGCCATATTTTTTTATTTTGAAAGCGTTATGGTTCTCTTATATATTTCAAGATTATCCAAAGAAATTCCGATTCCTTTAATCACACAAAACAACGGATCATCCGCCACATAACAAGGCACGCCGATTATTTTTGTTATCAATTGATCCAAATTTCGGAGGAGCGCTCCGCCGCCGGAAAGCACCATTCCCTTATCCATAATGTCAGCCGCCAATTCCGGAGGAGTTTCTTGAAAAACTTTTTTAATAGCATTGATCACTTCGCGAAGTTCATCTTGAAGCGCTTCCGTTATTTCATTGGAAGAGATTCTGACTGTCTTCGGCAAACCGCCCATAAGATCGCGTCCCCGAATTTCCATATATTCCTCTTTGACCTGAGCAATGGCTGATCCGATTTCTTTTTTTATGTCTTCCGCTGTCCGTTCACCCACCGCCAATCCATATTTTCTTTTGATATAATCGGAAATGGCTTGATCAAATTTATTTCCTCCCACGCGAGCGCTGTGCGCCGCCACAATTCCTCCCAAAGAAATCACCGCAATCTCCGAAGTTCCTCCGCCAATATTAATAATCATATTCCCCTGGGCATTATGCACCGGTATTCCCGCTCCAATCGCCGCCAAAAGAGGTTCTTTCACAACATAGGCGGATTTCGCTCCGGCTTTCACCGCAGCATCCACCACCGCTCTTCTCTCCGTTGAAGTTACTCCCGCCGGAATGGAAATCATAATTTCCGGACGAAACATTCTTATTTTTCCACTAACTTTGTTGATGAAATATTTTAACATCGCCTCCGTTACGCGATAATCGGCAATCACTCCGTCTTTCATTGGTCGACTAGCTACAATCGTGTCCGGAGTTCTTCCTAACATTTCCCTGGCTTGATTTCCCACTGCCAAAACAGTGTTATCAATAATCGAAATCGCCACCACTGACGGTTCATTGATAATTATTCCCTTGCCGGGAACAAACACCAATGTATTGGCCGTCCCCAAATCAATTCCCATTTTTCGTATAAACATAAGCGCAAAACTTTTTTATTTACCAATTCTTAATTATCAACTACTCTTTTTATATCCGCGCCCAATTTTTGCAATCTTTCTTCTATTTTTTCATACCCGCGATCAACTTGGTAAATCTCATTGATGACTGTTCCACCTTTGGCCAAAAGCGCCGCCAAAATCAATGACGCTCCGGCGCGTAAATCATAACTGGTGATTATGTCGCCGGAAAGTTGAGTAGGTCCGGTAATAACAGTTTGATGCGGATTAAGCACTTTGGCTTTGGCTCCCATTTTTTCAATTTCTGTCACATAACTAAATCTTCCTTCAAAAAGCGTGTCGAAAATCAAAGTCTCTCCTTCAGCTTGGGTCGCCAAAACTCCAAACAGCGCCTGATCATCGGTTGGAATTCCCGGATATATTCTGGCATCTATTTTTCCCAACGCTTTTATTTTTTCCACCGGAACAACTTCAATTTCATTTTCACTAATAACAAAGTTCGCCCCCATTTCTCTAAGTTTTTCCAAAACCAGATCCAGGTTTTCTTCCCGCGCTCCGCGAACCTTGATTGGACTCCTAGTCGCCACTCCCATAATCAAAAAAGTGGCTGCTTCATTGGCATCGGAAATAACACAATGCTCCGCTCCGGAAAGTTCATTCGTTCCTTCAATTTCAATCGTGTGCGTTCCCAGTCCTTTTATTTTAGCTCCCATTTTAATCAAAAAATTTCCCAAATCTTCCACGTGAGGTTCCGCTGCCGCAATTTTAATCACTGTTTTTCCCGGAAGCGCCGCCGCCAGCATCATAGCGATTTCTGTCGCTGTTACGGAAAATTCTCGTAAAACTATTTTTGTGGATTTCTTTTTTCCCGAATCAACCAGATAATTTTTTTCATCTTGATTTACTTCAACACCCATTTCATATAGCGCATTAAAATGAGTTCCCAGCGGACGTTTTCCGATTTTGCAACCACCCGGATTAGCCAGTTTGAATTTTTCAAAACGCGCGCTCAAAGATCCCAACAGAAGAATAGACATTCTTATTTTTTTTACCAATTCATAATCTATTTTTTCCACATCAATATTTTCCGCCGTAATTTTCACCGTTCTTTCTTCCAGCCATTCCACCTTGGCTCCCATACTTTCAATAATTTCCAAAAATCTATAGATATCTTCAATAAGCGGAATGTTAGAAATAACGCACGGCTTCTTTGTGAGAAGCGTCGCCGCAATAATAGGAGCCGCGGCATTTTTGCTTCCGTGAACGTCAATAGTTCCTGAAAGTTTTTTTCCTCCGTTTATAATAAATTTGTCCATTTTTTTAAAAAATTTATTTAAAAATAACGCCCGAATATTTTTTGAAAAATTATTTTCCTAAAAAATATCTCTTACCGGCACAAACTAAGTATACTTCATTGACGCCTTTCTTTCAAGGAAAAACAGATATAGAAAAAGAAATCCCAACTGGGGGATTTCTTTAATATTCTGATTCTCCTCTAGGGAGAAAAGGCGAGGAATCTAGCCTTTATTTTATTCACCTTCCTTAATTATAGCATACTTTCACAAAAAAAGCAAGTGCTCTATTTTAACTTCCCCACCGCTTCTTTGAATTTATCTCCGCGGTCAAATTCATTTAAAAATAATCCAAAGCTGGCGGCGCCGGGAGAAAGCAATACCACATCTCCTTGCGCCCCTGACTCAACTGCAATTTCCATAGCTTTTTCCATTGAATCAACTACTTCTATTTCTTTTACCTTCTCAATAGAATTATTTTTTTCAATTTTTATTAGCAAATCATCAGTAGCGTTTCCTTTGAGTAAAACTACTTTTTTTGTTTTCTGTAAAATTTCATTACTCAACTCAGAAAAATCCAATCCCTTATCAGTTCCTCCGGCAATAAGAATAATTGGCTGTTCAAATGAATTGAGCGCGGATATTGTCGCGTCCGGAATTGTTGCCGCCGTGTCATTGTAATATCGGACTCCTTTGAATTCTCGGACAAATTCCAGCCGATGTAAAACTCCCTTGAGATTAGGAATAGCTTTTTTGATATCATTTATATTTAAACCAAAAACATAGCAAGCGGAAATCGCCGC
>DOKE01000010.1:7282-13616 GCA_003510895.1 Candidatus Moraniibacteriota bacterium
TATAATATTGGAAAGATTATGGCGACCGGGAATTTTTATATCGGAAAAATTAGCTATTTTTTTCACGTCGATTCCGTTGTTGAGATACACTGCTTCATTTTCAACAAAAACCGATTTTTTATCCTTGATTGGAGAATATGAAAACCGAAACATTTGCGATGGAGCCGTTTTGGCAGCTTCGACAACCTTTTCATCATCCTGATTAATAACGAGCCAGTCTTTTGGCTTCTGAAATAAAAATATATTTTTCTTGTCCTCAATATAATCATTCATAGTTTTATAATAATTGAGGTGATCTCTCAGAATATTTTTGAAAACAGCAATATGCGGGCTCAGTTTGTTTCTTCCTAAAGCAGAAAGACGCCAACTAGAAAGTTCGAAAACCACCACTGAATCTTTTTTGAGAAGCGCCAATTTGTCCAAAACGGAAATTTGTCCTATGCCAACCTTGATAACATTTTTTCCGGAAGATTTAATAATTTCATAAATAAAAGTGGCAATAGTTGTTTTTCCTTTTGAACCGGTAACGCCAATTATCGGATTCTTGCACAATTTGAAAAATATACTGGAATCAATCTCCACAGGAACTCCGGCATCCAAAGCTAATTTCACATTTTTATCCGTCCAAGATGCTCCGGGAGTTTTAATAACCATATCAACTTTGGTAAAATCTTCCGGTCGGTGCTGACCCAAAACATATTGAATATTTTTGACATCCTTGAGTTTTTCCAAAGACGGAGCCAACTGTTCTCTGGTTTTAATATCTGTCACAATCACTTTCGCCCCGCAAGAAGACAAGAATTTGACTGTTCCCACTCCGCCTCCGTGAAGACCAAGTCCAAAAACAGTTATTTTTTTCCCTTTAAAAAAAGAGGTGTTCATTGTTATTGATATCAAACATTGAGTTATGAAAAATTTAACTCAAAAATCGACAAGATTAAAATTCAAACATTGAAGATGATTTTCTTCGAAGAACCGCGCCCGGTCTGACCTCCGTAACATTTCCATCATCAACTACCACCTTACCATTTATAATCACCCAGTCAATACCTTGCGAATATTGATAGGGATCTTCGACTGTCGCCAGGTCTTGAATTTTTTTCTTATCAAAAATAATAATATCGGCAAAATTTTCTTCTTTCAGTATGCCTCTTTTTTCAAAATTAAATTTTTCCGCCGGCAAACCGCTCATTTTTCTAATCGCCTCTTCCCAACTCAACACTCCTTTTTCGCGAACATATTTAGCAAGAGCTTTCGGGAAAGAACCAAAATTTCTGGGATGGACAATTTCTCCGGTTTTTTTATGCTCAATTGAATATCCGGAGCCGTTGGAAGAAATGATTGAAAAAGGATTCTGAATGGCGTCTCCCACATTTTTATCACTCAAAACATCCATCATTGTAACCACGCGTCCGTCGCTGGCAATCAGAATATCCAGAATTGTTTCTTCAACTCCTTTCCCCTGGCTTTGCGCAATTTCAACAATACTCTTTCTATTAAGACTCTTATCTATCGCAGACATTGAAATATTTATTTTTGAATAATCAAAACCGGCTTCCTTCATTTCTTGAATAACTTTTTTTCTTATGTCCGGATCTTTGAGACGTTGAATCATAATTCTTTTTCCTCCTTCCGCCACCCAATCAGGAAGCAAAATATATAAAACCGAACCGGTAACCGTGTATGGATACACATCGAAATTCACATTAATATCACTCATTCTTGCTGTTTCAATCAGATTGACTGCTTCACCCATCAAGTGCCAATGTTTTTCTCCCATAACTTTGAGATGGGAGATTTGCAAATTCACTCCGGTTTTTTGAGCTATTCCAATAGCTTCTTCCACCGCTTCAATAACTTCTCCCGCTTCCCCTCTCACGTGAGTTGTGTAAACACCGTCATATTTTTTTACTATTTCCGCTAATCGAACTATTTCTTCTTGAGAAGCGTGTTTAGCGTGGGTATAAACAAGTCCAGTAGAAAAACCAATTGCCCCTTCTTTCAGAGCGTCTTTCAACATTTTCTCCATCAATTCAATTTCTTCCGACAACAAATCTCTCACTTCATCCCTAATAATTCCTCGCCTAAGTGTGCTGTGTCCCACAAGAGTCGCAAAATTAACCGCCAGTTTTTTTCTTTCAACTTCAGCCAAAAAATCTTTAACCGTAAGCCAGTTAAGATTAATTCCTCTGATATCCACCCATTTCTGAATGGATTTGATAATATCCTTGTTAACCAAGGGAGCCAAAGAAGAACCACAATTTCCTCCAATAATAGTGGTTATTCCTTGACGCAAAAGACTTTCTAATTTGGAATCAACAAAAATTCTCCAATAAGTATCCGAGTGATTATTAACATCAATAAAACCGGGGGTAACAAATCTTTCCTTGGCATCAATAATCGTGTGCGCATTTTCATTGCTCAAATCTCCAATTTCTTTTATCTTTCCATCCCTCACGCCAATGTCTCCTCGATACATCGGATGACCGGTTCCATCAATTATGATTCCGTTTTTAATAACGATGTCGTACATTTTTTATTTTTATTTTTATTTACGCTATATTCTAATTTTACTACAACCAGCCTTTTACTTCCAATCCTTTCTTGGCTGCTTCGCGTTGCGCTTCTTGCTTGGAGGCTCCTTCGCCTTCCGCCACCAATTTTTCAGCCAAATACACTCCGACCACAAAATGTCTGTCGTGATCCGGTCCCCATTCTTTTATGACTCGATAAGAAGGAGTTGTTTTTTCTTTTTCCTGAGATTTCTCTTGAAAATAACTTTTTGAATCAAGATAGGATTTGCTTTTCAAAATGTCGTCCAATTTAATAACCACGTTGTCCAAAATAAATTTCTTGGCTTCTTCATATCCTTGATCTAAATAAATAGCGCCGATAATCGCTTCTATAGAATTAGCCAGAAGATATTGCCTGGCTCTTCCGGTATCCTTGGCTTCACCCTTGCTCATCAAAAGAAATTCTTCCACTCCCAATTCTTTGGCAATGCTAGCCAACATTTCTCCATTAACCAAAGAGGCTCGCCAAGAAGTCAGTTCCCCTTCGGGATTGCTGAATTTTCCATAAAGATATTCTGTCACCGCCAATTCCAAAACCGCGTCGCCCAAAAATTCCAATCTTTCATTGTGATCAAGTTTGTATCCGCGATTTTCATTCAGATATGATCTGTGAGTAACCGCTTGTTGAAGAAGAGAAATTTCCTTAAATTTCACTCCGATTTTTTTAGATAAAGATTCTATCATAAAAATGCAAAACGCAAAGCGCAAAACGCAAAAAAAATTTGAGATTTAGGCTTTGAGATTCGAATTAAATTATTTTGTGATTTTTAAGTTTCTATTTTTTATCAGAAATTTCTTTTGACGATTCTTCTTTTTCCTTGTGTTTTCTTGAGCTATCATCCTTAAGAGGTTCGCCTAGTTCTCGATAAATTGTGCCTAAAACTCCATTGACAAATCGAGCGCTGGATTCTCCTCCGAAAGTCTTGGCCAATTCAATCGCTTCATTAATAGCTACCTTGGGAGGGACTTCATTGTAGTCTCCATACATAAGTTCGAAAATTCCCAATCGCAAAATATTTCTGTCTACTGCCGTAACTTGTTCTAATGGCCACTCCGGAGCGCACTTTTCAATAATCGGATCGATTTCATTTCTATGCTCAACTGTTCCTTTGGCTATTTTTTCCACGAGAGAACAATCATCCACGCCCGGAGCAAATTCACCAACATTGCGCGCAATGATTTCATCAATCATTTCATTTTTGTTGCCTCGAAAATCCCACTCAAAAAGAGCTTGCATAGCAACTGATCTTTGAAGGTGCCTATTTGCCATTTTTTTTATTTTTTAGCTTTTGCTTTTTTTATTGTGTTTACAACTTCGCGTCCTTTGTAGAATCCGCAAGCGGCGCAAGCCCTGTGAGGCAAAATCGGTTTTCCGCATTTAGAACAAACCTGAGTCTTGACCGGTTTAAGTTCAAATCTTTTTCTTTTCCTGTCTCTTCGGGTTTTTGTGTGTCTTTGCTTTGGTACTGACATAGTTTTAATTTAAATTGCTAAATTGTTACATCGTTAATCTAAGAATTCATAAACTAACTGATTAAAAGATTATCATCAATTTGCCAATCTGGCAAGAGTCTTTTTTGTCCTTTTTACTGGAGCAAAGCTTTGGCGGTGGATTTCGCAGTAGCCGTGTTTTTCCAAGGCGTCTATGTGAATTTTGGTTCCGTAGCCCTTGTGCTTGTCAAAACCATACATCGGATATTTTTTGTGCGCTTCCATCATCATTCGATCCCTGATTACCTTAGCGATGATAGACGCGGCGGAAATTGATTTCACAATCTTATCGCCTCCAACAATTGCCATTTGTTCCATAGACAAATTAGGAATTTTTTTGTTTCCGTCAACCAGAATTATGTATTTAGTATCTTGTATCTTGTATTTAATATTTTCGGTTATTGAAATTTGGTTATTAATCGTCTTATGCAATTCTTGAATAGCTTTTTTCATTGCCAAAAAGCTGGCTTCCAGAATATTGATTCGGTCAATAGTGTGATGATCGCAAAGTCCAACGCCTACGTAAAAATGTTCTTGAATAAAATCAAAAATTTTTTCCCTTTGTTTTTCAGAAAGTTTTTTCGAATCACGCACCAAATCCCACATCATATCACTTTCCGCTTGATTCTTACTTCTTAATTCTTTATTCTTGAGCGCGACAGCGCATGCCACCACCGGTCCGGCAAGAGGACCGCGTCCAACCTCATCCACGCCCACGACAAAGCTGTACCCATCTTTAAAAAACGCCGCTTCTATTTCAAATATATCTGCTTCCATTTCTCAATATTACATCATCTGAAAAAATATGCTATACTTGTAATGTAAAAACATCTTGCAAAACCCAAGGAGTAATCCGGGCTATGAAGATCAATACCCATATGAAAAATCTATATTTTTTTATTTATGCCTTTGCCCTATTTTTAAAGTAGCGGCTTTTTTATTTGATAAGTAAATTTATGAAATTCACTCACCTGCACGTTCACAGCCATTATTCATTATTGGATGGTCTCGGAAAAATAGACGACCTGCTTAACCGCGCCCAAGAAATGGGAATGGATTCCATCGCGCTGACTGATCATGGTGTGCTTTATGGGGCAGTGGAACTGTTCATCAAAGCCAAAGAAAAAGGCATCAAACCGATTATCGGATGCGAGATGTATATTACGCCTAATGATTTGCATAGCAAAAATCCAACCGCCGAAGATAGAAAAAGGCACCATCTTATTCTCTTAGTGAAAGATGAAACCGGTTACAAAAATTTAATGAAACTTATTTCCATCGCTCATTTGGAAGGTTTCTATTACAAACCCCGCATTGACAGAAAAATTCTGCGAGAATATGGCAAAGGATTAGTGGGACTTTCCGCTTGCACCGAAGGAGAAATTCCCGCGCAAATAATAATGGGAAATTATGACAAAGCCAAAGAACTAGCCTTGGAATATCAAGATATTTTTGGAAAAGATTCTTTTTTTCTGGAGGTGCAAAGCCACCCAAATTATCCCAATCAAAAAATAGCCAACGATGGAATTTTCAAACTTTCCAAAGAACTTGAAATTCCAGTGGTAGCTACTTGCGATGTGCATTACGTAAACAAGGAAGACGCTTCCGCGCAAGATATTTTGCTCTGTGTACAAACCAACAGAAAAGTGCAAGAAACTGATCGAATGAATTTGATGGATTTTGATTTGTCTCTCCGCTCTCCGGAAGAAATGGCTCAAAGTTTTCCCGATAATCCGGAAACTTTGGAAAACACCCAAAAAGTTGTCGACCTTTGCAATTTCAAACTCAAACTCGGAGAAACCCAGCTTCCACATTTTGATGTTCCCGAAGGCTATACAGATTTAACTTATCTGCGACACCTGACAGAAGAAGGTTTGAAAAAAAGATATAAAGAACAACACACTCAAAATCATATAGATCGAATGAATTATGAATTATCCGTTATTGAAAAAACCGGATATTCATCATACTTTTTAATTGTGCAAGATTTCGTCAACTGGGCAAAAAATCAAGGCATAGTCGTGGGACCGGGACGCGGAAGCGCTGCCGGAAGTTTTGTTTCCTATCTGGTCGGAATCACCAATATCGATCCCATCAAATATGATTTGCTTTTTGAAAGATTTCTCAATCCCGAACGTGTATCTATGCCCGACGTCGATATGGATTTTGCCGACGACCGCCGCGATGACGTGCTCAATTATGTTCGAGAAAAATATGGGCACGATCATGTCGCACAAATAATCACTTTCGGAACAATGGCGGCGCGCGCC
>DOKE01000010.1:13626-16045 GCA_003510895.1 Candidatus Moraniibacteriota bacterium
CTTAACTACGTCCGGCAAAAATACGGCAATGATCACGTTTCGCAAATTATCACATTCGGAACAATGGCTGCTCGTGCCGCTATTCGCGACACAGGAAGAGCATTAGGACTTCCCTATGAATTCTGCGACAAAACTTCCAAAATGATTCCGATGTTCACATCCATTCAAAAAGCATTGGACGAAGTTCCGGAATTTCGCGATCACTACAATTCCGGAGAAGATGCTCGCAAACTTATTGATAATGCCAAAAGGCTGGAAGGAGTTTCCCGCCACGCCGGTATGCATGCTTGCGGAGTTGTGATTACAAAAAAACCGGTAACAGACTATACGCCATTGCAAAATATCTCCGGCTCCCGTGAAGGAACTGTAACTCAATATTCATCTTCCACCAAAACCAGTTATGTGGAAAAAATCGGTTTGCTTAAAATGGACTTTCTGGGATTGAAAAATCTCACCATCATTCAAAATGCCATTCGAATTATCAAAAAAACTAAAGGAGTTGAAATAAATATCGACGAACTTCCGGTGGACAATGAACTCGCCTATAAACTTTTTCAAGAAGGCAAAACCACCGGCGTGTTTCAATTTGAAAGTTCCGGAATGAAAAGATATCTCAAACTTCTTCAACCCACAGTGCTGGAAGACATTATCGCTATGGTTGCGCTCTATCGTCCCGGACCGATGGATTGGATACCGGATTTCATTTCCGGAAAACACGGAACGAGAAAAATTCGCTATGTCCATCCAAAACTGGAACCAATTTTGAAAAATACTTATGGCGTGGCTGTCTATCAAGAACAGGTTATGCAAATTGCTCGAGATTTGGCTGGATTTTCTATGGGCGAAGCAGATGTTTTACGCAAAGCAATGGGGAAAAAAATAATGGAGCTTATTAAAGAACAAAAAATAAAGTTCGTTGACGGTTGCGTGAAAAATGGAATAGACAAATCTATTGGAGAAAAAGTTTTTTCTTTTATTGAACCATTTGCCGGATATGGATTCAACCGGTCGCACGCCGCTTGCTATGCATTAATCGGTTATCAAACCGCCTATCTCAAAGCGCACTATCCGGAAGCTTTTATGGCGGCGCTGCTTACTTCCGATCAAGACAATATTGATCGCATTGCCATTGAAGTTGATGAAACTCGCGAAATGGGAATTGAAGTTTTGCCGCCGGATGTTAATGAAAGTTTTGAAAATTTTGCCGTTGTTCAAGAAAGAGAAGAAAAAGCCAGAATACGTTTCGGACTTAACGCTATAAAAAATGTCGGGCACACGGTTGCGCAAGAAATTGTTAAAGAAAGAAAACTGAATGGAAAATTTTCATCATTGGCTGATTTTGTCGAACGCGTGCAAACCAAAGATCTCAATAAAAAATCCGTTGAGGCCTTGGCAAAAGTCGGAGCGCTGAATAGATTCGGCGAGAGAAAACAAATTTTGGAAAATATTGAAAACATTCTTAATTTTTCAAAAAATTCACAAAGAATAAAAAATTCCAACCAATCCAGTCTTTTTGGAGGAGAAATATTGAAAGCGCCTACCATACTTATGAATGAATGCGAACCAGCCACTAAGCGCGAATCGCTCAAATGGGAAAAAGAATTACTAGGACTCTATGTTACCGATCATCCAGTTGCTGAATATCAAGCTTTTCTTGATGAAGCCGTAACTCCCATCACCGGACTATCCAAGGAACTAGTGGGACAAAGAATTAAGGTCGGCGGCGTTATTCAAAAAGTGCAAAAAATTCTCACTAAGCGGCACGAAACAATGCTTTTTGTCACATTGGAAGATACCAAGGGGAAAATAGAACTTTTAGTTTTTCCGAAGACTCTTGAAAAAACTCAAAGCATCTGGGAAGAAGAAAGAATGATAATTGCCGAAGGTCGTCTTTCAGATAAAGATGGAAATTTCAAATTAATTGCCGACGAAGCGAAAGAACTCAATCAGAGAGAAATCGATGATTATATGAGAATAAGAATGACTCAAAAAAATTATCATAATGAAAACAAAAAAAATGACCCGCCTCCTTCCGCTCCAATTTCAATTAAAGAAACAATTTCATCAAATTCCAACTCTTCAACAGTAAATCTTCTAATCAAACTTCCCCACAATTCCACGCCGGAAATAATTCATTCCCTGGGAAATTTTTTCAAAAAATGCAAACCGGGAAATACCAAAATAATATTGCATCACAACGAAACAAAACTCCAAACTCCCTTTTCCATCGAACATACGAATGAAATAATAGAAGAACTAAAATCCATCGTCCTGCACGGAAGCGTGGAAATAATATAAAAATATAAAAAAACTCGTACAGAGCAAGGATGCGGAATGCGGAAACAGTTTAAAAAAATTACATTTTTTTCTAGTCGCAAATTTCTGCAACATAAAAATCTTAGAATAAAACTGCAATAGC
>DOKE01000010.1:16108-23202 GCA_003510895.1 Candidatus Moraniibacteriota bacterium
ATAAAACTGCAATAGCAGTTTTATTCTAAGATTTTATCGATTTTCTTTTGAATTTTATACCTACAGCAATGTTTTAAGATTCCTAAATATGATTGCAGACTTTGATTGAATTGTTTTTCTGAAATCAAACTTTTTCTCAAATCATCTTTTTTCTTTGCAATCTTTTTCAGCATACTTCTTTTTGTGTTTGTCCGTAGAACTGATTGATGCGGTCTCAAAACATATCCCAAAAAATCTATACCTTGATGAAATTTATCAATTGAAACCTTATTAGGATGGAGTTGCAATTTTAATTCTTTTTCCAAAAATTCATCTACTAAATTTAATATATCATTAAGATATGCTTCGTCTTGGTGTATAATAATAAAATCATCAGCATAACGAAAATAGTTTTTTGCTTTAAGCTTTCTTTTTATGAACCAATCCAATTCATTTAAATATATGTTGGCAAATATTTGTGACGTTATGTTGCCGATAGGTACGCCTCTTTTTTCTTCAAAAAATTCATCTTGTAAAGCCCCCCCCCAAGGGAAAATCGGTAGCAGAAAAACTAACGACAACTTCTTTAATTAGTCGCATAAATTTTTTATCTTCAATCTTACGCGCAATCAATTGCAAAAGTTTTCTTTGATTTATACTGGCAAAGAATTTTCTAATGTCACACTTCAATGCGAAAACTGGTCGAGTAAAATTTCTACTCTCCTTACGCAAACATTTTAAAAGATTTCTGACTGCAAGATGTGTTCCTTTATTTTTCCTTGATGAATATGAATGAAAAATGAAATTAGAATCAAATATGTCGTATATCTTCTTGAACACTAAATGCTGCACGATACGATCTCTCACTGTCGCCTTACTTATAATTCTGTGTTTTGGATCATGAATATGAAATATTTCATATTTCCCATGTCGATATGTTTGATCGTCAAGCTCTTTTTGCAAAAGAAAAATGTTATCCTCCAAAAATCTTTCAAAAAATTGCACGTCTCGTCTGTTGTTTTTTCCATTTCTAAACATTTTCCAAGACTGGAAAATGTTTTCAAAACTAATTATTTCATCGTACATATATCATGAATTCTTATGCAAATAATGAGATTCCTATAATCAAAAAAGTTTATATTCTTTATAAAACATTTTATGAATATTCCAAGCTGTTTCCCAAGAAAGACAGGTATGTTTTAGGCGGCAAATGTGAAGAATATATCATTGAAACCTTAGAATTATTACTCAACGCTTCTAGCGCACCAAGAAGTGAAAAACAAATTTTCATCAAGCAAGCTAATATAAAATTCGATGCGCTCAAGATATTCATTCGTATTGCAAATGATATCAAAATGCTTGATACGAAAAAATATATAGCTATCCAGAAACAACTTCAGGAAATAGGACGCATGCTCGGTGGTTGGCAAAAATCACTGAATTAACAGAATAAAAGAGCTCCGCAAAGGAGCTCTTTTGGTAAATAGACACAACCCGATGAAGAGCAAGCCGGACGAGTAGTTGTCGTTCGCGTCGAAAAGATTGTCGGTGTTGTCGAAGTTGAAGTCGCCGTCATTAGCCTTCGCATAGAGCGAGTACTCTGCAGACTGCCATGAATTTGTTTCTTTCCATCCATTTCACCAGAGATGAAAAAGTGTCATCTCCTGAATTTTATTCCGCCCCTCATGAGCGCCAAAAAGAAACAAGTAGTGTCTAAGTTCTTCGCATACACTCTTACAATCTAAAAGTTTAAAGAAACACGATTATAAGATTCTGATGCTCTATGAAGAATCATAGGATTTCGGTGACCTCAATCCGTAAATTAAGATTCATTAACCTATTTTCATTTATCAGTATATCAAAAAATTTCAAAAAAAGAAAACGCGCAGTACCATCAGGTAATACGCGTTTAAAAAAAATCGAAATGCCAAGGACCAAAATTCCAGTCCAAGATACAAGAAACAAAACATCAATGGCACACTACCCGATGAAGAGCAAGCCGGACGAGAAGCGGGCGTCCGCGCCGAAAAGATCGTCGGAGTCGCCGAAGCCGAAGTCGCCGTCATGAGCCCCCGCATAGAGCGAGTACTCTGCAGACCGCCACGAATTTGCAGCGCAGAGATATCCTGGAGTGTTAAAATCTTTCCCCAGCACATCCGGATACATCGCAACTGCCGTCATAATATCGATACCGCCAGAAAGTAGCAACGATTCGGGTAATACCGACATCTGCTGCCTGCTCGCATCAATGGAAAATCCTTGTGTCGGAAAAAACTGAATTCCCACCACAGGACCTTCTGCTATTTTTGCGAAAAGCTTCTCGTGTCGACTGCCAACAATGATTTCCACCTTGCCAGCCAATTCTCCTTTGCGATAGTTATTGAAACTTCGCTTGGGGAATTCCTTGCGATATGATTCTTTAGCCGCAAGAATAAAAACTTCTTCCAAGGTTTTTCCATAATCCCTGATTTCCATTTGCGGAAAGCAGGTCGGAAGCCAAATTCCGTTAAGCAGATTAGAAAGAAGCAGATCGCTTCTCATCTGCTCGAACAAGCTTTCACTTTGCCCGATGAACTGCTCAAGGGAAGAAAACTTCATCCCTTTCGGAAAAAACTTGATAATACGAGCCAACCGCTCCTTATAATCAATCCGGGGTTGAGTTAGCGAAAAATTCTTGTTCGGATCGCAGACATTTTCAATCAATTCCCTTGCCGGAATCAAGCGGCCGTTTTTGTCAATAAGTTTTTTGATGATTTCTTCAAGCGTCATCTTCAGCTCACCGCGAAGCCACGCGTCCAGCATTTCTCTGCCCCCAAAACCGTCCACAATCGCAAGCAGTTTCGGACCATCAATTCCTCTCAATTTTTCAAGAACTTCTTTTGTCGTGCCCATTGCGTTCTCCTTTCAGGCTCATTTTGCCCGATTTTTTTCACTCCTCGCCCCGGAGTAGAGGTTCTTTCCATATTTAGAAAGAACCTGTAATTATACACCCAAATTGCAAAAATGTCAATATTGCAGTATGCTGAAAATAGTTCTATATTTAAAAGATGAATTTAATGAGATTGCGAATTACCACCTCGCACCAAAAATCTCCGCTTAAGCTGCTTACGAACAAGCGCGCAAAGTGCCCAGATAATATGGGAAATCGAGTGGAACCGTCTAACATTATTATAGTTAGACCTCGATATGAATTTCATTCTCCTATTTTATTTTGGCTCTATTTTTTTGCCCAAATTGTAAATTTCTAATTTTTAATTTCTAAACAATTTCCAATTTTCCAATGACAAAATTTTGACATTTTTACATTGTTATTTAATTAGAAATTAGGAATTAGTTATTAGAAATTAAAAAAATATTTATAATTCATCTAACTCTATTTTTATGGAAAACAACATAGACAAGCTCAACCTTCTTCGTCACTCAACCGCCCATATTCTCGCGGCGGCAGTTTTAGAAATGTTTCCGGAAACCAAATTTGGAATGGGACCAGCCATTGAAAACGGATTCTACTATGACTTTGAGCTTCCCCGCACTCTAATTCCCGAGGATTTGCCTCTCTTGGAAGAAAGAATGAAAAAGATAATTAAAGACAACTATCCTTTTGAAAAACAAGAAACTTCCGCGAAAAATGCTGCCGAACATTTTCAAAAAGCTGATCAGAATTACAAGCTGGAAATAATAAAAGATTTGCAATCTGAAGGAAACGAAAATGTTACGCTCTATAAAACTGGAAACTTTGTCGATCTTTGCAGCGGACCGCATATTGATTCAACTGGAGAAATCAGGACTGACGCCTTCAAACTGACAAGAATTTCCGGCGCTTATTGGAAAGGCGATGAAAAAAATATCCAACTTCAAAGAATTTACGGGATAATTTTTAATGACAAAAAAGAATTAAAACAATATTTTCAACAAAAAGAAGAGGCGGAAAAAAGAGATCATCGAAAGCTTGGCAAAGAATTGGACTTATTTTGTTTTTCCGATTTGGTTGGACCAGGACTTCCTCTCTACACTCCAAAGGGAACAATTATTAAAGATGAATTACAAAAACATATTGAAAGTGTTTGCCGCAAATATGGATTTCAGAAAGTATCAGCGCCATCGCTAGCTAAACTTGAACTTTTTGAAACATCCGGACACGCGAAAAAATTTGGCGATGAATTATTCCATGTTACCTCGGAAAAAAAACATAACTTTGTTTTAAAGCCGGTTCAATGCCCGCATCATACGCAAATTTACGCTTCAAAAACAAGATCCTACAAGGATTTGCCTATAAGATATATGGAATCAGATAAGCAATATCGCGCCGAAAAAACAGGTGAAGTTGGCGGTTTATCCAGAGTATATGCAATCACAATTGAAGATGGACATTCTTTTTGCAGAGTCGATCAAGTAAAAGAAGAAGTGTCTAATATGATAAAAATAATAAAAGATTTCTACAGCGCTCTTGGACTCTGGGGAAATCATTGGGTTTCTCTGTCTGTCAGAGATTATGCTCATCAAGAAAAATATATTGGAGAACCTGCTGATTGGGATAAATGCGAACAAATGCTTCAGGAAATTTCTGATGAAATGGGTCTAAATGCCAAGAAGCGCGAAGGTGAAGCAGCTCTCTATGGACCAAAACTTGATTTTATGTTCAAAGATTCTATGGGAAGAGAAATTCAAATCCCAACTGTGCAATTAGATTTCGCCACTCCAAAAAGATTTGACCTAACTTATATTAATAGTAACGGAGAAAAAAATAATCCCGTTATGGTTCATCGCGCAATCCTCGGATCATATGAAAGATTTATGATGCTGCTTATTGAACACTTCGCCGGCGCTTTCCCACTCTGGCTTTCTCCGATTCAAGTGAAAATTATTCCTATTTCTGAAAAATTTGAAAACTATGCCAAAAAAATAGAACAAAAACTTTCAGAAAATAACATTCGCGTGGAAATAAGTTTAGAAGCGGAAAGCCTGGGAAAAAGAATTGCCGAAGCGGAAAAACAAAAAATTCCCTATATGATTGTGGTTGGAGAAAAAGAAGTGGAATCTGAAACTGTCGCCATTCGAAAACATAAAGATAAAAAACAAGAAACACTTCCACTGAATGAGTTTGTGGAAAAAATAAAAAAAGAAATAGACGCTAAAAAATAATTTTAAGTATTATTTTTTGCAATTTTAAAAGCCGGGTCCCATTTGGAACTCGGCTTTTTTGATATTTTTTATCAGGTAATATCAAACCTGTAAAAGAATTCTCGAAGGAGAATTTGGCGATAACTTCCGCCACCTTCTCTTTTTTTTCATCTTGGAAATTTCGGCGCTCACTGCTGGGGAAAATTTCATTCCGTGTCCGTTATTCCCCAAGATAATAGCCAAGAGATTATACAAAGCATCTTCATTATGATGTCCAACTCTTATTCGGTGCAGCTCATCCAAAACTGTTAGAGCCACTTTATTCTGAATTCCGAAAATTTCCGCCCTCTTCATAAGCTTGATCAAGAACAAGCGGTCTTCTCGTCGATCGCTTGTTTCTGTTTCAGGACTTACTATTAAGAGCCTTAAAAAAGTTCTCACAAAACTTTCTACTTCTCGCTCCCTCTCTTCCTTCATACTCTCTCTCCCTTGTTTTCTCTGCTTTTTTGATGTAGAATGACACATACGCTCTCTCTGCATTATGCGTCACGTTGATACAGCTGATATAAAAGAACTTCTATGTATTATTACATAAAAACATTCGGATGTCAAATGAATTTTTCCGATAGCGAACGGATTGATTCGTTTATGCAAAATAATGGCTTTCAAAAGCCAATTTTTAATGCTGAGCAAAATTTGACTCCTGAAATCCTAAGCCAACTAAATGTTTTCATAATCAACACTTGCGGCATCCGACAAATGGCGGAAGATCGTGTTTTTGGATTGGTTCGCAATTTAAAAAAAGACCACCCTCAAATAAAAATAGTCATCACCGGCTGCCTAGCTAACAGAAGAGATGTTCATAAGAGAATGAAAGGCGTAGATCTTTTCACGGAAATCAAAGACTTCCCCGAAAAAGTAGAAAGCATAATGAAGAAAGTATTAAGCAAAAAAGAACTTGCTGCTCACCGCCCGACTCTTTATTCTTCCAATAATAAAAAATTGTTATCTTATTTCAATATCAGACCAAAATATGAAAATAAATTTACCGCTCTTGTTCCTATTATGACCGGCTGCAACAACTTCTGCTCCTATTGCGTCGTTCCCTATGCCCGCGGAAGCGAAGTTTCTCGACCAGCCAATGAAATAATTAATGAAATAAAAAATTTAATAAAAACCGGAAGAAAACATATTATCCTGCTTGGACAAAATGTTAATAGTTATGCTTCGCAAGTTCATAAAGTTCGTAAAGTCCATCAAGTCCATCAAGAAAATTCAGATACA
The DNA here is from genome assembly GCA_003510895.1 of Candidatus Moraniibacteriota bacterium. GTDB lineage: Bacteria > Patescibacteriota > Minisyncoccia > Moranbacterales > GWC2-37-73 > UBA9338. Next base: position 22,493 of record DOKE01000010.1, read on the forward strand.
ATATATTTTCCTGAATTATTGAAGAAAATAAATTCTATTACTGGAAAGTTTTGGATTTCATATGTCTCATCTCATCCCAAGGATATGAGCGATGAATTGATTGAAGTCACAGCTCAATGCAAGAAAGTTTGCGAATGGATCCATCTTCCACTTCAGGCAGGAAATGATGAGGTGCTAAGAAAAATGAACAGGAGGTATACGCATGATCATTATTTGAAACTTATCCAAAAAATCCGCAGCGAGTTTAAAAAACATAAACCCGGAATCCCCTTTTCAATCTCGTCTGNNGGGGTTAGGGGTGAGGGAATCCAAAAAATTAATTTTTCAAAACTTCTCAGAAAAATCAACGCCCTTCCAGGAAAATTCTGGATCAGTTTTGTCAGCAGCCACCCGAAAGATGTGACGGATGAAATGATTACAACAGTGGCTCAATGTAAAAAAGTTTGCGAAAATTTTCATTTGCCAGTTCAAGCAGGAAATGACAAAGTCCTGCAAAAAATGAATCGCCAATATACCGCTAGCGATTATTTAAAAATCATCCGAAAAATAAAAAATTCCTTCAAGAAACATAAGCCCGATTGTCTTTTCGCAATCACCAGCGATATCATTGTCGGCTTCCCGGGAGAAACAAAAAAACAATTTGAAGATAGCGCCAGCATAATGAAAAAGGTGAAATATGATTTGGTATTTTTCGGACAATTTTCTCCCCG
>DOKE01000010.1:23266-23412 GCA_003510895.1 Candidatus Moraniibacteriota bacterium
TTCGGACAATTTTCTCCCCGCCCCGGAACCGCTGCTTGGAAAATGAAAGACGACGTTTCGAAAAAAGAAAAAGAGCGACGAATGAAATATCTCAACGAAATTCTCAAAAAAACAGCTCTTGCCAACAACAAAAAATATATTGGAAA
>DOKE01000010.1:23478-23704 GCA_003510895.1 Candidatus Moraniibacteriota bacterium
AAAAAATATATTGGAAAAACCATAGAAGTTTTGATAGATTTCACAAAATCCGAAAACTATTTCGGAAAAACCAGAACCGGAAAAAATGTTAGAATAAATTCAAAAAGAAAAAATTTGGTCGGAAAAATAATCAAAGTGAAAATAACCAAAGCCAACATTTGGAATTTGGAAGGAATTTTACCCTAAATTTTTAATCTGAAACCATATTACTAATTTACGCATATGC
>DOKE01000010.1:23777-31570 GCA_003510895.1 Candidatus Moraniibacteriota bacterium
ATTTACGCATATGCGTAAATTAGCATAACTTTTGAAATGATCAATGAATTGGAGAATAAAATAGTTGTAATTTTAGGACCCACTGCATCGGGAAAATCTGCTGCGGCAATTCAGCTTGCCAAAAAATTTGACGGTGAAATTATTTCCGCCGACAGCCGACAAATTTATCGCGGAATGGACATTGGCAGCGGAAAGGTTCCGAAATCAGAATGTAAAAATCAAAAAGAAAATTTACAATCTAAAAACAAACTATTAAGACCCTATTGCAGCGAAGACGTGCCTCACTATATAATCGACATCGTTTCTCCCAATACGGATTATAATGCGGCTAAATTCAAGCATGACGCGGAAAAAGTTATTAGAAACATTTTGTCGAGAAAAAAACTCCCCATTATTTGCGGAGGAACCGGATTCTGGATCAAAGCTGTTGTTGACAATGTTGATTTTCCTGAAGTAAAACCGGACTGGAAACTTCGCGAAGAACTGGATAAACAAAGCGCAGAAAAATTATTTCAAAAACTAAAAAAGATCGATCCAGAAAGAGCTGCTAATATTGACGCGAAAAATAAAGTCCGACTGATTCGCGCGATTGAAATTTGTAAATCAATCGGAAAAGTTCCCGCGCTTCCTCCTGCCTCTTCCTCTCACCAAGGAAAGATCCGGAATGAATTAAAATTCCTCCAAATCGGAATTCAACGAGATAAAGAAAGACTTGATGAACGGATTCGGAAAAATGTCGAAAAGAGATTTTCAATGGGAATGATAGAAGAGGTTGAAAAAATTCATAAACAAGGCGTGAGTTGGAAAAAAATTCAAAGCTTCGGACTTAGCTACAATCTAATTCCGGAATATTTGAAAGGAAATATTGAATCCAAAGAAGAATTGAATGAAAAAATATATTTAGCGGAAAAAAACTACGCCAAACGCCAAATGACTTGGTTCAAAAAAGATAAAAGAATTATTTGGTTAGATAATTACAAAAAGATAGAAAAAGAAACACAAAAATTTTTGGAAAAATAATCAAGGACTGAGAATTTTCCCAGTCCTTTTTGTATGCTTTGCCATACACAACAAACATTTTTTGAAACCTACGCGCCTTGGGGCAATCCTGCAGCGAGAACAGAAAATGCGAAAAATGATCCGATGAGGATTTTATTATCCCCTCCGCACATTGGACATTTCTCTTTTGGCAAATCCACCGCTCTTGCCCCCTCAACGTATGGAACATATCGAGTCCAATACGGAGGTTCCCAAGAAACATCCTGTACTTTCAATCCACCACACCCGCACCTCGCCAATGATCTAGGAAGTCCCACTCTTGCCATATCTCCACCTCCCCTGGTTTTTGTTAATAAAAAGAACTTTAAAAAAAATCACCCACTATGGGCGATTTCTTAGATCACTTTTTTGTAGAGCTATTTTCTTGTGCTCCATTTTCTTCATAACTTAATTATACAATATCTTCAAAAACAACACAAATCACTGAAAATATCTGCCTCATTTTCCCAATTTTTCCTTTAATAATTCCATAACAACCTGCGGATTGGCTTTTCCTTTGGAAATCGCCATCACCTGTCCCATAAGAAACTTTATAGCATTTTCCTTGCCAGCTCTGTAGTCTTCTGCTGATTTAGCGTTAGTTTCCAGAACTTGATCTATCAAACCATCCAATTCAGAAACATCATTTGTCTGCATTAAGTTTTTTTCTTCTATAATTCGCGAGGGATCTCCTCCGGTCGCATACATTTCTTTCAAAACCGATTGCGCCGCGCTGGAATTTATTTTTCCATCAGCGACAATACCAACAAATTCAGCATAATTTTCCGGAGTAATTTTAATATCCTTGATAGTCTGTTGATTTTCTGTCATATTCTTCCTCAATTCTGTGGCAATATAATTGGCTGCCAAAGCGAAAACTTTCTCCTCCAAAGAAGAAATTTCTTTGGATTTAATTTTTTCAGAAACCTCACTAATAACATTTTCAAAATATTCCGCTAATCCTTTTTCCGAAGTCAAAACAGAAATGTTTTCTTTGGAAAGATTATATTGCTCAGAAAATCTTTTGATTTTTTCATCAGGAAGTTCCGGAAGTCTTAATCTTAACTCTTCAACATATTCTTTTGTAAATTCCATTGGCGGAATATCCGGCTCGGGAAAATAGCGATAATCGTGCGCAGATTCTTTCTTTCGCTGAGAAACAGTTTGATTTTTCACACTATCCCAACCGCGAGTTTCTTGAATAACTTTTTCACCTTTTTCCAAAATTTCAGTTTGCCTTTTAATTTCAAAATTAATCGCCTTTTCGACAAAACGAAAAGAGTTGATATTTTTCACTTCCACTTTTATTCCGGAAAGTTTTTCTTCTCCTTCTTTATGCAGCGACAAATTAACTTCGCATCGCATATGCCCTTTTTCCATATCCGCGTCGGAAATTTCCAAATAACGACAAATTTGCTGAAGCTTCTGACAAAAAATACGAGCCTGCGTTCCATCTTCTATGTCCGGCTCCGTCACCAGCTCCATCAACGGAACTCCGGCGCGATTGAAATCAACCAATGTATAATTTGCTCCCTTGGGATGAACCAGCTTTCCAGTATCTTCCTCCAAATGAATTCTAGTAATACCAATATTTTTTGTCATTTGTTCTTTGTCGCCTGACACATATATTTCTAAATTTCCCTTCCCGCACAATGGTTGATCAAATTGAGAAATTTGATAACCCTTTGGAATATCAGGATAAAAATAATTTTTGCGATCAAACTTTGACTTCAAATTGAGCTCGCAATCCAAAGCCAGGCCAGCTAATTGAACAAATTCAATCGCCTTTCTGTTTGGCACCGGAAGCGTCCCCGGCTGTCCTGTGCAAACCGGACAAATATTCACATTCGGCTCGGTTTCCAAACCCATTCCATTTTTACAATCACAAAACATCTTGGACTCAGTCTTAAGCTCAATATGAATTTCCATTCCAATAACCGGGATATATTTTGTCATAAAAAAGTTGTATTCTTATTCTATATTAAAAACATTTTCCGTTCCATAATAATCCCGCCAATTCTCGTTATAAAATTCAAACATCCTTTCAAGTCTATCTTGAGGAAGCTCTTTTAAACCAAGTTCGTTCATAAAATTCAATATTCGCTGCTTTGCTTCAAGCAATTTATCTTTATCTTCTGTCTGAATTTCAAATTCCGATAAATATCCATATCCCGCATTCTTATCTATTGTGATATAAAAATCACCCTTACTATATTCCTCTCTGTCTCTAGACCATTTCGCCTGATATTCAAACCCCGCGTCTTCAATAATTTTATCAAGTTCATCCATTGCAATTTTAACTTTTTCTTCAAATTCCATCCGCAAAATTCCATTTGAAGAAGTTGTATCATCCACCGAGGCTTTCACAACAAAAAAAACTTCCCTATTCATCTCCCTGGTTCGTATGGAATGTCCTTTGCCCTTTTCCAATATTTTTTTCAATTTTTTTTTCTCTTCATCATCAAACAAGGACAGTAATTTTTCTTCCAATTTAGCAAAATCACCATTGCTCAAAAAATAATGATTAAGCTGACTGTATTTGTTAGCTAATTCAATACTCTGTTCAACCAATTTTTTCCTTAATTTATCGGCATTTTCTTTTGTCTGTAATAAGCTTTTTATTTCAACTTCGTATTTCATATAAATTTATTTTTTATTTAGTTAATTCCAAAAACGAATACCTAACCCCATTTTCCTCTTGATCTTCTTTGTTTACAATATTTTTAAATTCCGAGTAATCCGGAAAGAATGTATCGGCATCTTGTGGTTCATCATCTACCAAGGTTACATATAATTTATCTGCAAACGGAAGAGATAGTCTATAAATAATTCCTCCACCAATCACAAAAACTTCCTCATCAACTTTTTTGTATTCATTCAAAACCTTTTCCAAAGAATTTATCACTTCACCTCCTTTAACCACATATCCCTCCTTTAAAGACACTATGATATTTCTGCGGTTCGGAAGAAGCCTGCCAATTGATTCATATGTTCGGTCTCCCATAATCACAATATGCCCGGAAGTAATTTTCTGGAAATGTTTCAAGTCATTAGGTAAATTCCAAAGCAACTTATTATTTCTTCCAATTGAATTGTTTTTACCAACAGCGACAATTATTGAAATCATAGACTATTTTAAATTTTTCTTAGAATCTTGAACAAATTTTTTCCATGTTTTATCAACAATCCCCCCTGTTGGAGAAAGAGATGCTTTGATTGTCTCGTATGACTTATAACCGACAAGTTCAACTTTTTCTGGAGTGAAATCATCAATTTCTTTTATGGAATCATCTATCTTTACTTTTGGAAAATCATACGGTTCTCTCTTGAGCTGTTCCTTGGCAGCATCAAAATGGTCTTCATAAATATGCACATCACCAAAAGTAAGAACAAATTCGCCAAACTTATTACCAGTAATTTGCGCAAGAATCATAGCCAACAAAGAATAACTGGCAATATTAAAAGGTACGCCCAAAAAAATATCCGCGCTTCTTTGATATAGTTGCAATGATAATTTTCCGTTATTCACATTTATTTGAAACATATTATGACAAATTGGAAAACGACAAGCCTGACCTGGCGCTGCCATTTCATACAAAAATTCCGGATTCCAAGCAGTTAATAATGCGCTATGGGTACTTTTGTCTTTTCGAACATTATTAATTATCCATTGCAATTGGTCAATCTTGCGACCATTTGATGCTGGCCAATGTCTCCACATATCTCCATAAACGTGCGACAGATTACCATGTTTTTTTGCAAATTCATTATCATCTTTTATCTTTTGGATAAACTCCTCTTTTGTCATTTCCGACTCTGTTCCTTTTTCTATTTTTTCCCTATAAATTCTGTATGGATAATCATCCCAAATATGAACATTATTATCCACCAAATATTTTATATTTGATTGTCCGGACACAAACCAATAAAGCTCTTGCAAAACACCCTTCCAGTAAACTCTTTTTGTTGTTAGAAGAGGGAATCCTTTATTTAAATCGAATCGCAATTGCCTGCCAAATAGACTGTAAGTTTTTACTCCCGTTCCAGCATCAACTTGTTCCGCTCCATTTTCAATAATTTCACGCATTAAATCTAGATATTGATATTCAGAATGTTTTTCATTTTTCATATTTTTATCTCAATATTTTAATTACAAGAACTGCAACAATACTTATCTTTTTCATTTTCAGTTGAATCATTTGCGCCTTTAATAAAAATATCTCCATCATATTTTCTAATTTCTATTCCCCTTTTCTCAGCCAATTCCAAAGACTCGTTTTCTTCCTCCATTTTTTCTCCTCCAGTTTGAATCCTTTCATAACTTTTTAAATAAATAATCTCTTTAATGCCAGCATTGTTCAGCGCTTTCATACAATCATAACAAGGAAATAGCACTGAATATAAAGTAGCTCCGCGTAACCTAGTGCTGTCTTGCGCATTAATTATTCCATTGACTTCCGCATGCGCTCCCCGACATCGTTTCAATTTTCCGGTTTGCGGATCACCATCGATCTTGGCGCACCCAACATCTACACAATGCAAATCACCCTCGGTCGGACCATTGTATCCCATTGAAACAATTCTTTTGTTTTTATCCACAAAAACTGATCCGGTTTCATGAAATTTACAAGCTGCTCGCTTAGAAACCATAATCGCCAAATTCATAAAAGTTTCATCCCAAGTCATTCTCTTTGTTTTCGGATTTTCCTTGCTAACCATATATTCTATTTACTTTAAGCTAATTTAATTGCTCTTCCATTATACCACCCCCGAAAAATCCAATCAACCGCGACCCAGAAGCCGGTTAGGAATTATAATCATTACCAAAAACGCCGACTTACCATTTGCATACGACCGTTTTTTAATGTCATTTTAGGCATCTTTAACCAAATCATCAATTTGTTCATACAAATATTCCAACGTCCCATTGTTTTCAATTACAATATCGGCATGCTTTTTTAGGTCTCGAATTCCGACTTCCGTTTCCAGTTCGTGATCTTTCTTAAATTGCTCAAAAGTTTTTCCGCTTTCATCAACATTTTCTCCGCGTTCAATGATTCTTTCATATCTTTTTTTCAAACTAGTTTCCACATAAACAAATTTAAAACCTTCTATGGTTTTAATGTATTCAATATCTGAAATTCTCCTGATACCGTCAAAAACAAAAATTTCTCCCTCGCTTTTGGAAATTTCCCTGGATAAAGCCTTGGAGAAAACATCTTCGCCAAATCCTTGGCGCATTATCAAAGAAAGTTTGGCTAAATTTTCCCGACTCGTTTCCAGATGCCAAACGCCCAAAGTTGCGCGCAAAAAATCAGAAAAGCGATAGCATTTTGCGCCATATTTTTCTTGCAAATATTTGGAAACCGCTCCCTTACCGCTGGCCGCCTCGCCAGCCAAACCTAAGATTAATTTCATACTTCAAATTATCAAATTTATTTTTTAATAATAGTTTCTTTTTTATTTTAAGTCAAAACAAACTAAAATTAGACCACAAAATAGCATTTTTTCAAACATTATCAGAAGCGAAAAAAATTGAAAAAAGCCGTCCATGATAATACCACAGACGACTTCTGAAAAACACTACTATTTCATCACTATCTCTTTATTTATAACATCAAAACAGTGGTAAGTTCCGCTGATGCCTTGCTGATGGCTGATTTTATTTCAAGAAATTTTTTCTCAAGCTGTCTTTTGTGACAACTGTCACATCCACAATCAAGTAATTTTGGGAAATGGCACTTTGGACAAACAATAATAGGACACTCCCTTCCATTGACGGAAATGACCCCGATAAGCTGGGTGCCCAATTCCTTCATTCTGTCTTTCGTTATTTGACTCGGGTCAATAACCACTACGTCCACTGCTTTTTCATTAATCATGTCCTCCTCCTCATTTCAAAAATTTTATTGTTAAAGAAACTAAAAAAAACCATCTTCTTTTTGTTGGTTAATTCTTGCACCATTCCATCGATTCGTCAATTTTTTTGCAACAAAAATCCCCGTTTTTTCAACGAGGATTTTTTAAAACAAGATTCAACCTTATTTGCTAATTCTAATTGCCGGTCCCATTGTGGAACAAATAGTAATTGATTTAATATAAGTTCCTTTAGATCCGGTTGGTCTGGCTTTCTCAACCGCCTCAATCATCGCTTCAAGATTTTCTTTGAGTTTGGCTGCTTCAAAAGATATTTTTCCCACCACTTGATGCACATTGCCAGTATTGTCATTTTTGAAGGCTGACTTTCCTTTTTTCAAACTTTCCACCGCTTCCTTGATTTTGTCAGTAACAGTTTCAGTCTTTGGGCTTGGCATCAAACCTTTTGGTCCCAAAATTTTAGCCACCTGAGCAAGTTTCGGCATCATTTCCGGAGTAGCCACCACAACATCAAAATCTCCAGCTTTTCCATTTTTAATTTTTTCAATAAGTTCTTCTCCTCCCACGATGTCAGCTCCCGCATCTTTGGCTTCCTTTTCTTTTGTTGAAGTTACTACAGCCACTTTCTTGGTTTTTCCGGTTCCATATGGAAGAACAACTGTTCCACGCACCTGATCTTTTTTAACATCGATTCCCAATTTGAAATGAGCCTCGACAGATTCATCAAACTTTGCAACTTTTGTTTCCCCGATAAGAGCGATTGCTTCATCGATTCCATACTGCTTTCCTTTTTCCACTTTTTCAGCCGCAACTGAATACTTTTTTCCTTTTTTCATAGTTTTATCGTGGTAAACGAGTAACGTACCAGGTAACGTACC
>DOKE01000012.1:0-404 GCA_003510895.1 Candidatus Moraniibacteriota bacterium
TCTTTATTTTCACTTTAAATAAGCCATATCTTGGTGGATATATATTTGTCAAAAAAATACTTGACAAATATTTTTCTATATGCTATACTAAATAATTGACAGTTAAATGATTTTTTTATATCATTTAGCTATCAATGTTTTTTTAAGAAGTAGTTCTTTTATTTTTTTAAAAATTTTCAAAGAAGGTAGTAGCAACCTAAACTCTCTAGCCACAAGCTAGAGGAAAACTCAAATGAAGCCGACTCATCCGAGAGTTGGCGAAAAAAAGGAGAAAATGCGTATGCGAATGCAGCTTAAATGTTTGTGTAAAATTACGACCATCACCGGCGCCCGTGCCCTGGTCTCTGCCGGCAGCATCTGCTGCACCTTGGCCTCCCTCGGCGGCTAATCATCCTAAATTGAGG
>DOKE01000012.1:470-630 GCA_003510895.1 Candidatus Moraniibacteriota bacterium
TCCTAAATTGAGGATGCCCGCCCGTATTGAACCTGTCTTCTTTCTTAAAATCAGCAGAGTCTAAATTAATGAGAAAAAGCTTTATGCTAAACTCTCAATTCCCAACGGGGAAAATGACTTGATTTCGAGAGAGTATTGATCTTTGAAAACTCAACCGAGG
>DOKE01000012.1:709-5147 GCA_003510895.1 Candidatus Moraniibacteriota bacterium
ATTGTTCGTAACTATGAACAATGCCCTTTTTTCATATCTCAAAAAGCGTTTTTTGAAAATTTGTGGTATAATTCAGAAAGATAAATTAAGATTGTCAGAGAATAAAATTTTAAAAGTTATAATATGAAAAAAGTAGCAGGCGTATTTTTGTTGGCAATAATTTCAATTTTTTTGTCCGGTTGCAGTTTGAGCAATCCGGTTGTTCCGGAAAACAGCAACTCAATTTCCAAGGCTTCCGTGATTAAGACTTTGGATGGCGGAGTCAGTTGGGAAGCGAAGACAAAAGTGGATGACAAAAAAACGATTTCTTCGGTTAACGCGCTTTCAATGGCGATTGATCCTTTTGATGAAAACATCATATATTTAGGTTCGGAAAAAAATGGAATTTTTATTTCTCGCGACGGAGCGGAAACTTGGGCGCAAATGAATTTTCCAGAAAAAGTTTATGGACTGGCTTTGGATCCAAAAACTCCCGATGTTATTTATGCCAGTGGAGTTTTGAATGGTCGCGCAAAAATATACAAAAAAATTGAAAAAGAAGGAGAATGGAAAGAAATTTATACTGAACCTTCGGATGGAACCGTGATTTCTGCTTTGGTGATAGACAAAAGAAATCCAACTGTTTTGTATGCCGGAACCAGCGAGGGAATGATTTTCAAAACAACCGATGCCGGCGCTTCTTGGCACAACTTGTATAAAGCGGAAACTCCCGTCAACAGCATTGCTTTTGATTCTTCCAATTCCAACGTGGTATACTTCGGAGTTTTTCAAAGAGGATTTTTGCGAACAAAAGATGCTGGAAAAAATTTCGAAAATCTCAGCGAGAAAATAAACACAACAATGAATGGTCAGAGTGTTTTTTCTGTTGTGGCGGATCCTTTCTTGTCAGGAACGGTGTATATTGGATTGAAAAACGGATTGGCAAAGAGCAGGAACTATGGAGATGATTGGCAAGCGGTGAATATTTTGGAAAGTTCCAAAAAATTTCCCATCAGATCTTTGACAATAAATCCGAGAAATTCCAGGGAAATAATTTATGTTTCCGAAAAAGCGATTTATAAATCCGTTGACGAAGGAAGGCAATGGTCAACGTTTCAATTAGACGCTAACAAGGATGTTAGCGCAGTGGTTTACAATATCACAAATCCGTCTATAATATATGCGGGGTTGAGAAATTATTAGATAAGATATTAATAATATTAAAAAAGAAAAAATATGTACGAAGCTGTGATTTCTAGAAAAAAAACTGATTTGGAAAAAGCGATTGAACATTTGAAATTTGAATTTGGAAAACTTCGCGTCGGCAGAGCCACGCCATCTTTGGTGGAGGATGTTTCAGTGGACTATTATGGAACTAGAACTCCGCTTAAACAAATTGCCAGCATTAACACTCCGGAAGCCAGGCTTATTGCAATCCAGCCTTGGGACAGAGGAGCTTTGGGACCGATAGAAAAAGCTATTCGGGAATCCGATTTGGGATTTAATCCGACGAATGATGGAATATTGATCAGAATTTCCATTCCGGCTCTTACGGAAGAAAGAAGGAAGGAAATTGTGAAAGTGATGAATGGAAAGTCTGAAGAGGCGCGTATTTCATTGCGTAATATTCGAGAAGAAGCCTGGAAGGAAATTCAGGAAATGGAAAAAAATGGAGAAATTACCGAGGATGGAAAATTTAAGGCTAAAGAAAAATTGCAAGGCGTTATTGATGAATATAACAAAAAAATTGAAGAAGTGAGAGAGAAAAAAGAACAAGAGGTGATGACAGTATAATTTATAAATCAATCAAATGGCTGTTTTAATTTTTATTTTAATACTTGGTGTTTTGGTTTTTGTCCATGAATTGGGTCATTTTTTGGTGGCTCGTCGAAATGGAATTACTGCTCACGAATTTGGATTCGGTTTTCCTCCTCGTTTCATTGGTATTTATAGGGATGATAAAAATAAAAAATGGAATTTTGTCAGAGGAAGCAAGGAGGTGGAAACAAAAAATACGATTTATTCTTTGAACTGGTTTCCAATCGGAGGTTTTGTGAAAATAAAAGGGGAAGACGGAAGCGGGAAAGGTGATGCGGATAGTTTTGCCAGCAAGTCGGCTTGGAAAAGAATCAAGGTTTTGGCAGCCGGTGTTGCGATGAATTTTATTCTGGCCTGGGCGCTTTTTTCCGCCGGGTTGATGATTGGAACATATCAAGAAGTTCCGGAAGGAAATTTGCAGAATTCAAAAATATTAATCAGTTCGGTGGCGGAAAATTCTCCGGCTAAAAATATCGGCATAAAACTTGGAGATGAAATTTTGTCCGGCGGAAAAAATAGTGAAATTGTTTTTCAAAAAATTGAAGATGTTCAAGATTATATCAACAGCAATCGAGGCAAAGAAGTGATGCTTGAAATAAAAAGAGGAGAAGATATTATTGAATTTAGCGGAATACCGAGAGAAGACAAAATTGAAGGTCAAGGAGCCTTGGGAATCGGTCTTTCGCAAGTTGAAATTGTCAGATATTCTTTTTTCAAGGCGGCTTATTATGGCTTGATTGAAATGGGAAATGTTTTGCTGTTGATGTTTGAAACTTTCCGTCAGCTTTTTATCGGAAATGCTTCAGGGATAGAACTAACTGGCATAGTTGGAATAGCGGTGTATACGGGAGATGTTATTCCCCTGGGGATTGTGCAACTTTTTAGGTTTGCGGCTCTGCTTAGTATAAACTTGGGAATAATAAATATTTTGCCTTTCCCGGCATTGGATGGAGGAAGGATTCTGTTTATAATCATTGAAAAGATAAAAAGGTCTCCGGTTAGTGAAAAAGTGGAAAATGCTTTTCACACGGCAGGATTTATGCTTTTGATTTTATTGATGGTGTTGGTAACGTTCAAGGACCTGGTTCGTTTCGAAATAGTGGATAAAATAAAGGGATTATTCTAAGGGTTGACATAGTTTATTTGTTGCGCTAAAATAGGCGTTGTTAATGTGTTTTTTTGCGGCTTTGCCAGCAGAACGGCGGCCTTTTTAATTAATAAAAAAAGAAAAATGGTACGATTATTGACAAAAGAAGGGTTTAAAAAGCTTCAGGACGAGTTAACTGAAAGAAAAACGATCTTGAGACAGGAAATTTCCCAAGCCATAAAAGAAGCTAAGGAACAAGGAGATTTAAGTGAAAATGCGGAATATGCAGAAGCTAAATCACAACAAAACGAAAATGAATCTCGAATAAGTGAATTGGAAATGATTATCAAAGATTCTCGTCTTGTGGAAAAAACCAAATCCAACGGTTTTGTTCAGATTAGTTCAATTGTTGAAGTTTCATCTAGTAAGAGCAAGAGCAAAATGGAATTTCATATTGTCGGCTCCAATGAAGCTGATCCAGTTAATTTTAGAATTTCCAACGAATCTCCATTAGGAAAAGCTTTTATGGGAAAAAAGAAAGGCGACGAAATCGAAGTGACTGTTCCGACCGGAACGGTTAAGTATAAAATCTTGGAAGTTAAATAGTTTTACGAAAAATTAAAACTTTTTGCATATGGAGCTATTGCTTTTTAGTGATAGCTCTTTTGGTTGCCTTTTTCCTTCAAATGCGGTAGATTTATAATATAATTTATAAGTCTTATGTTTCATACTGCGTGTTTTATGCTGTGTGATACGTGATTTTATGCGAGAAGATATTTTACAAACAAAACTTGATAAACTGCAACAAGTGCGTGATTTTGGAATGGATCCCTATCCGGAAAAATCGGAAAAGAATTTTACAAATAAAGAAGTTTCAGAAAAATTCAATGATCTTGTTGGAAAAAAAATTACTTTAGCCGGACGAGTGCGCTCAACGCGTCCGATGGGTGGTTCGGCTTTTGCGCACATTGAAGATGAGAGTGGAAAAATGCAACTTTTTTTCAACAAAGCGAATATGCCGGAAGATTTGTTTCGCCTTTTTTCCAAGAGCGTGGAGGCGGGAGATTTTGTGCAAGTTTCGGGAGAACTTTTTTTGACAAAAACCGAAGAGAAATCGCTTAAGGTTATGGATTGGAAAATGCTTTCCAAAAATATTCGTCCGATTCCAACTGAACATTTTGGAATCAAAGACGAGGAAGAACTTTTGCGCAGAAGATATTTGGACTTAATGACTAATTCGCAAACGCGCGAACTCTTTCGCAAAAAGAATATTTTTTGGCAGACAGTAAGAAACTTTCTTCTGAGGGAAGGATTTTTGGAAGTGCAAACTCCCGTGTTTGAACATATTCCGGGTGGAGCGGAAGCGGAGCCGTTTATTACTCATCACAATGCTTTGGACCAGGATTTCTATATGCGCATATCTTTGGAGTTGGCTCTCAAGAGACTTTTGGTGGGAGGATATGAAAAAGTTTTTGAAATTGGAAGAGTTTTTCGCAACGAAGGAATGGATCGCGAGCATTTGCAAGAATTTGATCATATGGAATTTTATTGGGC
>DOKE01000016.1:0-444 GCA_003510895.1 Candidatus Moraniibacteriota bacterium
TTAAAGCGGTACGCGAGCTGGGTTCAAACCGTCGTGAGACAGGTTGGTCTCTATCTGCTGTAAGCGTGATTGCTTGAGAGGACTCTTTCTTAGTACGAGAGGACCGGAAAGAACAAACCTCTGGTGTATCGGTTGTTCCGCCAGGAGCATTGCCGAGTAGCTATGTTTGGACGAGATAACCGCTGAAAGCATCTAAGCGGGAAGCTCACCTCAAGATAAGGCAATAGTTGTGCTTCGGCACAACAGGATATCCTAGAAGAATACTAGGTTGATAGGCTTTAGGTGTAAGCCCGGTAACGGGTTCAGCCGAGAAGTACTAATATAATCCATTAATCTTTCTAATTTTTACGGTTAGTGGTTAAGAATTACTTAAAATTAACAGAATTTATTTTGTTGTTATTTTTTGTGGCTCTACATTTATAATTTTAAAGGCAGTGTTCTGGT
>DOKE01000016.1:506-659 GCA_003510895.1 Candidatus Moraniibacteriota bacterium
TTAAAGGCAGTGTTCTGGTGACTTTTGCGGCTGGGAAACACCTCTTCTCATCCCGAACAGAGAAGTTAAGCCAGTCAGCTCCGATGGTACCTATTTATTTAGGGAGAGTAGGTCGTCGCCAGGACTCTGCTTTTAAAAAATGAAATATTGCGG
>DOKE01000016.1:754-3580 GCA_003510895.1 Candidatus Moraniibacteriota bacterium
CGGTGTTTTTTATTGGAAAAAAATGTAAGATTGAATAAGATTATTAAAATTATTGAAAAAAATTAATATATATGCTTGATCCAAGAAATAAAAAAAGAATTATTATAATATCCATATATGTAATAATATTTTCTTTGATTATATTTTCTTTGTATAAAATAATTATTCCGAAACCGACTTGTTCTGATGGAAAACAAAATCAAAATGAAAAAGGAATTGATTGCGGGGGAAGTTGCGTCCCGTGCAATGATATTCAAATAGTGAATGATTTGGAAATAAAAGAAAAAGAATTTGTCTATGGGGGTAATAACACCTATGATATTTTAATTAAAATAAATAATCCGAACAATAATGTTGGTTCGTCAGCTTTCTTGTATGAAGCTGTTTTGAAAAATGAGACGGGAAATGTTTTGATTGCTAAAAACGGAGAAAATTTTATTTTGCCGGCAGAAACAAAATATATTTTAATAAGCGGATTGTCAGTTAAAGAAGGAGAAGTTCCCAAAACTGTTGATTTTAATATTTCAAATATTAAATGGGAAAAATTTTCTGAATATCAGAAACCGCGTCTTGAAATATATAACAAGAGATACAGTGAAATTTCCGATGGAACTGGCGTTGAAGCGTACGGAATTTTGAAAAATCAGAGTCAATTTGATTTTAATTCTATCAAGATTGATGTTGTCTTGCGCGACGAAAGCAATAAATTAGTCGCCCTGAATTCAACGCAAATTAACACCATTAGGTCGGGAGAGGAAAGGGATTTTAAATTAACTTGGCCGTATAAAATGTCGTCTGAAATAAAAAATATGGAAGTCGAAGCTCAAGTCAATGTTTACGATGAACAATCTTTTACAAAAACTTATATACCCGATCAGATATTGCCTTTTCAGCAATATTGAAATAATAAGAAGCGATAAAAATAGGAATAAAATTTAGTTTTTTATATTTTTTATGATTAATAAATTATTCAAAGCCGATTGGATTCTTTTGTCCGCGTCATTGTTGCTTTTGGGAATCGGTCTTTCGGTTTTGTATAGTATTTCCAATATTGAAAGCGAGTCTTCCGGTTTGTCGGTTTTTTGGAAACAGTTAATTTATTCATTTATGGCAATTGTCGCAATGATTTTTTTTTCTTTGACTAATTATCACTATTTGCGTTCCTATAGCACAACTATATATTTTGCAGTTTTGGGAATTTTATTATTGGTGCTTATTTTTGGAACAACGGTTCGTGGAACTTCCGGTTGGATAGGTTTTGGTTTTTTCAATGTGCAACCGGTGGAGATTTCAAAAATAGCTCTTATAATTTTCTTGGCCAGTTTCATCTCAAAAAAAAGAATGGAATTGGAAGAGGCGGGCAGATTAGTGGCTTCGCTTATTTTGACAGGAGTGATGGTCTTGCTTGTGATCAAGCAACCCGATTTCGGAAGCGCTATGATCCTGCTTGCTATTTGGGCTGGGATGACACTCGTCTCAGGGCTAAGCAAAAAATTAATTCTGATCATTTTTGTTTCGGCGATGCTGGTTTCTTTTGCTGGCTGGTTTCAATTGGCTGAATATCAAAAAAATCGACTAGTTAGTTTTATTGATCCGCAAAGCGATCCAATGGGTTCCGGTTATAATGTCGCTCAATCAATCGTTGCTGTTGGTTCGGGCGGTATGGTGGGAAAAGGCATTGGACACGGGTCTCAATCGCAATTGAATTTTTTGCCGGAAAAACACACTGATTTTATCTTTGCTTCCATTGCGGAAGAATTGGGATTTTTTGGATCAATGTTGGTCATCGCCCTATTTTTTGTCATATTTTATCGCATAAAAAAAATCGCGCAAATAGCTTCGGATAACTTTGGTTATCTTTTGGCGGTGGGTATTTTGATAATGTTCTTTGTTCAATTTTTGATAAATATCGGTATGAATATAGGAGTTGTTCCTGTGACAGGAATTCCTTTGCCATTTTTGAGCTATGGAGGAAGTTCGTTGATTTCCGTTTTTGCCGCTATCGGAATTCTTTGCAATGTCTATTCGCGAAAAGAAAGTATTATCCGAAACGAGGAATACTAAAAAAGAATTGTTATTTGAGGATTTTTAGATTGTGGTTGACTTTTTGCGGACGATATGATACTTTTATTTGAGCAGCTTAATCTTTTTTAAGTTGTGTTACTATTGAAAAAGCAGGTCATTATGAACAAATCTTTGAATCATTTAGGCCATATTGCCAAATGCCCGGTTTGCGATAAGAAGTATTCAAAGAAGGATGCAATGGTGCTGGAAATTGGTCAAAAAAGAAACACTTTTCATTTTACTTGCGACAAGTGCAGTGTTTCATCCTTGGTTTTTGTTTCGGAAAATTCTATGGGAATGGTTGGGGTGGGAGTTTTGACTGATATGACAAAAAAAGAAGCGAGTGTTTTTTTTCAAAACGAACCTGTTTCAGCGGATAATGTATTAGAAGTTCACAATTTTTTTAAGAATTATAAATAAAACAGAATGAGTAAAATCGCATTGAAAGCAACAAAAAGAGAAGTCTTAGGAAAGAGACTGCAAAAATCCAGAAAAGAGGGTTTGATTCCCGCTGTTCTATATGGTCATGGAATAGCCAATGAAAATCTTTGGATAAAATATCTTGATTTTAGTCGAGCTTATGAAAAAGCTGGAGAAAACTCGATTATTGAAATTGAAATAGGGGACAAACAAATGCCCGTGCTTGTCTATGACACACAAACTGACACTATGAGTGGAAAATTTTCTCACATTGATTTTCTTCAAGTAAATATGAAAGAAGAAGTTGAAGCAAAAATTCCTTTGGAATTTGTTGGAGAATCT
>DOKE01000016.1:3639-4029 GCA_003510895.1 Candidatus Moraniibacteriota bacterium
CTTTGGAATTTGTTGGAGAATCTCCAGCCGTCAAAGAAAATGGCGGAATTTTGGTTAAAAATATGGATGAAGTTGAAGTCAAATGTCTTCCAGCCGATCTTCCTTCCAAGTTTGAGATTAATCTTTCTATGCTTGCAAAATTTGAAGATCATATAACCGTTGCTGATATCAAAGTTCCTCAAGGAGTGGAAATTCTTGCTGAAAAAGAAGCTGTGATTGCTCTTGTGATTCCTCCAAGAACTGAAGAAGAATTGGCGAGCCTTGATGAAAAAGTGGAAGCGGATGTGACTAAAGTTGAAGGAGTAGTTAAAGAAACTCCGGTTGCCGAGGGAGAAGACAAAAAAGAAAAGAAATAATCACTTTGCAGAGTATAGTTTTTTCTTTAAAAAA
>DOKE01000016.1:4121-9418 GCA_003510895.1 Candidatus Moraniibacteriota bacterium
GCTTTTCAGCGAAGCGTTTTTGACTGTTGTGTTCTAAGGTGATAAAATTAGATCAAATGAAGATTAGAAATAAAAACAGAAAACAGATTTTTCTGGGAGTTATCACGCTTGCCGTTTTTGTTGTGGTTAGCTTTTCTTTTTTTGGTTCAAATGTCAGAAATGTTTATGCGGAAGATTCTGAAGATAAACTGAAAGATAGTATAGATAGTATTGAAAAAAAGTTAGCCAAGGAACAAGCAGCCAAGGCAACATTGGAGGCGGAGTTAGCTAATATACAAAATTCAGTTTATTCCACGCAAGCTCAAATTGATAGAGCCAGAAAGCTTATCAAAGAATCGAAAGAAAATATTTCCAGAATGGAAGAAGAAATAAATTCAATGAGCGACAAAATAGATTTGCAAAAAGAATTTTTGAGAGATTTTCTGCAAGAAGTTTATTATAACAAAAAACAACCAGTGGCATCCCTGGCGCTTTTCAAGGGAGATTTTTCCAGAGCATTGGGCGCTTTTGATAGATATTTGACCGTGGAAGAAAAAATGATACAAATAGTTCTGGAGATAAAAAGCACTCAGGAAAAAATAAAAACCGAACAGGAAAAAGTTGCCGAAGCCAAGGAGAATCACGAAGAATTGCTTGAAAACAAAGTAGTTCAGCAACACGCTCTTCTGGTAGACAAAGCTGACACGCAAGGGGATATTCAAGTCAAAGAATCTTCAATCAGAAGTCTTAGCCAAAGACTTTCAACATTGAAAAGTCAATTGTCCGGTTTTCTTGGCGAATCATTTAATGCTAGCGACATAGTTGACGCAATAAAATTTGCCAGCAAAAAAACCGGAGTAAGAAAAGAATTTTTAATGGCGATGTTGGACAAGGAAACTGATCTGGGGAGATTCACTGGCGGATGCACCTATCAAAACACAAGAGTAAAAATTGCCGACAAGACAGAGTTCAAAAATATATGCGAAGAGTTGGATTACAATTACAAAAAACAAAAAATATCTTGCGCCGCCAGTTGGGGAGGATATGGTGGAGCAATGGGTGTGGCGCAATTTATGCCAACGACTTGGATTGGATACAAAAGCGCAATTTCCAGATACACCGGACACAATCCGCCTGATCCATGGAATTTGACGGATGGCGTTGTGGGTATGGCGGAAAAATTGAATCGCGCGGGAGCTAATAATAAAAAAAATGAACACTATGCCGCCAAAGTTTATTATTGCGGAGGACCAGGATCTGCGTATTGGAAAACAAAATGCGAAGATTATGCCGACACAGTCATAAGTTGGTCAAATGGATATGATGAATATTTCTAATATGAAAAAAAATAAATTTTATATAACAACTCCGATATATTACGCCAATGCCAAAGCGCATATCGGTCATGCTTATACGACCATCGCGGCGGATGTTTTGGCGCGTTGGCACAAACTTCAAAATGAGGAAGTTTTTTTGCTAACTGGGATGGATGAACACGGAGTCAAAATTCAAAAAGCGGCGCAGGCTCAGGGAAAAAAACCGCAGGAATTTGTGGATGAAATTTCCGAAGGAGTTAAAGATTTATGGAAAGATTTAAACATTGAATATGACGGATTTATCCGAACGACAGACGAAAAACATAAAGAAGCGACGCAAAAAACTTTGCAATTTCTTTTTGACGAAGGCGTTATTTATAAAGGTGAATATGAAGGATTGTATTGCGTCGGTTGCGAACAATTTAAAAGCGATAATGATTTGGTGGATGGCAAATGTCCCGACCACGGAACCGCTGCTGAGAAGATGAAAGAAGAATGTTATCTTTTGAAAATGAATTTCGTTCAAAAAGAATTGATTGAAAAAATAAAGAGCGACGAATTTTCCATCCAACCGGAAAGATACAAAAAAGAAATTTTGTCATTTTTGGAAAATCAGGAATTGAAAGACATTTCTATTTCTCGAAAAAATGTTGCGTGGGGAATCGAACTGCCTTTTGACAAGGAACATACCACTTATGTTTGGGTGGATGCTTTCTTGAATTATTTGACTGGAATCGGTTGGGAAGGTGGCTCAAGCGAAATTCCAAAACAATGGCCGGCAGGCTTGCAGATTATTGGAAAGGATATTTTGCGGGTGCACGCGACCATTTGGCCAATATTATTGCTTCATTTAGGAATAGAGTTGCCGAAAGTTCTTTTCACGCACGGTCACATTTTGTCCGGCGGAAAAAAGATGAGCAAGACTCTGGGGAATGTTATCGGCATCGATGAGATGATTGAAAAATTTGGCACTGATGGAACCCGCTATCTGCTTCTCAGTTCTGGAACGTTCGGTGAAGACATTGACGTAACAATGGAGAGGATGATTGAGAAATATAATGCCGATTTAGCTAATGGACTTGGAAATTTGGTTTCGCGAGTAATTAAACTTGCAGTGGATGTTGAATATGAGAATATAAAACCAGAAATATCTGTTGATTTTTCAAAAGGTTTTAAAGAAATGAGATTAAGTGAGATATTAAATATAATTTGGAATTTTATAGGAGATTATAATAAAGAAATTGAAGATAATAAACCTTGGGAATTATTGAAAACAGATAAAGAAAAATTTGAAAAAGTTATGAAAAGATTAGTTGGTCATTTATATAATATTTCTGATTGGTTGAAACCGTTTCTTCCGGAAACTGCTGAAAAAATAAGAATTGCCCTTGAAACTAAGAAGGTGGAACCTTTGTTTGCAAGAATGAGATAATGCCCAAAAGATTAAAGCTTAAATACTAAATGCTAAAACAAATCTAAAGTAAAAAAGTATAAGTAACCTGAATTTTTATTTAAACTTTAGAATTTAGATTTGAATTAGATTTTAAAATTTAGTCTTTAGATTTTAAAATTGTAATGAATTTAATCGACACTCATGCCCACGTTAATTTTTCCGCTTTTAAGGAAGACGGAGAAGATGTTTTACGAAATGCCATTAGAAATGGTGTTTTTGTTGTGAATGTTGGCTCGCAATATTCCACTAGCAAGCGGGCGGTGGAATATGCAAAAAAATTTTTCACTGGTGTTTATGCGATAGTGGGTATTCATCCGGTGCATTTGAAAAAAGGAAGTTTTATGCATCAAGACCCTGATGAGCTAGAAGAAACAGAAATACAAACAAACGGAGAACAATTTGAAAAGGAAAAATATTTGGAATTGGCGCAAGAAGAAAAAGTGGTGGCGATTGGAGAAATTGGTTTGGATTATCATCACTTTGTCGAAGGGGACAACATCGAAGCGATGAAAATAAAACAAAAAGAAGTTTTGATAAAATTCATTGAGTTGGCTAACGAAGTGGAAAAGCCAGTGATGATTCATTGTTGGGGCGTAAAGTCAAGCAAGGAACTTGACCACGCCCGAGCGGATGCCTATGATGACTTATTGGAAATATTGCAAAAATATCCTGTGGATAAAAAAGGAGTTGTGCACAGTTTTGTTGGCAGTTATAAAACAGCTAAGAAATTTATTGAGTTGGGTTATAAAATCGGACTGAATGGAATTGTAACTTATGGGGAAAGTTATGATCGCTTGATACGAGAAATTGATTTGAAAAATATTCTTTTGGAAACAGATTGTCCATATTTGACGCCTCGACCGTTGGAAAGAGAAAAACGCAATGAGCCGATTTTTGTGAAATATATCGCGCAAAAAATCGCTGATGTGAAAGGGATTTCTGTGGAAGAAGTGGCGGAACAAACAACAAAAAACGCCAAAGCAGTTTTTGGCATCTGAGGGTTTTTTTTGGTAAGGATTTAGAACACTATATTCAATTATAGCATAAAAAAAGAAAAAAGTCAAGAAAATTATAATGCGGTTGACATTGACGTTTTTTAGAGAGATAATTGTAAGCAATGGCATTAATGATGAAGCGTTCATTTTATGGATAATAAACTGGATCCGAAAGTTGCCTGGTGGCGCAGTGGAATGGAAATGTTTTTGAAAATGAGCGGATGGATTGGCGGACCGGTGATTGCGGGAACTTTTATTGGAAAATATTTAGATAAAAAATTCGACACGACCCCGTGGTTGTTTTTGTTAAGTGTTGGAATTTCATTTATCGTTTCAATGATTGCATTGGTCCATATCGGTTTAAAAGAAATGAAAAAAATAGAAAAAGAGAATAAAAAATAATGTCTGAAATTTCTGAACAACAAAATATTGAAACACAGGAGGTTTCTCATGAAGCCACTCTTTTCGCCGAACCAATAGCGCATCTGGGAAATTTTAATATTACAAATTCTTTAATTATGAGTTGGCTAACAGTTGCTGTGCTGGCTCTTTTTTTTGTTGGAGTTGGAAAAAAAATAAAAAAAACATCTACCGGAAAAATAAACTGGTTGCAAAATATTTTTGAGATATTGCTTGAGCAGGCGATCAGCTTGGCGGACACTGTTACGGGTGATCGAAAAAAAACGGAAAAATTTTTGCCGATGGTTTTGGCGCTTTTTCTTTTTATTTTGATTAATAATTGGTTAGGACTTTTGCCTGGAATTGGCACGATCGGATTTGTGGAAAGCGAAGGCGGGCATAGTGTTTTTGTTCCGATTTTTCGGGGAGCGACAGCGGACATCAACACGACGCTGGCTATTTCTCTTTTTGCTGTGATTATGTCGCATATTTTGGGAGTAATTTCTATTGGAATATGGAAACATTTCAATAAATTTGTTAATCTGAAAGCATTGGCCGAGATTCCGAAAAAATTCAAAAAAGATCCGACCATTGCGATGGTTAATCCAATTAAGATATTTGTGGGATTGATTGAAATCATCGGAGAGATTGCCAAGATTGCTTCATTGTCTCTTCGGCTTTTTGGAAATATTTTTGCCGGGGAAGTTTTGCTAGCTTCAATGATGGCTATTTTTGCATTTTTTCTTCCTTTGCCATTTATGTTTATGGAAATTATTGTGGGGATAGTGCAGGCATTGGTATTTGCGATTCTGACGCTGGCGTTTATGAGTATTGCGACAACAGCGGAAGAGCATTAAAATTATTAATTATTTTTTTACAGTACACATTGTTTATATTCCCCAAAGAGGAGAAAATATAGCCGATGTTTACTTATAAATGTGTATGGAACTAACAATGATTGCGAAAGCATTGGCAATCGGAATTGGTTCGGTTGGACCAGCCTTTGCTATTGGGATGATTGGATCAAAGGCTATGGAATCAATCGGACGTAATCCGGAATCAGCCGGAAAATTGTTCGTGCCGATGCTTTTGATGGCTGCGTTTGCCGAAGCTATTTCTATTTATGCTTTGGTTATCGCATTTTCTATTAAATAG
>DOKE01000016.1:9510-13714 GCA_003510895.1 Candidatus Moraniibacteriota bacterium
ACTTTTTTGAGTGAGACAAAATGAGATTATTTTAAAGATGGTAAAAGTAAACAGTGTCTGGTTTAAAATTACCGGTTACTGGTTGCTGGTTACTAGTTACTGAATTATGGAAGAATTAGTAAAAACATTTCATATTGATTGGAAATTGATAATTGCGCAATTGATTAATTTTGCCATTGTGCTTTTAGTTCTCAAGAAATTTGCCTATGGACCGGTCTTGAAAATGATGACGGAGCGATCGGAAAAGATTGAAAAAGGAATCAAGGATGCTGAAAAGGCGCAGCAAAAAATTGTCGAAATGGAACAAAAAGAAAAAGAAGTTTTGATGGAAGCCAAGAAACAGGCGCAAGAAATTATCGCGAAAGCGGAAGAACAAGCTATTAGGAATAAGGAGGGAATTGCCATAGAAGCAAAAGCGCAGGTGGAAAAAATTCTTGCCGATAGCGCTAAAAAAATTGAGCAAGATAAAAACAAAATGATTTCCGAAGTGAAGGGGCAAATTGCGCAATTGGTGGTGGCGGCGACAGGCAAAATTATTGATGAGAAAATGAATAGCGAAAAAGATGCTGATTTAATTGCCAAAGCGATAAAATAAATATGAAAATATCCATAAAACAATATGCTCAAACATTGTTTGATCTGACGGATGGAAAATCCGAACAGGAAATTTCTGATGTTGTGAAAAAGTTTTTTGTTGTTTTAAAAAAAGACGGACAGATAAAAAATTCCAAAAGGATAATAGAAAAATTTTCTGAAACTTGGAATGTTGTCAATGGAATTGTTGAAGCGGAGGTTACCACAATAAGCGCTATGGAAAAAGCGACAAGCGATAAAATTGAAAAGTTTGTTAAAGAAAAATATTTGGCAAAAAAAGTGGTTATTAAAAATATAATTGACGAGAAAATAAAAGGCGGACTTATTTTACGGGTGGGAAATGAAGTTTTGGACGCATCGGTTAATAATCAGTTAGAAAAATTGGGAAAATTTTTGCAGAAATAAAATATGTAATTGATTAAATTAAATATATTAATATATGAATAAAGATCTTATCATCGAACAACTGAAAAAACAAATCGAAGGTTATCAAAACGAAACCAAGATTGAAAAAGTTGGAAAAGTAATTGAAGTGGGAGACGGAGTGGCTCGTGTTTCCGGTCTGTCCGACTTGATGGCATCGGAAATGGTGGAATTTCCCAATGGGGAAATCGGAGTGGCGCTTAATCTTGAAGAAGACCGCGTGGGAATTATGATTTTGGGAAATTACTTGGGAATCAAAGAGGGCGATGAAGTTAGGGCGACTGGAAAAATTCTTTCCATTCCGGTTTCTGACGCAATGATTGGACGCGTGATTAATCCATTGGGAATAGCGATTGACGGCAAAGGGGATATTGCCAGTGAAAAATATTATCCGGTGGAAAAAATTGCTCCCGGTGTTATTACCAGAAAATCAGTGCATCAACCCGTGCAAACCGGAATCAAGGCAATTGACGCAATGATTCCAATTGGACGCGGACAAAGAGAACTTATTATCGGTGATCGTCAAACAGGAAAAACTGCTATTGCCATTGATACAATTATCAATCAGAAAGGGCAGAATATGAAATGTATTTATGTGGCGGTTGGACAAAAAGAATCAAAAATTGCGCGTATTGTTGGAGAGTTAGAAAAGAAAGGAGCAATGGAATACACAACGGTTATTGTGGCTGGCGCTTCTGATAGCGCGGCGCTTTCTTTTATTTCTCCATATTCCGGTTGCGCTTTAGGTGAATATTTTATGGATAAAGGTGAAGATGTGTTAGTGGTGTTTGATGATCTTTCTCGACACGCTTGGGCTTATCGTCAAATTTCTTTGATTTTGAAACGTCCGCCGGGACGCGAAGCCTATCCGGGAGATGTTTTCTATTTACATTCCAGACTTTTGGAAAGAAGCGCCAAACTTAATGAAAATTTTGGCGGCGGTTCAATGACGGCTCTTCCGATTATTGAAACGCAAGCCGGAGACGTTTCTGCTTATATCCCAACTAATGTTATTTCTATTACTGACGGGCAAATATTTTTGGAATCAGATTTGTTTTACAAAGGAGTTCGTCCGGCGCTTAATGTGGGAATTTCTGTTTCTCGCGTGGGTTCTTCCGCTCAAATTAAGGCGATGAAAAAAGTGGCAGGAAAACTTAGATTGGATTTGGCGCAGTTTCGCGAGTTGGAAGCTTTCGCTCAATTTGGTTCTGATCTTGATGAAAAAACTCGCGCGCAAATCGAAAGAGGACGCCGCACAATGGAAGTTCTTAAGCAAGGACAATATGAGCCGATGTCGGTGGAACATCAAGTGATGATTTTGTATGCTTTGACAAATGGATTTATGGATGATGTGGCGGTGGAAAAAATCAAGGAATGGGAAAATGATTTTCATAAATATTTGGACGCGCAAGCCAAGGAAACAGTCGCTCTTATTAAAGAAAAGAAAGAATTGTCGGAGGATGTTGTAAAAGCAATTGAAAAAACGATAAAAGAATTTAAGGAAATATATCAAACCACATAACGCATAATAAAAAAATGGCATCATCATTGGATATCAAAAGAAGAATACGTTCCATAAATTCCACTCGCAAGATCACGAAAGCGATGGAGATGGTTTCTGCTGCCAAAATGCGGCGCGCAGTTTCCAGTGTGCTGGGGATTCGTCCCTACGCTCGCGCAGCTTGGAGCGTGCTGACCAACTTGGCGCGGGTGTTTGAATCGTCGGAAGGGTTGGGTCTTTTGGATGTGCGTGAAGTGAAAAGCGTTTTAATAATAGTGATAACTTCTAATCGAGGACTTTGCGGATCTTTCAACGCGCAAGTGGCTAGAAAAATAAAAGAAGAAATTTTGAATCCGGAAAAATTATTTGTTAATCGCATAGGCAAGAAAAAACTGTCCGCTTTGGACGGGTCTGCTTCAGGCGGAAAAATAGATTTTCTTACTATTGGAAAAAAAGGAGAGGGGATGGTGAGAAAAATGCAAAAAGAAATTATTGCCGCTTTTCCCGATAGCGGAGCGTTTTCCAATATTTCCGAAATCAAACCGATTTTTGAAATTGTGACCGGAGAATATTTGGCAAAAAAATATGACAAGGTGGTGGCAATTTATACTGACTATGTTTCTACTGTTGTGCAACAAACACGTATTCGACAGATTTTACCAATTTCAAGAATTGACATAGAAAAGCAAATCGCTGAAATGGACGTGTTGGCAAAAGAATATGGATTGGAAGAACCGAAGGTGGAATATAAGATTGAACCAAGTCCGAAAGAAGTGTTGGATTTTATTATTCCTCGTTTGGTTGAAATGCAAATTTTTCACGCGATTTTGGAATCAAATGCGTCGGAACAAAGCGCGCGAATGATGGCGATGAGAAACGCGACGGATGCCGCCACGGAAATGTCGGCAGATTTGACATTAGCATACAATCAAGTGCGACAAGCCAAGATCACACAAGAAATCGCAGAAATTTCCGCCGGTTCAGCTGCTTTAGAATAGTGATTTATTTTTTTAATCTATAAATAATAGTAATTCAAAAATATATGAAAAACACAGGAAAAGTTATTCAAGTTATTGGTCCGGTGGTGGATGTGGAGTTTTCAGAAAAACTTCCGCGAATTTATGATTCCTTGGAAATTAAATTGGAAAATGATAAACGACTAGTGCTTGAAGTTCACCAGCATACGGGAACTGGCAAAGTACGCGCGGTGGCAATGGGTTCAACTGATGGGCTTCGTCGCGGAATGGAAGTGGTTGACACTGGAGCGCCGATTTCTGTTCCGGTTGGACAAGAAACATTAGGACGTATGTTTAATTTGTTGGGAGAAGCGATTGATGGAAAAGAAAATGTTGTTGCCAAACAGACATTGCCAATTCATCGCGAAGCTCCAAAATTTTCTGAGCAATCAACTGAGGCGGAAATTTTCGAAACCGGAATAAAAGTTATCGATCTTATTTGTCCTTTTATTAAAGGTGGAAAAGTTGGATTATTTGGAGGAGCTGGAGTGGGGAAGACGGTGGTTATCCAAGAATTGATTCGCAATATCGCGCAAGAACACGGAGGATTTTCTGTGTTTGCCGGAGTGGGAGAAAGAACGCGCGAAGGAAATGATTTGTATCACGAAATGAAAGAATCGGGTGTGTTGGATAAAACAACTTTGGTTTTCGGACAAATGAATGAACCACC
>DOKE01000016.1:13895-14116 GCA_003510895.1 Candidatus Moraniibacteriota bacterium
ATTTTTCGTTTTACTCAAGCTGGCTCAGAAGTTTCTGCGCTTTTGGGAAGAATTCCTTCCGCTGTGGGATATCAACCGACGCTTGCGGAAGAAATGGGAAAATTGCAAGAAAGAATTACTTCCACAAAAAATGGATCGATTACTTCGGTGCAAGCAGTATATGTTCCAGCAGATGACTTGACTGATCCAGCGCCGGCAACAACTTTTGGACATTTGGATTC
>DOKE01000039.1:0-706 GCA_003510895.1 Candidatus Moraniibacteriota bacterium
TCATCAATTTTTCTTTCTACCTTAACATCTGCAGGATTATCCACGAGCGCCTTAACGGTGTACTCAAGAAACTCCTGATCAGTTGGTCTTGTGTCTGTCATCTTAGTAATTCTTCTTAATGATTATTAGCAAAAGGCTTGTTTAGGGGAATTTTTATTTATTTCTCCTACCTCACCTCCTATCCTTAATTATAGTCCATTTTAAACTTTTTGTCAAATGGCGAAAAAATCTAATATTTTCCCTATTTTGCCAATTCTTGTTCAATCACACCCTTGAAAGCATCATATTTCACAAGACCATTTTGAACTTGATCATTTATGAAAGTAGCCGGAGTTCCTGAAATTCCAAAGCTTTTAGCTTGTTCGGTGTCTGCCTTGATTTGATCCTTATACTTTCCGGAATCAAGACATTCATTGAATTGTTTTGCATTCAAACCAGTTTGCAAAGCATAATTTTTGAAACTTTGAGTTCCGGTGGTTTTTCCCCAAGCAGCTTGAGTGGCAAAAAGTTTGTCAGCGTATTGAATGAATTTCCCTTGTTCATTGGCGCAAGCTCCAGCCAAAGAGGCATTTTCAGCTTGAGGGTGAAAAGAAAGAGGCATATGTTTGAACACAAAGGAAACTTTTTCTCCATATTCCTTAAGCATAGTTTTTATAACTGTTTCGTGCATTTGTTTGCAATATGGGCATTGAAAATCAGAAAATTC
>DOKE01000039.1:760-2470 GCA_003510895.1 Candidatus Moraniibacteriota bacterium
GCATTGAAAATCAGAAAATTCAACAATTTTGACTTTGACGTCTTTAGATCCAATTATTGCGTCGCTTTCGGAAATTGTAGGCGCCTGCGTATATTTTCCCACCGGAAGACCGACTGCGGCTGAGTTCAAAACATAGCTGTCATTTTTCTTGTCAAAAACAGATTGGGCTTGTTCAAAAAGAGTAGTTGCTTCGATGTCCTTTGAAAACACGAAAGCTGGAATCGCTTTTATGCCAAGATTCTTTTGCATTTCTTTTCCCTGTTCAGAATTGATATCCACTTTCTCTGTGAGCATTGTTGGAACTTCTCTTCTGAGTCCAAGAATAGCTTCGTCCGGCTTGCAAGATTCGCAAGTGTCATCTGTCAAAATTTGCACTTTCACAATCGGGTCTTCAAAAGCCACCCAGGTTTTTCCATTGGAATTAAAAACATCCGCTTTGTCCAACATTCTTTGAGAAAAACCATTTCCGCGAACCAGTTGAACAACATCAACAAACAAACTTCCGGCGAACAATCCTCCCAAGAGAATTGACAATGCGATCAAGTTCTTAATTTTTTTCTTGTTTGTTTCCTCCGGAGAAAGTTCTATTTCTTTTTTATTTTCATCCATTTCCATACGTTTTATTTTTTAATTGATTAATTCTAAATTTAATTTGCCGAGCAAGTGTCGCCGCTGGGAGCTGGCGCTTGTTCTTGATTTTGTCCCGCAGCTTCTTTTTGTTTTTCCGCTTCTTCTATGAGCTTCTTTTTTATTTCAGAAACATTATACGCTTGCGATGCTGATTTCATTTGATAATCATAAAACCCCATCGTAATTTTTTTCGTCGCTTCTGTTTTAATTGTTATTCCAAGAAGAACTCCCAAAATGAAAAACAAAATAAGTTCGATTTTAAAATCGTCAATTTTGCTTTTCTTTGCCGGAAGCAATTCTTCAATTTCCGCTTCGTTTGCCATAAGCTTTTGTTTTTTAGAAATTTAGACGTGATTTAAATTTAACACATATATGAAACCGCCTCAATATTGACTTTTGAGAGATTTAGTGTGTAATTTTTTAGAAAAAATCGAAACTTACTCTTTTCGCAGCGCTTCCATTGGGCTAAGATTAGAGGCTCGTTTAGCGGGATAATATCCAAATAAAATTCCCACTGCCACAGAAAATCCCGTGGCCAAGAAAACTGAAGAAAATGTGGCGGAAAAAGACAAATCGTATCCCAAAACAGAAAACAAATAGGAGAAACCGAAAGCTATCAAAATCCCCAAAAAAATTCCCACGATTCCCCCGAGCAACGTCACAATAATCGCTTCAAAAAGAAACTGGCGCAAAATATCTTCCGCTTTCGCTCCAACCGCTTTGCGCAATCCGATTTCAAAAGTTCTTTCTACCACCGCCACATACATAACATTCATAATCCCCACTCCGCCGACAATCAAAGAAATTGAAGTAAGCGCCAAAAGTAAAATATCAATCGCCTTGAAAACACTTTCAATGGTGGTTCTCGCTTCCTCAATAGAAGTGACGGAAAAATCATCCTGATTGGGATTGTTGATATTATGCTGGTTTCTCATCAAATCTGTAATGTCTGCCGATGTTACATCCACCAAATCTTTGTTTTTCATTTTGATGGAAATAAATCTCACATAATCAACTCCCAAAATCTTTTTTTGCAATGTTTGTACCGGAAGATAAATTATTTCATCAAAATTAAAAAAT
>DOKE01000039.1:2525-3316 GCA_003510895.1 Candidatus Moraniibacteriota bacterium
TTATTTCATCAAAATTAAAAAATGAAACCGTTCCTCTTTCTTGCAAAACTCCGATGACCTCATAGTTTTCTCCTTTTATTTTGACATCTTTTCCAATAGCATCCTGATCTCCAAAAAGAATCTTTTCCACATCCGAACCGATAACCACCACCTGCGCCAAACCATTGTCTTCTCCATTGGTATAAAAAATTCCACTTTTTAGTTTGATATTTTCATCCACCAATGGAGCGTCCGCTCCCGCGCCAAAAAGCATCACTCTTTTATTTTCATTTTGATAACTGACAATTTCTTGCCCGATAGTTCCGGCGTAATATTTATCCACATTAGTCAACTTTCCTATAGCCTCCGCGTCTTTTATTTTCAAAGTTGTGATTTGCGCTCCCATTGCTTGGGTCGTGGCATTAGTAGTTGAAGTTTTGCTCACCGCCGGAATTTTCACTTCCACTTGAATTATGTCCGTCCCAAAACTTTCCACCTGTCCCAAAACAAAACTTTTCACTCCGCCGCCCAAGGACATAACCAAAATAACCGATGTGATTCCAATAACAATTCCCAACAAAGTCAAAACAGTTCTTCCCAAATTTGAGTGAAGATTTTTCAAAGCTAATTTAATTGAAATCAAAACCCTATGCATACTTATTAACTTAAATTATATGTATAGCACGACTAATTATATGCTAGCACGTTAATAAAAAAATATAAACTTATAGACTAAACTTTTAAAAATTACTTACCAGCTATCCCATCCATTTCCATCTCAATCTTATGCCCCTCGCAATGCTTCAAAATTC
>DOKE01000019.1:0-6410 GCA_003510895.1 Candidatus Moraniibacteriota bacterium
ACTTCACATATCCGCGCACGTTAAACGAAATAGCCAGAAATTTCTTTCTTAACTATTCAGAATTTTTTTTGCAATTTATTTCACGAATATTAATGACTATTTTTATAATTTCTGTTTTAGGTTGTTTGATATATGTTACTGTCTCTTTTTGGTCTTTGAATATGAAACAAAATTTAATTGCTGAGACCCGGGGTGTTTTTTCTGAAGTTATTCTATTGTCGAAAAACTTAATGAATATGCAGATGATTACAAAAAATAAGGAGTTTTGAATTTTTGGCATTCACTCCTAATCTCAAATATTGTGAAATAAAGATAAGTTTCAATTAAGCTTAGTATTTTATGACAAAAAATCAGAAAATCAATGTCGAAGGTATTGAAATAGTTACTTTTACTAAAAATAACAGTGATTATATTTCTTTGACCGATATAGCCCGCCATAAAAATCCATCGTTTCCAGCCGATGTTGTAAAAAATTGGATGAGAACTCGTAGCACAATCGATTTTTTAGGACTATGGGAAAAATTACACAATCCTGTTTTTAAACTGGTCGAATTTGACCAGTTTAAAAATGAGGCTGGTGTAAATTCCTTTGTATTACCTCCGCAAAAATGGATTGAGAAAACTCAAGCTATTGGATTAATTTCAAAATCCGGAAGATATGGAGGTGGCACTTTCGCTCACAAAGATATCGCATTTGAATTTGCTTCTTGGGTAAGTGCGGAATTTAAACTATATATTTTAGTTGAGTTTCAACGACTCAAACAAGACGAGAACAGTCGACTAAAACTCGAATGGAATCTTCAAAGAACGCTGGCAAGGATTAATTATAGAATTCATACTGACGCTATCAAAGAAAATCTAATCCCATCTAAATTAACGAAAGACCAAGTTAATATGAAATATGCCAACGAGGCGGATTTGCTCAATGTGGCCTTATTCGGAATGACCGCCAAAATTTGGCGAGATAAAAATCCAAAATTAAAAGGAAACATCCGAGATTATGCCTCAATAGAACAATTGGTGATCTTGTCTAATTTTGAAAGCATAAACGCGTTATTAATTCGTGACGGACTTTCACAGCAAAATCGAATTCTAAAATTGAATAATACTGCAATTATTCAAATGAAATCTCTTTTGACGAGTAATGGCGCAAAGAAATTGGAATCGCCAGAATAAAGCCAATAAGGAGTTTTAAAAAATTCCATTCGCCTTATTTAAAAGCAAGAATATCAGAAGAACCATTTTTCAAAAAGAATGGTGATTTTCTGTTGTGGATATCTGCGGCGTATTAACTGATATCCCTGACGCTGGCGCTTATTGGCGAAAGTTAAAACAAAGACTTTTGGTTGAAGGAAGTGAAGTTGTGATATTTTGTTACGGACTGAAATTTGAGGCTAAAGATGTAAAAAAATACGAAACGGACTGTGCCAACACCGAAGGTATTTTTTATTTGAAAACTTATGAATAAAGTTGTATAATGAAAGTATAGAAAATGAAAAATAAGTTAAAATTACAAACAAATGGAATTGAAAAATTATAATGTGTATTTCTTTTTTATCATCCTGGTATTTGTCAGTGTTGCGACTTTTTTTATTTTCCAACCTTTCTTGACAGCCATTCTTGTCGCGTCTGTTTTGGCGGTTGTTTTCCGACCGATATATAATTTTTTTCTTGTGAAATTTGGAAAAAGAAAAGGTCTAAGCGCCTTGACCACTTCTTTTATAGCGATGCTATTTATTCTTATTCCTTTTAGCATAATTTTCGCTCTGGTTGTCAATGAGGTGTCTGTTGTTTATCAAGACATAGCATTGGAAGGAAATTTTCATCAGAAATATGTCGTTCCGGTTGTTGAATATGTTGAAAATAACAAACTATTGAATGTTTTGGGAATAAGCGAATTGATAAACAAGGAACTTATAAGCAATTCTATTTCTCAAATAGGACAATTTTCTCTTAATTTCATTCAAGCGGTGTATCAAAGTTTGGCGCATTTTATTTTTATGACATTTGTGATGTTTTTTTCTTTGTATTATTTTTTTGCGAACGGAACGGAGGTTGTCAAGAAAATTATGATGCTCAGTCCCTTGAAAGACGCGCATGAAAAGTTGTTGGTGGAAAAATTTATTTCCATAAGCCGGGCGACTATCAAGGGAACTATCGTGGTGGCTTTCATTCAAGGCTTGATTGGCGGTCTGACGTTCGTGGTGGCTGGAATTCCATCAGCGATGATTTGGGCGGTGCTGATGATGTTTTTGTCGCTGATTCCTATGTTTGGCGCAAGCATAATTTGGTTTCCGGCTGGTATAATAATGCTTTTGATGGGAAATATTTGGCAAGGATTTTTCATTTTGATTGTCGGGTTGCTGATAATTTCTCTGATAGATAATTTCTTGCGTCCCGAATTGGTTGGCAAAGACACACAAATTCATCCGCTTATTGTTTTCTTCGCCACGCTGGGGGGAATTTCCTTATTTGGTTTTCTTGGTTTCATTATCGGTCCGATAATCGTGGCATTGTTTCTTTCACTTTGGGAAATTTATGGAATTGAATTTAAAAAGCAATTAAATACTTTTAATAAATAATAAAAAAAATTGAAAATGTTTGTAAAAATTAAAAATTTTTTTTTAGTGTGTTTGATGTTTTTTTTAATAACTTATTTTGATACAAACTTAGCCAAAGCAGCAGATGAAAAAATTAATCCAGCTTCTGATTTGATTTATCTTGGAACTTTTAAGGTTCCAGCGACTGATAATTTGGGCGGCAGTATGAATAAAGCTGGATATGCTCTCACCTATTATCCCAATGGGAATTCCGGACAGGGGTCGCTTTTCCTTACGGGTAATCAGCAAACAGGATATGTTGCGGAAATTAATATTCCAGCTCCGATTGATTCAGACAATGAAAATGATTTGAATACCGCAACTGTTTTGCAAAATTTGGGTGATGTTACTGGCGGACAACTTTATGGAGATTGGCAGACTGGAATGAGAATATGGGACTTGCTTTATTATCAACACCAAGGAGTCGACAGAATGTATATGGCTATGAATGAATGGTATACTCCGGAAACTACATTGAAAACATTAGGTCAATGTAGTTTGGATATTTCCAATCCTAATCCGGAAGGTTTTTGGAAGATAGGAGATTTGGCGGCTGGTCGCACAACTAATTATTTATTAGAAATTAATTCTTCTTTTGCGGATTCTTATCTTGCTTCAAGATATATAGGAGTGGGCAGGCAAAGAGCGCAAATGAGCGGTTCATACGGTCCGACTTTGTATGCGATTGCGCCTTGGGAATCCGGTAATCCTCTGGCTGATGAAACAGCTCTTAATTATACCCAGCTGCTTTATTATGATATAGACAATATGCCGGACAGATATGCTCATTCCGATCGTGTTCAGGGAGCGGCTTGGATTAATGTCGGTTCAAAATCTGCTTTTGTTGTCTCGGAAACCAAATCTTTTAGAACAGCGAATAGGGAAGGCGGAGACGAATATTACGGAAATGCCATTGATGACGGATGTGGGGGGAAGGGATATCATTCAGAGCCTTATTTTGCGAACTTGGTTTTTTATGACACGAATGATTTGGCTGATGTGGCGCAAGGCGTAAAACAATCTTACCAGCCGCAACCGTATGCCTTTTTTAATTTTTTGAAAGAAGAAATTAAACCGCCAGAAGAATGCAAGAAAAATTATAGCGGTGGTGTTGCTTATGATAAAATAAACAATAAATTATATGTCGTAGAAAGAAATGCCTGGGGATCTTTTGATGACAAGTCAGTGATTCATGTTTTTCAAGTTACTGATTCGGGAAATCCACTAGACATAATCGCTCCTGCTGATCCAATAAATTTACAATTTGATTCTCAGGAGAATACGCTTTCTTGGAACGCAAGTGTTGACAGTAATGATGTTTCCTATGTTATCTACAGAAGACGACCGGTAAAAATTTCGGAATACGGAACAGCCTTATTGAATGAAGTAAAAACCGATTTAATGCAATGGCTTCAAGACATGATTGACACAGGAGATGTTTATGCTGGAGGAATTTATTATCACAATTCTTCTGACGATTCAATCCTGTATCATGATTATCCGGCGTATTTATCAATTGAAACGTCTTGGACGGATCCTAATCCTGTTTATGGTAATGAATATAAAGTTCAAGCGATGGATGAAAATGGAAATTTGTCAGGATTAGTTTCTTTGAATTCTCCAGATTTAAATTCACCAATCATTGTTAATTCTAACCCTTCCGGACATCTTCCCTTTGGAACGACCCAAGCTATTTTTTCTTTGACTACCAATGAAAATGCGACTTGTAAATATTCAACTAATTCCGGAACAAATTATAATGATATGACCAACACTTTTGCGACTACTGGAACAACAACTCACTCTCAAGCAATTTCTGATCTTCAAAACGGGCAATCTTATAGATATTACATTCGTTGTCAGGATGAAAATTCCAACCAAAATTCCAGCGATTACACCATATCTTTTTCGATTCAGAATTTATCTATTACCTACAACCTTTCCAATTTTATTTCAGCAATCGACAATTGGCTACAAATAGGAAATGAAACTTCCGATGTCAACTCAGACAGTGTTGTAAACACCAGAGACCTTGGTATAATGATGAGTAGTTGGGGGAATTAAGCGCCAGTCTTGACAATGTATTTCCTATAATATACAATAATAGTATATTATGAGAAACGATATATCGAAAACAACCAATATCTTAAATCACTTAAAAACCCTGCCATATTTTACGCTGGATGATATTTTGGTTATTGAAAAAAAACAGTATTTGTTGAGGATTTTGCTTTCGCGTTTTTCTAAGAGCGGTAAAATTATCCGGCTAAAAAAGGGAATATATGTGACCGCGGATTATTTAGCTGATATCAAGAGGCGCAATTTATATTCCAATTATAGCGAATTTGTGGCGGGCATAATTTATGAGCCAAGCTACCTGAGTATGGATTATATCCTGTATGAGAAAAATATTTTAACTGAAATACCTAAAAATATTATTTCCGTATCTGTTAAAAAAACACAACTATTGACAAATGATTTTGGCAATTTCTACTATCATAGTATCAAACCGGAATTATTCTGCGGTTATGAAATTGTTATAGAAAACAAACTTTCTTTTAAAAAAGCCACTGCGGCAAAAGCCTTGTTTGATTTTTTATATTTGCGGAAAAATATTTTATCATTCGAAGATTCAATCAAGGAATTACGCTTGAATTTGGATGAGCTGACAGTGGGGGATATTAAAGAGCTCGGAAAATATATTAAGCTGGAGGATTCAAAAAAAATGTCGGTTATTTATAATATTTTAATCAAATTATGGAAAGCATCAAAGAAGAATTAAAAAATTTAATACAAGTGGCAGCTTCAAAAAGCGCTTTGTATAATCGCAACTTGCTCAAGGATTATTTGCAGATTTTGGTGTTGGATTTTATTTATTCCCATCCGCATTACAGTGATTTGGTTTTTTATGGCGGCTCAAGCCTTGCGCAGTGCTATGGATTGCCAAGATTGTCTGAAAATTTAGATTTCGTTGATTTAAAAAAGAAAATTGATATTGTGAAGTTGAAAGTTGATTTGGAGAGTTTTTTTAAAACTAAATATGATTTTTCAGTCAAGGCGACTGCGCAGAAATTCCGAGTCTATTTAAAGTTTCCAATTTTGCATGAGCTTGGTTTGGCTTCAAAAAGCGAATCAAATTTGCTATTTTTGAAGGTGGAAGTTTTTTCTGAATTTAATTTTTGTAAGAAGCATAAAATTGAAATTCTGCCGTTATTCAAATACAATAAATCTATCTTGATAAAATCGTTTGATTTGTCGACATTGATGGCGACAAAAATTCGCGCCATATTTAATCGACAGTGGAAAAAAACAAGCAAACAAGGCAATGATTCGATAATAGTCAAGGGCCGTGATTATTTTGATTTAATGTGGTATTTGGAAAAAGGAATTGCGCCGAACATTACTTGCATTGAAAATGTAAAAAATATAACCGAACTCAAAAAAATGCTTCTGGATAATATTAGAAAGGCAGATGCCAAAAGCATTGAACTGGACTTGGAGGCATTGATTGATGATGCGGGTTATATAAAAAATGTCAGCAAAAATATGAAGAATATTTTGGAGAATTTGATCAATTCTAAGTTAGAAAATACGGATTTGGCGTAAAGTTGGGGGAATTAAAAAAATGAATTATTTGGAATTTTATCAAAACATTCCGCAGTATATTGACCCGATAGCTTTTTCGATCGGGTCTTTTGCAATACGTTGGTATTCGCTAATGTGGATTGTTGGAATTGGAGTCGTTTATATTTTTTTAAGTATACAAAATAAAAAGAATAATCTTGGTAATTACGGATTACGGATTACGGA
>DOKE01000019.1:6480-6962 GCA_003510895.1 Candidatus Moraniibacteriota bacterium
ATTACGGATTACGGATTACAAAACTTATTTTTTTATTTGACAGCGGGAGCTTTGATTGGTGGTCGTCTGGGTTATGTTCTATTTTATAGTTTTCCATATTATTTAAATAACCCTTTGGAAATATTTTTCCCAATAAAAATTACCGATTACGGATTATTGTTTACCGGTTACTATGGACTAAGTTACTTCGGCGGACTGGTTGGCGCGGTTTTGGCGGGATATTTTTTTTCCAGAAAAAGAAGGATAAATTTTTGGCAACTGGCTGATTTTGTCGCTCTAGCCATTCCGATGGGATATTTTTTTGGGAGAATCGGAAATTTTCTCAATGGAGAATTATATGGAAGACCGACGAATATGTTTTGGGGGATGAATTTTGGAGACGGACTATTGCGGCATCCATCGCAACTCTACGAAGCTTTTTTTGAAGGGTTGGTTTTATTTGGTATTATTTTTTTGGTACGTAGATTGGTACGTACCAATCT
>DOKE01000019.1:7048-14213 GCA_003510895.1 Candidatus Moraniibacteriota bacterium
ACAATCTACGTACCAAATATTTTTCCGGTATATTGTTTTTGGCATATATCTTCGGTTATTCCTTTTTTCGTTTCTTTTTGGAATTTTTTCGCGAACCGGACAAGCAAATCGGATTTATTCTGGAAATTTTCACACTAGGTCAAATATTCTCAGTTGTTTTTATGGCGACGGTTTTTATTTTGTATCGGCATTTTCATAATAAAAATAAGATGATATAATTGAGAAAGGGAATAGTTTAATTAATTATATTTTTAAAAAAATGCAAAATAAAAGACTTTATTTGGGTATCGTTGCGGTATTGGTGGTTATCGGTATCTTTGTGTATTGGGGAATAAAAAGCGCTCCGACCATAGAAGCTCCTTTGGCGGAAAAAATGAACGGAACGGAGGAGTCGGGAATTGTTTATTATTTTGGTAAAGAATGTTCTCATTGTCAGAAGGTGGAAAAATTCTTGCAGGAAAATAAGATTTCTGAAAAGGTTATGTTTTCCAAAAAAGAAGTTTGGCATGACAAAATTAATGCCCAGGAATTTGATGAAAAAACCGTTGAATGCGGTCTTGACAAATCCGAAGTTGGAGTGCCGCTTTTGTATGTCGATAAAAAATGCTATATCGGAGAAATTGAAGTGATTGATTTTTTCAAAAAAGAAGCGGGAATTAAGTAGGGCTAAGTTTTTTCTAAAAAATGATTTCAAATCGTTCTAAAAAGAGTTGTCTAGATGATTTTTGCAAGAATAAGGCGGAAAATTTTTCTGTATTATTTTTTCGTGGCAAAAGAGCTGAGTCTTTTTACACGGAAGACTCCGGTCGCTACATAACTCCGCGTGAAATGGAGTTACTAGGCAAGGGAGTTAAATTGAATAGAAAAAAGAAAATATGGGATAGTTTGGAGTCGCGAGTAACGCGGGACTATGTAAAATATACAGGTCCGCGTTCCGACTCACTTATGCGTTCTTTGAGAAAAAGAAGAAATGATTTGAACAATATTGCCGTGGAGCATTCTAGGATGATTGTTGGACAGTTTTCAATGGCGCGCCTTTGGAATCTTTCCATTGTCGGAGCTATTTTATTTGGGATGTTTTCTATGACAATGATTTATAAATATCTGGGGCAAGGCGTTTCTGCCGGAAATGTTATTGCGGATGCCAATGTTTATGCAAACGAGACAAAAATTGAACGTTCGGCCTACGACTTGTCAGAAGAAGACTATAACAGCGCAGAAATTGATGAAGCAGATGAATATACCAGGGATATTATGGAAAAATTGAAGTCCGATGAAAAAGATGAACTGGAAAAAGATTTGAGAGAGATGGTAAAAGGATATCCGATTGAAGAAATGGTTCCCTATATTGCTGAATATGACAGGACTATAGCGGCGTTTATTGTGGGGATTGCCAAAAAGGAAAGCAACTGGGGGAAAAGAATCCCTACATTGAACGGACAAGACTGCTACAATTATTGGGGCTATCGTGGGATCAGGAAATTAATGGGAACAGGAGGACATACTTGTTTTAATAGCAGAAAGGACGCGGTTGAGACGATAGCCAAGCGTATTAATGTTCTTGTGAATGACAAAAATTTGAATACTCCCGAAAAGATGGTCATTTGGAAGTGTGGATCGAACTGCGAAGTGACCGGAGGGCAAGCGGCGGCCGACAAGTGGATTCGGGACGTAAATATGTATTTTAGCAAAGTAAATCAATAACATAAAAAGGCTTATTTTAGGCAAAAACTCTGTTTTAGGCTTGTTTTTTGGTTGACTAAAACCGTCAAAGTGTGCTATGTTTAAATCTACGTCCTTGGCGGCGTTTAATCAATAATCTTAAAATATGGGTGATTTTTTAAGTTTCATAAAACAGTTATTAAATAAAGAAAATGGCATAGCGGCAGTTTGCAAGAAACACAAAGTTCTTTTGGCGATTGCCATTTTGGCATTGATATATATTTTCTTTAACTCTTTTCCGCCAATTAATTTTTATGCCCAGGCATATAAGGGTGATTTTGAAAAAAATCAGGTTAGCGCGGATTTTTCTTTTTCAAAAAAGAAAACAGAGGATAACTTGGCGGCAGTTATGGAAAATCTGGGGAAAGGGTTGAAAGACGAAAATACTCAGTTGGAAAAACAATTATATGACATTGTGGGAGATTCTCCTATTAGAAAAATGGTGCCGGAAATTGCCAAGAATGATCGAACAGTAGCGGCGTTTATTGTGGGGATCGCCAAAAAGGAAAGCAACTGGGGGAAAAGAGTCCCTACTTTGAATGGACAAGATTGCTATAACTATTGGGGATACAAGGCGCCCGGAACCAAAGGTTCAGCGATGGGGCATGGTTGCTTCGGCAGTCCCGAAGAAGCAGTGTCAGTCGTGGCTAAAAGAATCCAACAGTTGGTTGAAAAAAATCTGACTACTCCTTCAAAAATGGTAGTTTGGAAATGCGGTTCCAGTTGCGCATCACACAGTCCAGAATCTGTAAGAAAATGGATAAGCGACGTAGACATCTACTTTGAAAAAATATTGAAAATATAATGTTAAGTTTTTTAAAAAGCTCCTTAGGGAGCTTTTTAAAAATGTGATAATAGGGTAAAATATAGGAGTGGAGGTTTTAGTGAAAAATAAGATCAAAACAAAAAATTATTTATGATATCAGACTTGACCAATTGGTTGGTTTCTTTTAATTGGATTACAATAGCGACGTTGGGATATTTATCAATGGCTGTTGTGGCTGTTTTTGACAAATACTTATTGCACTCAAGAATTTCCAAACCAGCTATCTACGCTTTTTATGTTAGCGTTTTTAGTTTGTTTGCTTTGGGACTTGTTCCTTTTGGATTTGCCTATCCGGGGATGAAAATGATTATATATTCTTTTGCTTCAGGAATGTTTTTTATATATGGTTTGCTGGCGCTTTATCGCTCGGTTCAAGAAAATGAAATTTCCAGAATCTCTCCTCTGGTTGGAACTATAATTCCATTGATTTCGGTGGCATACGCTTATTTTTTTCTAGATGAAAGATTGGGAAACTATGGAATTGCGGCAGTGTTTCTTTTGGTTATCGGAGGTTTTTTACTTTCTTTTGACTTGCCAATTCATAGTTTGAAATTGTTTAGGGGTTTTAAATACGCTTTTTTGTCGGCAACTTTTCAAGTTATTTCTTTTGGAATATTAAAAGAAGTTTTCAATAACATTGGTTTTATCAATGGTTTCATTTGGAATAGGATCGGATTTTTTCTAGCGGGAATGAGCTTGTTTATTGTTCCTGTTTTCAAAAAGCAAATAATGCAAACTTTTCGGCAAAAAGGAAAATCTAAAAAAAGAATATTATCCACTTGGTTTTTGTTTGTTTTAAATAAGGTTCTCGCTGCCATCGGTTCTTTCTTGATTGTCTTGGCGATTTCTAAGGGCTCCATTTCTGCCGTGAACGCTGTCAGCAGTATGCAATTTGTTTTTGTGCTTATTTTCGTGTCCGTTCTTTCGGTTTGGCATCATAATATTTATCAAGAAAAATTGAAGTTCAATGATTGGGCGCAGAAAATTTTAGCAGTAATTATAATTGGAGCAGGAATGTGGTTTTTGTCGATGGGCGATTCGAATATTTTTTATTTGGTTTCTTAATTTTTTTTATTTTAATTTATGAAAAATGTTTTCAGAAAAATTATAAAAGCGGCGGCATTATTTTTTGCCGCAATAACGACTTTGATAATTCTAATTTTCGTTTATTTTAACTTACCGGTTAAACTCCCTAAAGAACCTGCCAACTTGGGAGTTACTTTTTCCACTAGATACGCCGAAGATATCGGTCTTAATTGGAAAGAGGCTTACTTGGCTATTCTTGATGATTTGAAGGTGAAAAATATTCGTTTGGTGGCTTATTGGGATTTGATAGAAAAAGAGAAGGGAAAATTTGATTTTTCTGATTTGGATTGGCAGCTTAGCGAAGCTAAAAAAAGAAATGTGAAAGTTGTTTTGGCAATTGGACAAAAAGTTCCGCGTTGGCCGGAATGTTTTGTTCCGCAATGGGCTAATGGTGATGACAACAAGAGAAAAGAAAGTTTGATAAAATTCTTGGAAACAATTGTGGCAAGATATAAAAATGATAATATGGTGGACATTTGGCAGGTTGAAAATGAGCCATTTTTGAAATTTGGAATTTGTCCTTCTCTGGATACGGATCTTTTGGATCGGGAAATAGCGACAGTCAGGAAAATAGATCCGGATAGGGGTGTTATGTTGACCGATAGCGGCGAGTTGAGTATTTGGTATAGAGCGGCCAAGAGAGGAGACTATTTTGGCACTACGATGTATCGCGATGTATATACGGAAAAATATGGATACTGGAAATATCCGGTAGGACCTAATTTTTTCAAACTCAAAAAAGCTTTCATTGGTTTATTTGCTGATCAGAAAAATGTTTCAGTTATTGAATTACAAGGCGAGCCGTGGTTGGCTGGTTGGACAATCGGCTTTCCTTTGGAAGAGCAATTCAAGTCAATGAATGCGCAGAAATTGAAAGATAATATTGAATTCGCTAGAAAAACTGGAATAAAAGATATTTATGTCTGGGGCGTTGAATGGTGGTATTGGCTAAAATCAACTCAGAATAAAGCGGAGGTTTGGGATCAGGCTAAGGTTTTATATAGTCGGCAATAATTTAAATAGTATGGAAGAAAGAGCTAAGCGCATCAAAAGAACTAGCTTGAAAATATTTTTGACTCTTTTTGCTGTCGGGGTCGTTTTCTGGATTATTTTTAATATAATTAAAAATAACACAGTCATTTTCGATACGCGCGTTTCAATATTAAAAAGCGAAAATGTTAGACTGGGAGACACAGTGGATATTTTTTTCAATGGTTATGTTTCGGAAAAAGATATTATACAATCATTTAAAATTGATCCGGCAGATGAAATTGAATATGCTTGGAATAAAAGCGCAAAAAAACTTTCAATTTCTCCTAAAAAAAATTGGAAACAGGACACCGAATATTTTTTATATCTGAATAATGCCAGAAATATATTCGGCTTCAGGTTTGACGCAAAGCTGTCTTTCAAAACAGATTCCTATCCGACAGTATTTTTCATAAGTCCGACAGAGAATGAAAAGGATGTTGTCATAGATATTGAAGATCCTATTAGCGTGAATTTCAATAAAAATTTGGAAGACTATAATGTTAAATTTGTGGTTGATCCTCCTATTGATTTAGCCTCGCAGTTTAATGAACAAAAAACCAATATAAAACTCATTCCCAAAAAAGGACTAGAAAAAGGAA
Source organism: Candidatus Moraniibacteriota bacterium (assembly GCA_003510895.1). Classification (GTDB taxonomy): domain Bacteria; phylum Patescibacteriota; class Minisyncoccia; order Moranbacterales; family GWC2-37-73; genus UBA9338. The sequence goes on from DOKE01000019.1 coordinate 12,314, forward strand.
TAATATACAATATCGATGTTTATGTGAAACATAAAAAGGCTTCCGAGAATGAGTATGAGCAAATTTATAAATCATCCTTTGAAACAAAGCCGGAAGAAATTGTTCAGTGGGATAAATCTCCGGAAATAAAACTCAGTCAAGCCAAGAGGTATGAAACAGCTAAAATTAAAGAGGGAAAATATATAGACATTAATCTGAAAAATCAAGTGATGGTTATTTTTGAAAATGGGGAAGCGTTGGATTCTTATTTGATTTCATCCGGGAAAAGAGGAATGGAAACTCCGCAAGGATCGTTTCGTATTTATAACAAACATCCACGGCCTTGGTCAAAAAAATACAGTTTGTTTATGCCATATTGGATGGCAATAACTTCTACCGGTGAATTTGGCATCCACGAGCTTCCGGAATGGCCGGGCGGATATAAAGAGGGCGCTAATCATTTGGGCATACCGGTTTCGCACGGATGCGTCAGGCTGGGGGTTGGTCCGGCTAAAAGAGTTTATGAATGGGCGGAAATCAGCACGCCGGTAATAGTTCATTATTAGAGTTGCTGTTTGTTTTGTATATAGTAAAATTAGTTATATAAATTATATTAGATTGAATATGGAAAAAAATAAATTGGCTATTTTTGACATTGATGGAACAATTTTCAGGAAAAATTTGCATTTTGAATTGATTAATGAACTTTCTTGGATAAATGTTTTTCCCAGAAAAGTTCGCGATCAAATTGTTCATTTGTATACAAATTGGCTTGAGCATAAAGGCACCTATGAATCTTATAGAGTTGGTTTGGTGGAGCTTTTTGAAAAACACATCAAGGGCTGTAAAAAAGAGGATGTGGTTCGCGCCAGTAAGATGGTGGTTTCTTTTCACAAAGACAGAACCTATATTTTTGCCGAAGATTTGATCAGAGATTTGCGCAGAAATAACTATCGCATTATTGCTATCTCGGGTTCGCCAATGGAAATAGTGGAGGAATATAACAACAAGCACTTGAATTTTGACAAAGTTTTTGGCAGTATTTATGAAACAAAAGATGATATTTATACCGGTGGATATATTGATGAGCCGACAAAAAATAAAGGCGAAGTGGTCAGGCGTTATGTGGAAGAAAATAATTTGACACTAGAAGATTCATATGGAATTGGGGATACGGAATCAGATGCTAGTTTCTTGGATGTTGTTCAGCATCCAATTGCTTTTAATCCGAATGAAAACTTGAAAAGCATTGCTCAGAAAAAAGGCTGGAGAATTGTTGTGGAAAAAAAAGATGTTGTGTATGAAATGACAGAGTGTGTTAATCTGCATTTAGCGTAAAAAGCAATATAGCAAGTTTAATTTTATTAACGAATAAAAAATTATGGCGATCTTAAATGAGGGAATGAATAACTTTCTTAAGAAAATATTATGGCTGTGGCTGCCATTCTACGCTTTTAACAAGTTATTAAGAGATTTTATCAAAAGCAAAAAATGAAACTGCAAGTTAGAAAATTTTTGTTTTTCTACGGCCCGCTGTTTTTCTGGATGGCGATGATTTTTCTTTTGTCTTCAATTCCAGGTTCGGGATCACAGGAATATAATTTTTTGGCTTTTCTGGAAAGAAAGAGCGCTCATCTGGTTGAATACTTTATATTATTCATTTTATGTATCAGGGTTCTCTGGCTTCATTTCAGAGAAGAAGATGAACACATTCTTGCCTGGGGAATATTGGCGTCTTTTGTGTATGCTGTTTTTGATGAAATTCATCAACTTTTTGTTTTTGGGCGAAGCGGAAGAGTTTTGGATGTGGGCATTGATCTTTCAGGAATAATATTGGGAGCAATTATTGTTTGGCTATATGAAAAAAGAAGAAAAAGAATTTTTCATAGACAATAATAAAACCCGCCAAGTGGCGGGGTTT
>DOKE01000019.1:14279-15391 GCA_003510895.1 Candidatus Moraniibacteriota bacterium
AAGTGGCGGGTTTTAAGAATATGCGTTATTTCACTTTTTCTACTAGCTTCTGAAAAACTTGTGGATTTTCTACGGCCATTTGAGAAAGCACCTTTCTGTCTATTTCTATCTTTTTGTCAACAAGTTTTTTGATAAACTTGCTGTAGGTTTCTCCTAAAAGTCTCAAAGCGTTGTTTAGTCGGATAATCCAAAGCCTTCTTTGAGTTCTTTTCTTGTTTCTGCGATCCCTATAAGCATATTTGCCGGCTTTCAATAAAGCTTCTTTAGCTGCTCGAAAATTTGTTTTTCTTCTCCATTTGAAGCCCTTGGCCATTTTCAGGGTATTCTTTCTTCTCTTGGAAGCCATCATTCCTCTTTTTACTCTTGCCATTTTATTTAATAAAATTACTGATTACTTACTTAGCGCTTTTAAAACATTTTTTTCGTCTCCCCTGAAAAGTCTTTGATCTTTTCTTTTTGATCTTGTTTCTTCGCCGGAATCTTTGGAGTTATAGTGGTTTTGTCCGGTTGCTCTTCTTAGCACTTTTCCGTTTTTTGTTATTCTGAATTTTTTGGAAACGGATTTCTTAGTTTTAATTTTGGGCATATATTTGATTAACTTCCGGTATTTTTTGATTGAAGTTCTATAAGTTTAATTAATTATTCTTGGTTGGGATTAGGAGTTATTATCACATTGAATCCTCCTGGAAATCTTTTGATATGTTCTTCTGTTTTGTAGGGAAATTCTATTTTGGTTAAAAACTTTTTGATATTTTCTTGCCCGATATCTTGATGAGCTTTTTCTCTTCCTCTGAGTATAATTTCAATTTTTACCTTGTGTCCCTTTTTTAGAAATTTTTCAGTTTGATCTTTTTTTATCCCCAAATCATGATCATCTGTTCTGAATCCTAAACGTACTCCTTTAGTTTCAACAGTTTTTTGTTTGGCCTTGGCCAATCTTTGTTGTTTGGATTGTTTGTATTGCTGCTTCCCATAGTCCATTATTTTGCAAACGGGAGGTTGAGCTTTGGGAGAAACTTCCACCAAATCCAATTCTTTTTCTCGAGCTAAGCTCAGGGCGTCAATGGTGTTCATTTCTCCAAGTTTGTTTCCTTCATCATCGATGACGGAAA
>DOKE01000019.1:15464-21205 GCA_003510895.1 Candidatus Moraniibacteriota bacterium
TTGGTTTGAATCGAAATCTTTTTCTAATGGTTTTGAGGCCTTGCTGTTTTCTTGTTTCAAAAAACAGTTCGGAGTTATTTTTATAAAAATACGGTGGAGTTGATGGGAATTGCACCCATGTCCAGAATTATATATTAAAAATTTTCTACAAGCTTAGAATGTTTATTTGTACGAAATTAACAAGTGAAAAACATACAAAATCCAGTTAATTTGTCTCTAGCGCAATTGTCGCAAAAATTATGTAGAGAAAATAATTAATGCTATTCCCATAGTTGACACCGAGGTTTGCTTATGAGAAATCAGCAATTCGATGGCTCCGGCACAATATTAGGCCAAAGCTGTTGCAAAAGAAGTTGAAAATGCTTGCGCAAATGCTCCTTTTACTTTTGATACGATGTTTGCAATTATGTATCTTTGTGGCAGTTTTTCGATTTGACCACAGTGATCGGCTTGCAAATTTTTAATGAACAACCTGTCGAAACTAAACAACCCCGATGTATTTCGATTATATCGGAATAAATCGGGAGTGACTAATTTTTTAGGCTAATTTAATCTAGCTATTTCTAAGAGCCCTTTCTATTTTTCTTTTGGTCTCTCTTTTAGCGATATCCGAGCGCTTGTCAAAGGATTTCTTTCCTTTGGCTAAGGCGAATTCCAGCTTGATGAGTCGTCTCTTAGTATACACACGAAGGGGTATCAATGTCAAGCCGGTGGCGCGCGCTTTTCCAATGAGCGATTTGATTTCCGATTTTTTAAGCAAAAGCTTTCTTGGGCGGGTCGGATTATAATTTTTGGATTCTCCGGCGAAGATATAATGAGGAATATTGGCATTAGTTAAATAAAGCTCAAATCCTTTCATTGTGACAAAACTTTCTTTCAGGCTTATTCTTCCGCCTTTTATGGATTTTACTTCCGCTCCGGTCAACACTAAACCAGCCTCGTATTTTTCCAAGAGATTATAATCAAAATGCGCTTTTTTATTTGTTGCAACAGTTGCCATAGATTAATTTTAGCATATCGGACAATTAAGGGTAGATGGTAGCATTAATTGGAATAAAAATCAAGGGAAAATTGTGAAGTAGGTTGCTAGCTTTAATTTTTTTTGTTAAAATTACCCTGTGGATGAAATTAATATTTATTTAAAATAGAAAATAAAAAAATGGAACAAGATAAAAAAGTTATATTATTGGCTGAAGACGAAGCTGACATAAGAGAAATGTATTTTATGGCGCTTTCCGGCAAGGGATTTGAAGTTCTTCAAGCTAAAAACGGGAAAGAAGTTTTTGAGTGGCTGGAAAAAAAGAGCGACGTGATTGATCTTTTACTTCTGGACATTGTTATGCCAATAATGGATGGCTTTGAGACATTGGAAGAAGTGAAAAAAGAAGATAAGTATAAAAACATTCCGATAATAATTTCTACGAATTTGGATAATCCTGATGACCGGACTGGCGCTTTAGCCTTGGGAGCAAATGAATACTTTGTAAAATCACATCATACCCCGACGGAATTAGTGGAAATTATTAACAAAATAATCGCCCCGGCGGCTGCTAAAAATAAAATTGTTTAATGGATTTTTTTGCACATAAACGCATAAACAAAAGCTTCGCAAAAACGAGGCTTTTGTTTATGTAGCTTCTTGTTGACTTTGAGTAGCAAAAAGGTTAGATTGGAATATGCGAAAAGTAGCCAATGATAAGCGACAATTAACAAATAATAAGGAATGAGAGATAAGAATTTTTTAAAAAATAAAACAGAGCTTCTTGCTCCGGCGGGGAGTCCGGAAAAATTGAAGTACGCTCTTGCTTATGGGGCGGATGCTGTTTATTGTGGAATTCCGGAAACTTCAATGCGAGCGCGCATTAATGAATTCACAGAAAAAAATCTCAAAGAAGCGGTTGAATATGTTCATAAAAATGGTAAGAAAATATTTGTGACTATTAATATTTATGCGCATAATTATCATCTCGCCAAAATAGAAAAACATTTGAAATATTTGTCTAAGATAGGAATTGACGGAGTGGTGGTTTCTGATTTGGGAGTTTTGGAATTGGTGAAAAAATATCTTCCGAAAATAGATATTCATCTTAGCACTCAAGCCAACACCACCAACTGGCAAGCAGCCAAGTTTTGGTATGACTATGGAGTGAAAAGAATAGTTTTGGCTCGCGAAGTGACGCTGGAAGATATTAGAGAAATTCACAAAAAAGTTCCCAAGTTGGAATTGGAATATTTTGTTCACGGGGCAATGTGTATGAGCTATTCCGGACGATGCATTCTTAGCAAATGGATGAGTAACAAGAGCGCGAATCTGGGAGATTGCAGTCAGCCATGCAGATGGGCGTATAAAAAAGTTAAAAATGAAAATAAAAATATTGAAAAAAGTTTAACTATGAGTGTTGAGGATACGAGAGGGGAACATCAAGTTGAGCTGGAAGAAGATCTGCACGGGACATATTTTTTTAATAGTAAGGATTTGAATTTAATTCGATATGTCAAGGAACTGCGCGATGCCGGAGTAACTTCTTTCAAGATTGAAGGTCGCAACAAAAGCGTTTTTTATGTGGCGACAGCAGTCAGAGCCTATCGCAATGTCCTAAGTGCGATTGAGAAAAAAGTTTCTCAAAAAGAACTGAAAGGAATAATAAAACAAGAAGAAAAAGAATTGGATGCTTTGATGAATCGCGGATATACGCAAGGGTTTCTTTTGGGAAATGAGCCGGAACATAATTTTTCCCAGTCGCATTCAAAAGCAAAATTTCAATTTGTCGGCGAAGTGCTGGGAACGGAAAAGGGAAATTTAATTTTAATCAAAGCGCACAATGCTATTTATTCAAAGGACAAAGTGGAGATAATTGGCAAAGAAGGCAATGTGAAAATTTCCATCGAAAAAATTCTGGATGAAAAAATGCAAGAAGTTGTTTCAGCTCACGGCGGACAAGAAAAAAACTTCTATTTGCAGATTGGAAAATTAAATAAGAAAAACGAAGAATTAATCAAGCCATTGTCGCTTTTGAGAAAGATGGTTTTCGAAGAATAAAATGATATAATAAAAATAGGCAAAACTATTAATTGATAAATAATATGACAATAAAACAGATATTTGATTTGGCGATAAAAATGGGAATTGAAGCTGATTTGCGTCCCAAAAAACAAATCGAAAAAAAATTGCAACGATTGAAAGATCAATACGAAAAGCTTTCCAAAAAAGAAAAGGAATTTTTTGATAAAGATAGATTGGAAAATCCATATATGGATAGCCAGATTCATTTTGATGGCGGTATAAAAAATGTTAAGAAAATTTTGGTTGGAATTGATATTGATTCCGCTGAACTTATGATTGCCAAATACCTTTCCAACCATAATCTAAAAAATCCCATTGATATGGTTGTCGGACATCATCCGGTCGGGAAAGGATTGGTTTTTTTGGATGATGTTATGCATCTTCAAGCGGATGTGCTTTCGCAATATGGAGTGCCGATTAATGTGGCGGAAAGCTTGATGAAAATTCGAATTGGTGAAGTTTCTCGCGGAGTTAACCCTGCCAATCATTTCAAAACTCCAATGGCGGCAAAAAATCTGGGAATGAGTTTTATAAACATACATACTCCAGCGGATAATTTGGTGGCTGATTTTTTGAAAAAAGAAATTGAAAAAAAGAAACCGGAGTATGTGGAAGAAATATTGACTCTTTTGGAGGAAATTCCTGAATATTCTGAAGCGAGAAAACAAGGAGTGGGACCAATGCTTTTTGCGGGTGATAAAAACAATCGAGCAGGGAAGATTGCCATTACAGAAATTACGGGAGGAACAGAGGGCAGTCCGAAAATATACGAAAAAATGGCCAATGCTGGAATTGGAACAATTATTGCTATGCATCAGAGCGAAGAACACAAGAAAGAAGCGGAAAAAGCGCATATTAACGTTGTTATTGCTGGACATATTTCATCCGACTCATTGGGAATGAATTTATTTTTAGATGAACTTGAAAAAAGAGGAATTGAAATTGTTTCTTGCTCGGGATTGATTAGGTATTCAAGAGTAAAAAAATAACAAATAATTTTTTTAAAATAAAATGACTTATAAAAAAACAACACTGAAAAATGGATTGAGAATAATTACTGTTCCAATGAAGGGGACGGAGACGGTTACGGTGATGGTGGCAGTGGGAGTTGGTTCTCGTTATGAAAGTGAAAAGGAAGCGGGGCTTTCTCATTTTATTGAACATATGCTCTTTAAGGGAACGAAAAAAAGACCAAGCACATTGGCGATTTCCGAAGAACTGGATTCGATCGGCGGAGAATTCAACGCGTTCACTTCAAAAGACAGAACTGCCTATTATGCCAAAGTTGACGCCAAGCATATTGAAAAAGCCTTGGATGTGGTGGCGGATATCTATCTTAATTCCAAATTGGAGCAAGAAGAAATTGACAGGGAAAAAGGAACCATTTTGCAAGAGCTGAATATGTATGAAGACACTCCATTGCGAAAAGTTGGCGATGAGTTTGAAAATTTGCTCTATGCGAAGAGTTCATTGGGAAGAGAAATTGTCGGCAGCAAAGAAACTATAAAGAAATTTTCTCGAAAAGACTTTGTTCGATATATGAATAAATTTTATTTATCCAATGACACAGTGGTGTGCGTTGCTGGAAAAATAAATGAAGAAACTGTTATTGACGAGGTGAAAAAATATTTCGATGGGATGCGAGAAAGCATAAAACCAAAAACCAAAAAAGTGACGGAAAATCAAAAGGAACCGCAAATCAGATTGAAATTTAAAAAAACCGATCAAACGCATTTTATTGTCGGAACGCGTTCCTATCATCAAAATCATCCAGATCGTTTCGTTTTGGGATTATTGGCGACTATTTTGGGAGGAAGTATGATGAGCAGTCGTCTTTTCATTGAAGTCAGGGAGAGAAGAGGGTTGGCTTATTATATACGAACATCCGCGGATGCCTATCAGGATTGCGGATATATTGCGACGCAAGCCGGCGTGGAACATAAAAATTTGAAACTTGCTTTGAAAACAATTCTGGAACAATATAATAAAATAGCCAATGAAAAGGTGTCAGAAAAAGAATTGCAGAGAGCCAAAGACTATATAAAGGGGAGAAGTGTGATGGGTTTTGAGGCTTCCGATGAAGTGGCGGGGTTTTTCATTGATCAGGAAATTCACAGGGAAGAAATTTTGACATTGGAGGATATTTTCAAAAAAATAGATGCGGTGACAGCGGAGGATATTTTGCGGGTGGCCAAAGATGTTTTTCAACAGAAAAAACTCAATCTAGCCGTTATTGGTCCGCATAAAAATGAAAAAGAATTTCTAAAAATAATGAAAGTATAAGAATATAATTTTTTGAAATATTATGTCTGAAAAAAAATCCGTAGAAATATCAACCGGCATAGTTATCAGAACAATCCTTATTTTGCTAGGATTGTGGTTGATATATTTGGTGCGTGATGTTTTGGCGCTTTTTTTCATCTCAGTTATCTTGGCGGCCACGTTGGATCCATTAGTTGATTGGATGGGCAGAAAGAAAATACCCAGGCCGCTTGGAACATTTGCTATCTATATTGTTGTTGCTTCTATTGTCGCAGCCACTGTTTATTTTTTAGTGCCTTCGTTGATAGATCAATTTAACGAGGTGAATGAAACACTTCCGCTGTATGCGGAAAAAACTGATAGAATGCTGTATGGCTTGGAAGAATATGCCAAAGCGCGCGGTTTTCAATTTAGC
>DOKE01000019.1:21267-23166 GCA_003510895.1 Candidatus Moraniibacteriota bacterium
GCGCTAAATTGAAAACCGCGCGCAGAATTTTATCAACGATGGATTTTTGAATATTTTTAATTCTTCCGGAGAGTTATTTTTGACAACGCTAAGTATTTTTAATTTCTTCATTTCCATCGTGGTTGTTTTATCTCTTACTTTTTATATGTTAGTTAAAGAAGAAGGAATGAAAAAGTTTATTATTACTATTACACCCAAGAAGCATCAAGATTATGCAGTTTCATTTTTTAATAGGATTCATAATAAAATAGGTCGCTGGGTATTTGGTCAATTGATATTAATGTTTGTTATGTTCGTTATGAGTTTTGCCGTGCTAGCCTCTTTTGACGTTCCATTCGCTTTGCTGATTGCTTTGGTGGCTGGATTTTTGGAAATCATTCCCTATATTGGTCCGATAATTTCAGCGGCTATTGCCACTTTGGTTGGATTTTTGGTTTCTCCGGTAACGGGACTTATTATGTTGGCTTCTTTCACGGTTCTTCAACAATTTGAAGGTCATATCGTCGTTCCGCAAGTGATGCGAAAAGCAGTGGGACTTAATCCAGTGGTAGTTATTTTAGTGTTGTTGGTCGGCGCGAAATTAGGAGGAATTATGGGAACAATCTTATCCATACCATTGGCAACAGCAGCTGGTATGTTTATTGGAGACGTTATGGAAAAAAGAGAAATATAAAAATGAAAACATTCAGAAATTCAAAAAATATTTCAAAAAATATTTTAGCCACCATTACTTATTATGATGTTTTTTCCTATCCCCTTACTGCCTTTGAAATCTGGAAATATTTGATGCGCTCGGATTATTATGAAGAAAAAATGGATGAAAATGTTGCATTGCAACAGGTATTTCAAGAACTCAGACAAGAACCGATCATTCGTTTTGTCGAGGAACATAATGGTTTTTATTTTCTCAAAGGAAAGAAAAAATTATTTGAAAAACGCATAGGCAGGACAAAAATATCTTTTTCAAAACTCAGAAGGCTAAGAAGAGTCATTGATATTTTAAAATTTGCTCCTTTTGTAAAAATGATTGGAATAACCGGACGTTTGGCAATGAAAAATGCGGAACACAAGAGCGATTGGGATGTTTTTGTTGTTTTGAAATCAAAACATATTTGGACAGGAAGAACTGTGATGACAGCGCTGGCTCATTTTATCGGGAAAAGAAGATATGGGAAAAAAATTCAAGACAGAGTGTGTTTGAATTATTTTGTGACGGAAGATGGAATGGAAATTTCCACCAAGGACCTTTTTTCTTCCAATGAATATTATTTTATGTATCCTATGTTTGGATTTGAATTTTTTCGCAAATTTCAACTCAAAAATAGATGGATTGCCAATATCAGGCCGAACTATGCGCTTTCTGAAATAGAACCTGTTGATATGGTTTTCGATTCTTTTTATTCAAGAAATATCAGGAAAATCGGGGAATGGTTATTGGATTTCCAATTTTTGGAAAATTGGCTGGGAAAGATTGAAAAAAAGAAGATAATGAGGAATCCTAAAACTCGCCAGGAAGGCGGACTTATTCAAGCCACTGATCAAGCGCTGGTTTTTTTGCCGGAACTCAAGGGACCAAGAATTTTTGATGAATTTAAGAAAAAAATAGAAAGTTTGTCATAATTTGCTCCGTTTTTTTGCATTTGCCGAGAGCTGGTTTTTCGTGTAAAATTAAGGAAAAAAGAGACCTTGAAATACTATTTTAATGGAAAAATAACATAAAATTCGCTTGACTTTTGAAGGGTACTTGCTAGATTATAGTTTGTGGCAGGGATGTCAAAATCGGGACGAAAATAATAAAAAAATGAAATTTATAGTAATAGCACAATTAGTAACAGGAATACTCCTCACCGTTTCAATATTATTGCAAAATAAAGAGGGAGGATTAAGCGCTGCTTCAGG
>DOKE01000019.1:23247-30540 GCA_003510895.1 Candidatus Moraniibacteriota bacterium
CAGGCAGCGACTTTGGAGGTTATCATACAAAGAGAGGAATTGAAAAATTTCTTTTCTATGCTTCTGTTGGGTTGGCGGTTATTTTTATTATCCTGGCTATTTTAAGCGCGAAAGTAACTGGAATTTAATTTTCTAATAAAAAAAGTTATTAGTATCAAAGATAAAATAAAAGTGTTGTCTCCTGGGAATTGGTTTGCCGTCAGCAAAATTCTTAATTTTCGGGAAAAAATGCTAGTAGCATTTTTGTCTTTGGTTTTTATTGCTTCTTTCGGTTTTTGGGCGGAACGTATCTTTGTTAACTTCACCAAGCCGATTCCTAAATTTGGAGGAGAATATACGGAAGGAATTGTTGGACAACCTCTTTATGTCAATCCTCTTCTTTCTCAGACAAGCGAGGCCGACTCTGATTTGTCCAGATTAATATTTAGCGGTCTTTTCAAATATGACCAACAGGGGAAAATCGTGAATGACCTGTCTGAGGGATATGAAATTTCTGAAGATAAAAAATCTTATACAATAAGAATAAGAAAAAATGCCAAATGGCATGACGGAACAGAATTGACTGCCAATGATGTTCTTTTTACTTTTAATATCATAAAAGATTCCGCTTATAAAAGTCCTTTGCGCCAAAATTGGCAGGGAGTTGAAATAAACAAAGTTGATGATTATGCTTTACGTTTTGATTTAAAAAATCCCTACTTTGGTTTTTTGGATAATTTGACAGTGGGCATTTTGCCGAAACATATTTGGGAAAATATTCCTGCCGAGCGTTTTTCTTTAATGGAAAGAAATCTCAGACCGGTCGGAAGCGGACCCTATGCTTTTGTTGATTTTCAAAAAGATTCCAATGGAAATATAATCACCTACAAATTGGCGGCGTTCAAAGAATATTATGAAGGTTCTCCCTATATAGCTAAAATAAATTTCAATTTTTACCCTGGCGATGACGCGCTTATCGAGGCTTTCAATAAAAAAGAAGTTATGGGAATCAGCAATATTTCTCCGGAAAAGATTGTTTCCCTGAAGACATCCAAGAATTTTAGCATAAAAGAAGTTGTTATTCCGAGATATTTTTCTCTTTTTATAAATCAAACAAAAAATGTGGCATTGGCTTATGACGAAGTCCGAAAAGCTATGGCAATAAGCGTTAACCGACAAGAAATAATTGACGACGTGTTGGAAGGAAAAGGCATTCCTTTGTATACCCCTCTTTTTCCTCAAATGAAAGGCTATGAAGATTTTAGCGGGGAATATGCCTACAACCCCGAAGAGGCTAAAAAAATATTGGATAATGCTGGATGGAATTTGAATCAAGATGAAGGCGTGAGGAAAAAAGGAGAAGATAAATTTGAATTTGAAATAATTACCACCGATTGGCCGGAACTTGTGAAAAGCGCCGAAATTTTGAAAAGGCAATGGGAAAATATTGGAGCAAAAGTTAATATAAAAATATTATCCGTTTCTGATTTTCAGCAAAACTACATCAGAACCAGGGAATATGGCAGTTTGCTTTTTGGACAAGCCTTGAGTTTCAATCCCGATTTCTATTCTTTTTGGCATTCCAGTAATAAACGCGATCCTGGTTTGAATATGTCTCTTTTTGAAAACAAGGAAGCAGATGAGCTGCTGGACGCAATCAGACAAGAAACAGATGAGAACAAAAGAGCGGAAGATTTTGGAAAGTTGGTGCGAATTATTAAAGAAAAAAATCCCACTATATTTTTATATAGCCAATATTACTTGTACCCAATAAGCAATTCTATTAATGGCATTGATATTAAAGGGATTAATTCTCCATCTTGGAGATTTGCCGATGTTAATAAATGGTATATAAAAACAGCTAGAGTTAAAAAATAATCTTCGTATTTTTAAAAATATTTTTTTGTGGTATAATGCGAGAGTAAGGAACTCTCATAATATTAATATTAAAAACAAAATGCAAACACTAAAACACAATATTAGAATATTTATTCTGTCGTTGGTCTTCGGTTTGGTTATCGGAGGAGGATTAATCATAGCCAGAGCTTGGACTGAACCATCTGTTGCTCCTCCTGGAGGCAACATTGGAGCGCCAATCAACACAAGCGGGATAGGACAAATTAAAAGTGGAAATCTTATAATTAATTCAGGCGGATCATACCCGACAGGTTTGGTTGTAAATGGAAATGCGGGTATCGGTGACGCAACTCCTGACAATGGACTTAAGCTGGATGTCGAAGGAAAAGTCGGAGCGACGGAATATTGCGATCAGAATGGGGAGAATTGCATGGTATCAGAAACTTTTGAATCCGATAAATGGTATGAGTATCGAGGTCATTGTACAGGAAGCAGGTTGGCTGGGTGGAGTAATATTAATGATAATAGAGAAGAGTGCATAGCACATTGCTTGAATGTTAACAAAAATACAAATTGTATTAGTCAGCATTTTCATAGTGGTGACCAAAGTTTTACTTTGCCAGCTAATCGTAGTCGGTCAAATTTTGAAAATCAAAGTGATTGTATGTGTTATTCTGGATATATAGCAAGCCCATTTGTTTGGTCTGATGTGTGGGTATATCAAATTAGAACTGAAAAAGATGAAAATTTTATTAAGAATAACTGATAAATTTTTGCACTGCCGGTATTTGGTATTATCAAAACACTAATTGTTCTTACCCTAGTTAAAGTTAGAATATTTTGCAAACTTTTTGAAACAAAAATCATCCCAATTTATCGGGATGATTTTTTTATGTGAATTTTTGCGATAACTTATTTCTGAAACCGAAGTTGGAAACTGATATTTTTGCTTCTTTCCACTTCCGGTTGATCAAAAGGATTTTGATTTCTCAGCAAAGAAGAATACATTGTGAAATATTGCCAGAAAACCATAAACTCTCCCATAGTTTTTTCATTGATTTCATTTACTGTCAAAACGGCGACGGGAATATTTTTTTCAATGCAATGCCCCCAAACTCCTTGCATATCAAAACTCAAAGTTTTGTGCGCCGGAATTCCATTTATATTTTCCAAAGTTACGCCCGACAGTTCTTCATTTTTTATATCTTCCGGAACTTCAATGGGAAAATCTTGCAAACTTTTTTTTACTTCCATTAGCAGAGCCACAACATTTTTTCTTCCTCCGAAAAGCCTTTGATTGGTGTGATGTTGTGATTCCGGAGAATAATCTCCAAAAATGGTTTGTCCTTGTCCGTTTTTTCCGGTATTTTCGTGAATTAGTTGAACGATCAAAGGAAAGAAACCGAAAAGAGCGGAAGAATATATGGAAGAAAATATTTCCGTGTATCCCGATTCTTCCAGTTTATGGAAATAGGCAGCCATTTTCAGGGCGTCATTTTTTTCAATTTCAACTTGGCAGTTATATTTTTTGTAACCCGATTCCGCTCCGGCGTATATTTCTTTTATATCCAGACCCATAAGATAGGCGGGAACCAATCCGCAAGAAGTCATACCGGCATATCTTCCTCCCACCGCCGGATGGGCTATTTTTTCCCAGTTTCTTATTTTGGCAATATTGGAAAGCAGGTTGTTTTTGTTTTCCGAAATGACCAAGACGGGATAACCCAAAAAAGATAATAGCGGTTCAATGTTGTTGATGTTGGTTCCGGATTTTGAAATTACCAAAACAAGAGTGTTTTCTCGGGGATATTTTTCTTTAAGTGAATTGATGAGTTCCGGTTCGGCTGATGGAAGGAATTCGAAGTGGACATCGTTCCTGAAAGAGAATAGAGAATTATAGAATGCCCAGGAACTCGTTCTTGATCCGCCGTTGCCAATCAAGATAACGTTTTCATATTGTTTGTAATTCTGGGATTTTTTTTCTATCGAGCCTAGGTCGGTCTTGATTGCTTCAAAAGCCGGTGTTGGTTGTTTTTTTATTCTTTCCAAAACGGGAGCAAGTTTTTCCAAATCAAGCTCGATGCCCAGGTTTTTGTAGTTAATAGAAATCATAGAAGTTAAAAGATAGTGATTATTGGATTTCAGATCATTGAAAAATTAAAATTATCTCAAAATTAACTCGCATTCATTTTTTCTAGTTGAAATTTTCCCTCTCTCCAAAATCAGCCAGTGGAAAATTTCAAAGAAAAAAAGGATTCTCAGACAGAATTTTTCGAAAATTTTAATTTTTCAATGATCCGTATTATTTGACAATTATAGTACATAATTGTCGTTTTTGCCAGAAAAGGTGTTTTTTGTTAGAATTAAGTGAAGATTTTTAAGAAAAACATTTATGTACAGCATTATTTTGTGCGGCGGTTCTGGAACCAGATTGTGGCCTCTTAGCCGCAAGAATTTTCCCAAGCAATTTTTGAAACTTTATTCCGACAAGTCTCTTTTGCAGGAAACTTTTTTGCGTATGCAAAAAGTGATGAACGGAAGCAATATTTATTTGATAACGAACTACGAAGGTTATTTTAATGTGTATAACCAGATAAAAGAAATTTATCCTGAGTTCAGAAAAGAACAAATAATAACCGAACCGATTTCTCTCAACACCGCTCCCGCTATTGCGTTGGCGTTGAAATATTTGACGGAAAAAGAAGGCGTGAAAAATGACGCTCCGATAATTATTTTGCCTTCTGATCACAGTATCAAAAAAACGGACGAGTTTGTTTCGCTGGTCAAAATGGCGCTGGAAAATGCGGCTGACAACATTGGAACAATCGGTATTGTTCCGACTGCTCCGGAAACCGGTTATGGTTATATTAAAAAAGGAAAAAAAGGGGAAATGTATTTTGATGCGGTTGAATTCAAAGAAAAACCAAACAAAGAAATGGCGGAAAAATATTTGCAATCGGGAGAATATGTTTGGAATAGCGGAATGTATATTTTCAATGAAAAAACATTTTCCGAAGAATTGAAAAAATACGCTCCGCAATTACATAATAGTTATTCCAAAAATTATGCTGAATTCGAGCAGGACTTCAAGAATCTCTCGGCGATCTCGGTGGATGTGGCTATTTCGGAAAAATCCGACCGAGTGATTGTTTTCGAGGGGGATTTTGGTTGGAGCGACATCGGTTCATTTGACGCTCTGTCTGAATTAATGAAAGACAAGAGCATTGATCAAAAACATCATATTTGCATTGATTCTGAAAATGTTTTTATTCATT
Organism: Candidatus Moraniibacteriota bacterium; assembly: GCA_003510895.1. Classification (GTDB taxonomy): domain Bacteria; phylum Patescibacteriota; class Minisyncoccia; order Moranbacterales; family GWC2-37-73; genus UBA9338. Next base: position 28,359 of record DOKE01000019.1, read on the forward strand.
CTGCGACAAACAAATTGGTGGCGACCGTCGGAGTGGATGATTTGATTGTGATTGAAAACAATGATTGTATTTTGGTGCAAAGAAAAGGAAAGAGCGAGGAAGTGAAAAAAGTTACGAATTATTTGAAAGAAAATAAATATAAAGAAATCGAAAGTAATGTGATTGGTTACCGTCCTTGGGGGAAATATGAAGTTTTGGTTGATGACGAAAATCACAAAGTGAAAAAAATCACAGTCTATCCCGGAGCGTATTTAAGTCTGCAATCTCATAAAAGACGCAGCGAGCACTGGGTGGTGGTCAAGGGAACAGCTGTGGTTATTAACGGAGAAGAAGAGTTGACGTTGCAAGAAAACGAAAGCACATATATTCCTGTTAATCATAAGCATCGATTGTCTAATCCCGGAAAGACGGAGTTGGAAATAGTGGAAGTGCAAACTGGAGACTATTTCGGAGAAGACGACATCATCAGATATGACGATGTGTATAACAGAAATAAATGAAAATTGTATGACTAACAAAGCTGAAATTACAAAAATCGCAATTTTTCGGAAAAAAGAAATTCGAAAAACTATTCATAATAATGAGTGGTGGTTTTCGATAATTGATATTATTGAAACTTTAACCGGAACAGATAGATCTAGAAAATATTGGAGTGACTTGAAAAAGAAGCTTATAAATGAAGGATTTTTTGAAGTGTCCGAAAAAATCGGACAGTTGAAATTAGTCGCGTCAGACGGTAAAATGAGAGAAACAGACTGTGCTAACACTGAAACGGTTTTTCGTATTATTCAAGGCATTCCATCGCCCAATGCCGAGCCATTTAAGCGTTGGCTGGCTAAAGTTGGCTATGAACGAATCCAAGAAATTGAAAATCCTGAATTAGCCGCAAAGAGAACCAGAGCTATTTACAAAGCCAAAGGATATTCCGATGTATGGATTGAAAAAAGAATGCGCGGAATTGAAGTTCGAGAGACTTTAACAAATGAATGGAAAAAGCGCGGCGTAAAAGAAAATCCTGAATATGCAATTTTAACCGCCGAAATTTCCAAAGCAACATTTGGTATGACGCCCAGTCAATATCAAAAATTCAAAGGCTTAAAAAAAGAAAATTTGCGAGATCATATGAATGACCTGGAGTTAATTTTTACTATGCTTGGCGAGGCCTCTACAACCGAAATTGCAAAGAATAAAAATGTACAAGGATTTTTCGAAAATAAATTAACAGCAAAAGAAGGCGGGAGTGTTGCCGGCAAAGCCAGGAAAGATTTGGAGAAAAAAAGTGGTAAAAAAGTTTCAACTAGAGAAAATTATTTGCAAACACCAGAAAACAGAAAGCGATTAAAATAATTTTTTTACGAAAAACAAAGCTTAAATTAATAATAATCAAGGTATTTTTTATATGGGCGATTATCTTCAGTATTGACTTTTTTCTTTTTTGGGTGTATAATTAATACATAGGATAAAACTTTGCTTAAGTTTACTTTATTTAAGCCATTTTACTTCTTTTTTGTCGGTAAAAACAGTCTTTTTAACTTATTTCTCCTATTGGGAGAAATTTATTGAAGCCCAATTTCGTATTATAGTTAAGTTAGGAATCTTGTTTTTTATTGGTAAGAAACGTTTTTTAATGGTTTTCAGAGAAACTCAATTTAAGTTTAAAATAAACTCTTTTTTTCAGCGCGTAGTCGCGATAAAAAATAGGAAACTAACAATCAAAATAGATCATTGTTGAGATAACGTGATCTATAAATTAAGTAGATTTTCACAACTTTAATAATTAAAAATATTTGTGAACATTACTTTTGTTAATAAAAAATATGATAGAAAAAAAACAAGAAAGCGGTTTGACCGCAAAAAACAATCCCGCTCCGCATAGGAAACCGGGAAAAAATTCTCCAAGACAACGATCCGGTCACCATAATAAAAATAACGGAGCGTATAATCTTTCGGGAGGGAAAAAAAGATTCAGTCAATCTAATCCTTCTCAGGAAAATCCGAAAAGCGCGCATTTGCGCATCACTCCATTGGGAGGCAATGAGGAAGTGGGAAGAAATATGACCATTTTCGAATATGGCGGAGATATTATAATTTTGGATATGGGAATTCAATTTCCAGAAGAAGATATGCCCGGAGTAGATTACATCGTTCCGGACGCATCTTATTTAAAGGGAAAAGAAGACAG
>DOKE01000001.1:0-6708 GCA_003510895.1 Candidatus Moraniibacteriota bacterium
ACCAACTGAGCTAACAGCGCAAGTATTTTCCCAAAAACACTTCTTCCATCCTAATTCATTTTTATCTAATAGTCAATAAATAAGTCAGAGCCTAGAGACCATTGGCTTTTTTATATTCCTTCCATTGTTTTGTTGACCAATCATCAGGTTTTTTGGTTAGCTTAGGAGTGTCTCCTGGATGAGGATATTTTGAAGGCGAATCATAGTAGCTATTAAATGTGTCATTTATTATTGTAGTTCCGTTTTTGTCGGTAACTTTTTGAGAAAAAGTCGTACTCATCGATCCGTCAGAATTTTTTTTCATCACAAATGGTCCCTTTACCTCGACACTTCTATTATCGCTAGTTCCAAAAAAGCTGAAAGTTAGTTGAGTCCCTTCTATTTTTGTTTGAATTAAAATATAGTTAGATGTGTTGTTAACAAAGCGCAAATCTGGTTTGGGAATGTATATGGTCGCATCCATTCCCTGGGGATTATAATAGGAAACAGGGTAGGCGTGATTTTTTCTGGCAGTTATTTTTAATCCGGAATAAATAGCGGCTCGAAAGGCGGTGGTGGATACTTGGCAAATTCCTCCTCCGAATTCCGGCTCAGTTCTATCTTGCTTAATCACAAGTTCCGGCAAGTATCCGTTTTCTCCGTCAACCGGACCTAATATTTCCACGAAAGAAAATTCTTCTTCAGGCGCCAAAAGAAATCCATTAAATCTTTCCGTGGCTACTTTTATATTATGTATTCTGCTGGATGGAGAACCTTTGAAATTTGAAGTTCCTTCCCCGATAAGCGTATTTATGCCGAGATTATTAATGTCTTTTGATTTTATTTTTGGATCAATTTTATCAAAAGGAAGATTTATTTCACTTTCATTGTTTTTTAAGGCTTCTGATATTATGGTTAAACCTTGTTCCAAATTTAATCGAGAGCCTTTTTCATCTGGAACAAAAATAGAAACCTTTTCATTTTCTATTTTGAATTTTGCGTTGACTGGTTCCTTGTCAACTTTTTTTGAAAAATCTTCCAAAAATATTTTGGCTTTTTCTTGATCAAAAGTTGTCGAATCAGATTTTTGAATATGCAACTTTAATCTCTCAATTACAGTCAATTGGCAAAAAATTGAATTATATGGGCAAAAATTAATATTTTCTATTTCTGACTGATAATTTTTGTTTGATGCAAGAGAGGGGGAGAAAGAAAGCCATTGGGAATAGACATTATAATCTACGTTTTGTTTATAGTCTCCAACTTTCAAAATAATTTCATTGTCATATTCAAAAGCTTCGGCCTGTGAAAAAACTAGAAAAAAAATAACCACACTTAAGAAAGGTATAGTTTTTTTAGGAAAAAAATAATTTATCTTTTTTTTCATAGCCAGTTATCTCGTTGTAGATAATAAAAGAGATTTCAAGAGAATCTCTTTTATCCGCAAATGTAAGGGTGCGTAGATTTTATGAAACTAAAAACCACGAACTTGAATCTTCTTGCTTTTGGTAGTGTCAGCCTTAGGCAATTTTATTGTCAGAATCCCATTTTTTAGGGAGGCTTCGGCTTTGTCGGAAATTATTTCAACCGGCAAAACAACAGAACGAGAAAATCCTCCCCAATAACATTCCTGATAGTAATAGTTGTCAGCTGTTATTTTTTCTTCATTTTTTCTCTCTCCCTTGATGATAACCATATCGTTGTTGATGGTTACATCTAAATCTTCTGGTTTAACGCCGGCGATAGTTGATTTGATGATTATGTCGTTTTCTGTTTGGTAGACGTCGATAGTCAGTTGACCTTCGGCATCTGATGAATATGTTTCTTCCTCCATAATGTTTTTGTTAAAAGAATTAGAAAATGAGTTGGATCCTGTTATTATTTCAGTTTCCTCCTCGTTATATATAGGCATAGATTTTTCTTCTCTATCATTAAGGCTTTTGGCCCCGGTCATTCTTTCCATAAATGATCTTTTTGTTTTTAACATAGGTTGTTTAGGTATTTTTGTAAAAAATTACCGAAATTAAAAATTATCTTTTCCCATCCTTATTATAAAATATAATTTTTCCAAAGGCAAATCTTCCCAAAAGCACATCTTTAACCAAGATAAATAATAAAAATAAAAGAGATGATATGAGTAAGGCAGGAACAGCGCTGATGCCTTTTGAAGAAGTTAGATTAAATATTAGATGCAATGCAACGGGGGGTAAAATTGCTAATATTGCCAGTTTTTTTTGAAAAATAGATAAAAAATATCCCAAGATTGCCGATGTTAATATGTGCAAAATAGCGAGGTTGTAAATATTGGACATAATTTCCACTAAAATTACATTTCGAAACAGAAGAAAAAGAATTTCAATTGCGGAAAATCCTAATCCCAAAAAAACCCCTCCCATCAGTAAAGACATTCTTCCGGAAAAAATTACCATTCTTTTTCTGAGAAGAATGAACTTGAAAAATTCTTCAATAATAACCGCCAGAATTATAAATTTTGGCAAGAATAGGACCGAGGTTGAATTGGCGTCGGGAAAAGTGTTTATTGTTAGTAATGTTTCAAAGGTTGCGACAACAACCAATGAGCCCAAGGCGGCTAAAATTCCCAGAAAAAATGTTTCCAAATAATTTTTCATTCCAATCTTTTTATTTTAATGTTTTCAGGTGTTTTTTGAGTTCAGAAAGTTTTCTGTTAGTTTCCTTTAATCGAATTTTATTTTCTAAAACAAGAATTTCAGGGGCTTTTTGTACGAAAGAATCATTATTTAATTTTGTTTCTATGGAGATGGCGTAACTTTCAAGGTTTGCAATTTCTTTTTCTATCTTGTTTTTTTCTTTTTTTGTATCAATTGCTCCCGAAAGAGATACATATAAATCTACTTGGTGAATGGTTCTTCTGATCCAATCATTTAATTGATTTTCTGGTATGTTTATTTTTATTGATTCAACTCCTGTTCTGAGTTTTTTTATAACTTCTTGTTGCTGTTTTGTTTCAAACAGTGAGATAAGTTGTTTATCGCTAGTGTTTAGCGCAATTTCAATTTTTTTGCCTGCTTCTATTTTGTTTTCAGTACGAATGTTTCTAATTGCTATGATTATTTCTTTGAGATATCTTTCAATGTACAAATGTCCATTTTCAAAAAATGCTTCTTCTTTCTCGATGTTTGATAAATTTATTTTTGGCCAAGAAGAAATTAATAATAATTTTTCTTGCCGTGCTAATCCCCAGATATATTCAGTAACAAAGGGCATAAAAGGATGCCATAAGCGCAATAATTTATCTAAAACATAACCCAGCACTTTTTGGTTTTTTTCAATCTTATTGATTTCTAGATACCAGTCTGCGAGATCATTCCAGGTAAAGGTTTTTAAAATATCAGCAGCTAAAGCAATTTGTTTGTTTGCGAAAAGTTTATCGATTTCTGTGGTTACTTCATTAAGTTTATAAATAATCCAAGCATCGGCATGATTTTTTATGTCTTCTTTCTTGACATCTTCTAAGAGCACAAAATTTTCTTGCGTCAGGCAATAACGGAAAATGTTCCAAAGTTTGTTGGTGAAATTGCGAAAGGTTTCGATTTTTTCTTCGTAGAGACGGGAATCTTGTCCTGGAGCGCTGTCCATCAGCAAACTCATACGCAAAGCATCGGCGCCGAATTTATCAATCATTGTGAGGGGATCAATTCCGTTTCCTCGGGATTTGGAGAATTTATGACCATCTTTATCAAGAACCAATCCTGTGAAGAACAGATTTTTGAAAGGAATTTCTCCTGTGGCATAGAGGCTCATCATTATCATTCTGGATGACCAGAAAAATAGCAGGTCGCGTCCCATTACCATTGTGTTGGATGGATAGAAATTTTCGAAATCTTCCTCGCGTGATTTTAGCGTTGTATATACCCATTGTCCGGAAGTAAACCAGGTATCAAATGTGTTTTCATCTTGTGTGAGTTTGTTGCCACCACAATGCGGACAAGCTTTCGGTTTTTCCAACGATACGATATATTTTTCTTCTCCGCATTGTTCGCAATACCAAACAGGGAAGCGTGGTCCCCACCAAATTTGCCGGCTGATGCACCAGTCACGCATATTATCGAACCAATCAATCAGAATTTTCTTGAAATTATTCGGAAAAATTTTAATCAAATCTTTTTCAATGGCTTTCTTAGCTTCATTTTTGAGTGAAAACTTTTCAGCATCGACATTGATAAACCATTGGCTGGAAGTGAGCGGTTCGATGATGGTTTTGCAACGTTCACAAATTGAAACGGAGTGCGCTAGTTCCTCGGTTTTTTCCAAAAGTCCCAGTTCTTCAAGATCTTTGAGGACTTCTTCGCGCGCTTCGTGAGTAGTTAGTCCCGCATATTTCCCCCCAAGTTCGGTGATAGCGGCTTTTTCATCGATAATTTGAATTGCTTCCAGATTGTGGTCTTTCCCAATTTCCCAATCAAGCGGATCATGCGAGGGAGTGATTTTAACTGCCCCGGTTCCAAAAGATAAATCAATTCGCCGGTCGGCAATAATTGGAATGATTGTATTTTGCAACGGCAGAATAATATTTTTTCCAACTAATTTCAAATAGCGCTTGTCTTTCGGATTAACAGCCACAGCAGTGTCACCGAGCATTGTTTCCGGTCTGGTTGTTGCGACAGCGATAAAATCAGTGGAATTTTCCAGGGGATATTTGATGAAATATAATTTTCCGGGAGTGTCTTTATGCAGAACTTCGACATCGGAAAGGGCAGTGCCGCAGCGGGGACACCAATTGATAATTCTGTTGCCTTTGTAGATAAGACCATCGTTGTGCATTTTTACAAATATTTCCAAGGCGGTTTTGAGCGTATCGGGATCAAGGGTGAATTTTTCGCGCGACCAGTCAGCGCTAATTCCAATCTTTTTTTCTTGATTGCGCATATAGTTTGCGCGGTCGATGCAAAAGTCGTATGTTTGTTTGTAGAATTCTTCTCTTCCCATCTCGTGTCGTGAAATTCCTTTTTCTTGCAATTTTTTTTCAAAAACCACTTGCGTTTGAATTCCGGCGTGATCTTTGCCGGGAAGAAGCAATGTTTTCTTGCCATTCATACGAGCCCAGCGGCCAAAAATATCCATCACGGTGTATCCGCTGGCGTGGCCAATATGCAATTCTCCATTGGCGTTGGGAGGGGGGAGGATATTGCAATAAGTTTCCGACGAACTCAAATTATCGGGGTTTAGGAATCCCGAATCTTCCCATTTTTTGTATATTTTGTCTTCATTTTCTTGCGGACTGTATATTTTTGGAAGCTCCATTAGTTTATGTTGAATATAAAGTATTAAAAATATTGCGTATAAATCGAGTTTATCAGTAAACCGAGGAAAATTCAAGGCGCATTACGAACTGACGACTATCAGAAAATGACTATTTTTTAATTCATTTTAATTTAAAAAAAGCGTACCATTTCTGATACGCTTCGGGTTGGATGAACTCATCCGTGGTTATTTGTTTTGTTTTTTTGCAAAAGGTCGTATTTTCAAGTCCTTTTTTGAAGCAGGCAAAAAGAATCTGTCCAGCTCCAACTCAACTTGAGAAACTAAATCTTTAGTATGATAAGGATCCTTACTATCTCCTGGATAATGCTCGACCAGATACTCAGTTAATTCTTCAAGCGTGTTATCGCTTGAATTGACTTCTTGCTCTATTGCTTTTAGGCAATTTTTGCAATTTTCGATTTTAATGAAAATGTCTTGCATTGTTTCATAGGCTAAACTTTCTTGGGGCAGATATTTTTTTGCTATTTCATTCAGCATTTCGATGCTGAGCATTATTTCATTCCAGAATCTGGAACCAAATAAATCTATTGAATCGATACTGGCTCTTAATTCTTGGATTTCTGAAAAGAAATCGGGGTCATTTTCTTTTAGATTCTTTCGCATAGAAAGAAAAATCCCTTTCATCATATTGAAAGCATTGAGACGATATTGTCTTTTTATTTTTTTCAATACCATTTTTTTCGCTTTTTTAATTTTGAAATGCAATATGCATCTTGCTAGAAAAAAAGCTGCTGCGATGACTGCCAAAAGCAAAAGAACAAACGCGGTCGAAAATAATGTAATTAATTCATAGTCTAAATTGGCGTGGTTCATATTCGTGCCTCCCTGAGGTTGTTTGGTATGTACTTGTTAAAAAGCTGATTGACTTCTATTTGTAACACAAATTCTTTTTTTAGTCAATGGGTTTTAATTTCAAGTTTGCTTCTGCTTGCAAATTTTTCCAATTTTTCAGAAGCGTTTTCTTTTCTTGAGTCGTCATTTTTTGCCAGCGAAAACAAGCGGCAACGCCGATCATAGCGGCATTGTCCCCGGTTAGTTCAAGTAGTGGCAAATTATAGATGATGGATGGCAGATTTTTCTGGATGGCTTGACCAAGTTGTTCACGCAATTTTTTGTTGGCAGAAACACCGCCGGCCAGCATAATAGTTTTTGGTTGATATTTTTCGGCGGCTTTGATAGTTTTGGAAATCAAGACATCAACAGCTGCTTGTTGAAACTCATAACAGATTTTAGAAATGTATTCTGCATCCTTCAACAAATCAGGATTTTTTTTCGTTTCGTATAGCACGGCGGTTTTCAGTCCGGAAAAAGAAAAATCGAAATTTTTAGAATTTATCATCGGACGAGGGAACTGAACATGGAATTTGCTCGTCGCTCGTCGCTCGTCGCTTGGTTTATATTTTTCGGCTAAAGCTGAAACAGCCA
>DOKE01000001.1:6773-6924 GCA_003510895.1 Candidatus Moraniibacteriota bacterium
AAGCTGAAACAGCCGGTCCTCCCGGGTAACCAATATTAAGAATACGCGCTACTTTGTCAAAGGCTTCACCGACAGCGTCATCTAATGTTTGTCCGATAATTTCATATTGAAAATGATCCCGCATAAATATCAATTGCGTGTGTCCGCCGGA
>DOKE01000001.1:6992-7159 GCA_003510895.1 Candidatus Moraniibacteriota bacterium
AATTGCGTGTGTCCGCCGGAAACAACCAATGCTAATGCCGGAAAGTGAAATTTTTCACTTAGACTTTTATTGTCAGGGTTGATATAATTGGCGTAGATATGCCCTTCAATGTGGTGTATTCCAAGCAGGGGTTTTTCTAAAAGATAGGAAAGCGTTTTGGCAAAATT
>DOKE01000001.1:7220-8113 GCA_003510895.1 Candidatus Moraniibacteriota bacterium
TAGGAAAGCGTTTTGGCAAAATTTACTCCTACCATTAATGCGGGAATAAGTCCGGGTCCGCTGGTGACGGAAATAAGGTCAATTTGTGAAAGAGAAATTTGAGCTTCGGATAATGCTTCGAATAAAACAGGAGAAATATTTTTGGTGTGTTCTCTGGCTGCTAAGTTTGGAACAACTCCGCCCCACTGAGCATGCAGTTCTACCTGAGAAGAAACCTGGTTTGAAAGTATGGCTAGGTTTTCTTTTTCACAGCGAAGAATTGCCACGGAAGTTTCGTCGCAAGAAGTTTCAATTGCCAAAATTATTTTGCTGGACATTTGTTTATAAAAGTAATACAATTATATGTTAAGAAAATAGCAGGTTATTCGTGTGTTTTCGAGGGTAATAATCATTAAATGATGTTATCATATGAAAGTCAAAAAGAAAAGACTCGCTGCTTCCAAGAAAAATTCAGTCAAAGTTGCAAGAAAGAAGAAAAAAACAATTGCGAAATCCAAAAAAATTTCGACAAAAAAAACTTCTAGAAAAAAAATAAAAAATGTTTTGGGGCTGCCCTTTAGAAGAAGCACTGATTTTTATATTGGAAATAAAGATGATCAAGAAAACAAGCAAGACAAAGAAGTAAAGAGAGAGCTTAAGTTACGAAGGCGTTCGGATGTGGCGCGCTGCGAATTTCTCAATGACAGTGATTTGGTTATAGTGGTTCACAATCAAAATCCCGAAGCTTACAGAATTCTTTTTAAGCGTTATGAAAAAGGATTGTTTGTGTATATGTTTCATATGATTGGCAACAAAGAAGAAGTGGAAGATCTCTTGCAAAATGTTTTTACCAAGACTTACAAAAATTTGCATCGTTTTGACACGGCGAGAAAATTTTCTTCTTGGATTTATCG
>DOKE01000001.1:8218-8493 GCA_003510895.1 Candidatus Moraniibacteriota bacterium
AATTTTATAAAAAGAAAAAGCAAAAGAAGAATGATTTCCTGGGAGGAAATTCTGTCTAGCAAGGACAAGTTGCAAACAAGTTTTGATGGAAAAGACGGAGCGGAAATTTTTATACAAAAAGAAATTTCCGAAGAAGTTGACGAGGCAATGGATCATTTGTCGGAAAGATATAAAAAGATTTTATTGCTCAGATATTTTAATGAGTATTCCTATCAGAAAATCGGGAAAATAATAAACAAACCGGTGAACACCGTTGGAACATTGATTAATAGGGC
>DOKE01000001.1:8550-8821 GCA_003510895.1 Candidatus Moraniibacteriota bacterium
GTTGGAACATTGATTAATAGGGCAAAGAAAAAACTTTTTGAAGTGATTGAAGAAAAGAAACGCTGAACACTTGATTATTTTTCAGTTTCTGCTACACTGCTAATGTTATTAAAAGATAGCGCTTCAAATTTTTTCAGAAACTTTTGAAGTTGTTGAAAAAACCTCTGGTTTTCTTCAAAAATTGTCTAAAAGGCAATTTTTGATGTGTTATAAAAAACAAAGCGCTTTTTTAAAAATAAGAACGTATTTGGCGCTATCGTCTAGTGGTTAG
>DOKE01000001.1:8891-14610 GCA_003510895.1 Candidatus Moraniibacteriota bacterium
TCTAGTGGTTAGGACATCAGGTTTTCATCCTGGTAACCGGGGTTCGATTCCCCGTAGCGCTACAAATGGAAAAACTAGCATTTTATGCTGGTTTTTGTTTGGCGTGTTGGGTTTTGTTTTTGGGTGTATAATAGGGAAGTAATAATTTTTCGTGTAAAAATATGGAACAGGCGGGACATCAGATTTTTGAATTTTTGAGACAATATGGTTATTGGGGAATGTTACCCTTGATGATTATCGAAGGTCCGGTTATCACGATAGTTTCGGCGATGCTGGCGTCGCTGGGCGCTTTCAATTGGTTTGTCGTGTTTCTTCTTTCAATGGCAGGTGATGTGATTGGCGATGTGATTCTCTATGGATTGGGATATAAATATGGAATGGGATTCGTGCGGGGATTTGGAAAGTATATGGGAATTACGGAAAGTTTGGTTTTGAAAATGGAAAAATATTTTGAAAATCACGGAGGAAAAACCATCTTTGCTGTTAAATCCACCACCGGACTTTGCTGGGCGACTTTCACGGCGGCGGGAATCGCCAAAATGAATTTTGGAAAATTTGTGAAATATTCGATTTTGGGCGGAATTGTTTGGAGCGGTTTCTTGGTGGCGATGGGATATTTTTATGGCTACCTTTGGAAAGAAATCAGCCAATACATTGATTGGATCGGTTGGGCGGTTTCAGGAATTGCGATTATTTCCTATGTCGGCATAACGCTTTACAAAAAAAACGAATCCAAAAAACTTTTTGTTAACAGTGAAAAATAATAATTGCAAGAATACTTTTTAAATCCTCAGTATAGATCAACAGGCTTTTTTCTTGCTCAAAAACCAAAAAAAGTCTAGAATTTGATTATGACTGATAAAATCAAAAGAATATTCAATAAGGCAAAAAGCGTCATTTTTTTTGACCCCCTGGCGCTTTTTAAGGAGGAAAAGCATCTTTTGGACAAACCTTTTTATTTTGAAGGTTTATCTGCCGAAGAGGCAGGAGGAAATGGCGAAGCCGTTCTCTTGATCCACGGCTGGTCAACCACTCCCTATGAAATTCGAAGACTGGGAACGTTTTTGAATGAAAATGGATATACGGTTTCTGGACCGATGCTTTCGGGACACGGAACTGTTCCAAGAGATTTGGAGGAAATGAGATGGACAACTTGGTTTGATGATGTGGAAAAAGCTTATTTGGAGTTGAAAAAAAAACATAGCCGGGTTTATGTTGCGGGAACATCAATTGGCGCCAGTTTGGCGGTTTTGCTGGCGGAAAAATATTCCGATGTTTCCGGTTTGATTTTAATGGCCACTCCCTATGAATTGAGAATGGAAAAAACTGTGGAATTTTTTGTGAAAATATTCAGCAAATTTTTTAAATATAGAAAAAAGTTTTATCCGCCGACTTTTGGAAAATCAACCGCCATCACTCGCTTGATTTCCTATCAAACTTATCCGCTCAGCAGCGTTTTGGAAGCGGCGGAAGTCGTGAGGGCGGCTAGGAAAAATTTGGAAAAAATTGTTCAACCTTGCCTTTTGCTGCAATCGTCTAGCGATCATATTGTTTCTCGGGGAAGTATGGAAAATATTTATGAAAGAATAAATTCAAAAAAGAAAAATAAAAAATATATCAAAAGAGCCTATCACACTTTTATATCTGATATTAAAAATGAACACGTATTTGAAGATATTCTTAAATTTTTACAAGAAAATTAGATGAATATTGCGATATTCACCAATAATTATTTGCCTAATCCTTTCGGCGTCGCTGGTTCCATTGAAAGTTTTCGCAAGGAGTTTGAAAAAATGGGACACACGGTGTATGTTTTCGCGCCCGAGACTAAAGAATATGTTGATAATAATTCAAATGCTTGTTCGCCGGGGAGGCGGGTTTTTCGGTATCCTTCCGTTGATATAAATTACAAAATAAGTTTTCCGTTGGCGATTCCGTGTTCCAAACGCATTGATAAAATTTTGGATGATTTAAAAATAGACGTCATTCATTCCCAGCACCCCAATCTTCTGGGAACAGCAGCGAAAAAATGGGCGAAGAAAAAAAGTATTCCATTGATTTTCACTTGGCACACGCTGTATGATCAATACGCGCATTTTGTTCCGCCTGTCATTTCACGCAAGTTGGCGGCTTGGTGGGCAATTCGCAATGCGAGAAAATATGCCAATTTAGCCGATTTCGTGATAACCCCGACTGATTCGGTGAAGGAAATAATCAAAAAGTGGGGAGTGGCTAATGAAAGCATTGTGTCGATTCCAACCGGTATTGATGAAAAACAATTTGAATTTGCCGATGGAAAAAAAATCAGAAACAAATATGGAATTGCGGACGATGAAATTTTGTTGGTGGTCATCACAAGGTTCACTAATGAAAAAAATATGGAATTTCTTTTTAGTTCGGTCATCGAAGTTTTGAAAAAAAATAGCAAAGTGAAATTTTTGGCAGGCGGTGATGGAAATTTGACGAAAAATTTGAAAGAACTTGTGGATAGGAGCAGTGTTGCGGGTCAGGTGATTTTTGCCGGTTTTGTTTCCAATGAAATAAAAAAAGATTATTTTTCGGCGGGCGATATTTTTGTTTACGCTTCTAAATCGGAAACACAAGGGATGGTTATTTCGGAAGCAATGTATTCGGGACTTCCTGTAGTGGCAGTACGCGCCACCGGCGTTGAAGATTTGGTGATGGACGGCGCCAGCGGATTTTTGGTTTCCGAAAATGAAAAAGAATTTGCCAGCGCTGTGGAAAAACTTGCAAGCGACAAAGAACTGAGAAAAAGATTTTCAGAAAACGCCAAGAAAATAGCAATGGAAAATTATGTTTCTTCGGTGTGCGCGAAAAAAATGATAGAAATATATGAAAAGACCATTAAAAAGAAATTTTTATAACAGAGATACATTAAAAGTTGCTCAGGATCTTTTGGGTTGCGTGATAGCGCGGAAAATTGGAAAAAAAGAAATTCGCGCGATGATAACCGAAACGGAAGCCTATATTGGTGAAGATGATTTAGCCAGTCATGCTTCAAAAGGGAGAACAAAAAGATCGGAGCTTATGTTTGGAGAAGCGGGAAGGGCTTATGTATATATGGTTTATGGAATGTATCATTGTTTCAATATCGTTACGGAGAAAAAAGATTTTCCGGCGGCAGTGTTGATTCGCGCTGTTAAAATAGATGACGTGGAATATAAAAAGACCAACGGACCGGGAAAGTTGTGCAAATTATTGCGGATTGACAGAAAATTGAATGGATATGATATAACAAAAAGGGAGAAAATTTGGATTGAGTCGGGCGATGCGAAGTTTTTAAAAAGCAAGAAAATAAAAACGGACAAGCGAATCGGAATAGATTATGCTAAGCATTGTAAAGAATATTTGTGGAGGTTTAGTTTGATAGAAAATAAATTTTCAAAAAATACAAAGAAATAAAAAAATAAAAGTTTTGTATTAAGGAATAATAAGATTAAATTGTAATATCAAAATTATGACAAAAGTCAGCGAAAAAAATCAAATTTTCAGATGCAATGTGTGCGGAAATATCGTGGAAACGCTTAATGTCGGGGGAGCGGAAATTATTTGTTGTGATCAGCCAATGGAGCTTTTGGTCGCCAAGACAATGGATCAAGGAACGGAAAAGCATACTCCGGTAGTGGAAAAAATGTGCGGAGGCGTTTTGGTGAAAATCGGAGAAGTTCCGCATCCAATGGAAGAAAAACATTATATCCAATGGATTGAAGTCATTGCCAAAAACGGAAAGTCTTGTCGAAAATATCTCAGCCCCGGCGACGCCCCCGAAGCTAAATTTGAAATAGAAGAAAGCGAAATCCTAGAAGCGCGCGAATATTGCAACATCCACGGTCTTTGGAAGAAATAGGGAAATTTCTAGCTCACTTCGACCCGTTCGATTTCATCCTACCGCAAACAAAATAAAAGCACCAAGGTCTATTCTTGGTGCTTTTAAATTTTGAGCCCCTTGTGCAAGGACGTTCGAACTGGGTTTATGCAGAGATGTCTTATTTGATAGGAAATTGCTGATAGCAAAGTTGCTTATCTTGATTTAGTTTTTTTGAAATATTATCCATCATTTCTATGCGCCTATTATAACAATCAATACCAATCACTCCATTTATACCACTGTAACCAATGGTAAGTAATCCCCTAGCAAGATAACGCAGCTATTTGTGATTTAATCTTGTCAACACGATATGAACTTTCGCAGTATTCTTCAGCATCATCACCGTGACCATTTTTATCAGCATTTTTTATGCAATCAGATAGTCCATCTTTTGCTGATTCCAGAGATTTCTCAAGACTTGTTTTTTTAGTTTGGCATTCTGCTGATATCTGACTACTTATAGATGTATTTATTGCTGCAACATCCGTATTAGTTTTTTCCACCAAAGCTTTTTGAGAATCAATCAATTTATTTTGTTCAACAAGCTTAGCATTTTGAGAATCAACAATAGCTTGAAGTTCTGCAATTTTAGCATTAGATTGCTCTAAAGATACTCTATTCTCATCTATTTTATCCGCCAATTTTAATACAGCTTCTTCTGGTGCAAGACCAAGAATTAAATCCCTGGTCGGCGTTATTGTCATTCCCGCAATTGGAATAATTATGCCTACCACTCCCGAAACGATTGGGATTAAAAATTTTTTCATATTATTTTTCATAAAAAATTATTTAATTAATTCATCAGCATTCACTTCAAGCGCTTTGGAAATTTTTTAGCGTTACGGGCGGTTATCACGCTTTCGCCTGTTTGTTTTTCTATTTCCTGTCTTGCTTTTTTTGCCGCAAAGCCCCCTTTTCGCGCCACTTTCTTATTTTCTTCCAATCCTTTTGGTTTTTGTTTCCTGGATATTTCCGTCGTTGAAACTTCTGCCAACATATTTAAAACTAATTCTAAATTCGTCATATTATCTCTCAAATTTTCTTTTTTCAACCCCTTAAACTTTTTATAATCTCTCACGCTTCTACCAGCCCACGCCCTCGTAATCTCATCAGTTAGTATCGCATATTCCAAACCCTCTTTCATTTCTCGCTCTTGCCACTCATTGGTTAATTCTTTGCGTACCTCAATACTTTTTAATCGTTGATTTATCCATTCCTTCGAATAACCTTTTTGCAAATAAGTTTTCATCGCCCTATCAAAAGCAAGTTCAGGGTCTGCAGTTTCCTCTATTCGTTCATATCCGACTTTTGCTAGCCATAGCTTAAACGGTTCTGCTTTTGGAGAAGGAATTGACTGAATTACACGAAGTAGGTCTTCTGTGGAAAAGGAGTCCGTCTCTCTTTTTTTTCCATCAGGAGCCGTCATCTTCAACTGTACGATTTTTTCGTACACTTCACTGCCTTCATTTTTCAGCTTACTTTTTAAGTCGCTCCAATACCGCCTTGGAATAGTAGTGTCAGTCAAAACTTCAATAACATCAATGATGGAAAAATACCAGGTTTCCTTTTTTTCATCATAAAAACGCCGAACCCGTTTTTGATTGAACAAGACTACCGAGTTTGATTTTTTCATATTTTTTTAGTTGATTAAATCATCCATATTTGCCTTAAGCGCTTTGGATATCTTATTGAGCGTGTCCAGTGTTGGATTTTGATTTTTATCTTTCTCAATTCTACGCTTAATAATACAAAAAATCAAAAGCGCCCTTTAAAGGGGGCGCTTTTAAAAAATGCAATTTTCTGTCTGGAGCGGGTAGGGGGAATCGAACC
>DOKE01000025.1:0-485 GCA_003510895.1 Candidatus Moraniibacteriota bacterium
CTAACGCGGCGAAGCCGCTTTTATTCAATTTCTTTTACTCCCAACAGCCTTATTTTTTCATCATCCGGCATTCTTCCCATTATCACAACAACCTTGTCTCCGCTAGATAATTCTCCTAAGCTTTTGGCTCTATCAATTAGCCAATCAATATCTTCGCGAAAAACTCCGCCTATTTCAAATAGTTGAGTTCTGACTCCCCACGCCATTGATAATTGATTGTAAGTTTTTTCATTATGCGTTACAACAAAAATTTGTTGTTCCGGACGAAAATGAGACATCAATCTAGCGGTTGCTCCGCTGGCGCTGCCCATCACAATCGCTTTGGCCTTGCTCGATCTGGCTAATTCATAAGCGCCTTCAATTATTGTGCCGTATGCAACGCCTTTTTTAACTTTCAATATTCCATAGACATCATCAAAAGGAGAAATTTCCGTATGTTGAATTATATCCGCCATAGTCGCAACGCTTTCCACCGGATATTTTCC
>DOKE01000025.1:544-854 GCA_003510895.1 Candidatus Moraniibacteriota bacterium
ACGCTTTCCACCGGATATTTTCCCCCTGCTGATTCACCGCTCAACATCACAGCATCAGTGTGATCGATCACGGCGTTAGTCACATCGGAAACTTCCGCTCGAGTTGGAATTGGATTATTAATCATTGAATCCAACATTTGAGTCGCTACAATCACCGGTTTTAGATATTGAATACTTTTTTTGATAATCTCTTTTTGCAAAACTGCCACTCTGCATCCTTCCACTTCAATTCCTAAATCTCCACGGGCCACCATCACCACATCAGTAGCTTCAATTATCTCATTAATATTATCAATCGCTTCTTTTCTTT
>DOKE01000025.1:902-4076 GCA_003510895.1 Candidatus Moraniibacteriota bacterium
ATATCTTCTAAATTATCAATCGCTTCTTTTCTTTCGATTTTTACCACAATTTGCGGCAAACTATCTTCCCTGCCCAAAATTCTTTTGATGTTTTCGCGCATTTCCAAAACTTCTTTAGCATTGCTCACGAAAGACATTGCCACAAAATCAACCTCCTGACCCAAAACAAATTCCAAATCTTTCCTATCTTTTTCCGTCACCGCGCCAAAATGCAATCTTGTGTCAGGAACATTAATTCCCTTTCTTGGTTTGATAGTTCCGCCATTTAGAACTTCGGCTTTAACAGAGTTTTCTAACTTTTCCACTACTTTCAAACGCATCACTCCATCTTCCACCATAATTCTTTCGCCAACTTGCAAAGCGGAAGCCACTCTGTCAGAATCAATAATCAATTCTTTTTCATCGGTCGTTTTTATATCGCTCACGGAAATTATTTCGCCTTTTTCAATTTCAAAAGGTTCCGTGTTTCCCACGCGAATTCTTGGTCCTTGCAAATCAGCTAAAATTCCAATCGGTCTTCCCGCTTCCTTGGAAACTTCTCTTATTTTTTTAATCGCATTTCCATGCCATTCGTGAGTTCCGTGTGAAAAATTAAGTCTGGCAACATTCATTCCGGCGTCAACTATTTTTCGAAGTATCTCTTTATCTTCTGAAGCCAACCCGATTGTGGCGACTATTTTAGTTTTTTTTCTGCTATCCATCTTGTTTTGTTATTGTAAAAAATTAAACATATTTAAAACACAAAAACAGGTTTTCCTCCTGCATCTTCCTATATTGCCATAATAAATCAAAATTGGCAACCCGACAACACAAAAAGCGATTCCTGCAAAAAAACCGCCTTTTCAAATCCATCAAAAATCAAACAATATTTTCAATTTCCCGTAAAACATCCTCCGGAATCGGATTATTTTTCGGACTCACTCCCGGATACCTCCAAACACTGATAATTTTTATTTTTCTGTTTATTTGATACATCACCCAAATCTCGCTTCCCCAGTTTTCTTTGCCATCTTTTCCACGCTTGATTGAAGTTGGTTGCATCACCGCAACAGTTTTTTCCACAATTCCTGTTTCTGTCCGATGAGGACTGCGAATTACCCGCAAAGCTCGCTGAGAAGAAATTCCATAAAATTGCATCTTAAATTTAGAATGCTCCGTCCAATGATATTTACTGTCATTTTTCGGTCCTTTCAGTTGCATAACTTTATTTTTTTATATCGTTCCAGAGTTTTTTGAATATTTCCCGCATATTATGCGCCAGCACAGCATCATGAATTTCCACAAGATAAAATGGTTTTTGCCGAGTCATAATCATAATAAGATAATCTCCAAAAATCCAGGTTGAAGCTGAAAAATCCAGCTTATTTTCCAAAAATTTAAAATCCCGTTGAGCAAAATATTTCTCCTTTAACTTAATTTCAATATCCGACCTATTACTCAATAACCTTAACTTAACTCCATATCTTTCAGATGACCATACTATCCATTTCTGATAAACTTCAGCAAAACTTCGATCCTGAAAACCCCAACAAATATGATCAATCAATTTTGAATTTTCATCCCACTTGCTTATATTACTAAACAAAAACTCTTCTACTTCCTCTTCCTGCACAAATCTAACTTTAGGCACGCAATATGTCTTACTTCGTGGCATTCTTTCCAACTCTTCTGCCAATCTCAATACGATTTTATTTTTTTCCCTCAGTTTCTCTTGTTCTTTGTGGAACAAATTTTCCATATCTTCCGCCGGTGTCGGAGAAAAATATAATATTTTTGTGGTAATGTCTTCAATAATCAATCTTTTCTCCTTGAGCTGATTCAAAACAGCATATACCGTCGAACGATTAATGCCTGTCGCTCGCGCCAATCTCGCTGGAGTGGTTTTTCCTTGCGCAAAAAGCGCTAGATATATTTCAATCTCTTTGTCAGAAAGCTCTAATTTCTTCAATAATTCTTCTATCATATATTCCTATTCTAGCATTTTGTTAGCAATTTGTCAACACTTATATTTGGCTTATTACAGTGTTTTATTGTAGTTTTTTTACATACTTTACAATATATTGTTGACATTTTATTAAATCTGCACTATACTGCATAGTCATGATAAGTTCAGCAAAAGATTCATGATAAGCCCGCACATACACAACTTAATTACCTATCGCTCAACATTGAGCACAAATTCAAAATACGGAGAACGACCATGAACAATGACAGATTTAAAAAAATTTCCAACAACTACGGTGAACTTTTTTCTGAAGTATTCGCCGAACAGGGACTTGATTATGAGGCGCTACAACAATCCGTGTTTGAAAATGTTTCTAGGATCAGACCTGATTTCCGAGATGCGGCAATTCTGGACATCGGAGTTGGTGATGGTGCAACAAGCACGGCATTTGTCGAAGCTGGTTGCAAAAATATCACTGGAATTGATCTCAATCCAACCATGCTAGCAGCCGCCCGGGAAAAACTTGGGGAAAACATCAAGCTCTCCCAAGCAGATGCTATAGATATGAGCACTTTTGAAAGCAATCAATTTGCAATCATCATAAGTGCAACCATGATTCATAACATCCCCCAGCGCGAGAGAGAAAAATTTTGGAAAGAACTATTGAGATTAGCGCCGGAAGTATTCGTAAGCGCTGACAAAATAGTTGATCCAGATCCTGAACTTCATAAATTTTATTATGATCGCGAAGTCACAGCTATCAAAAAAGTTTACGGAGAAAAGCATGGGCTATTAGAGGCTGAACAAACTTGGATCGATCACTATAAATGTGACGAAAAGGAGCGATTGGAGATTAATGAGATTAAAAAAAACCTCGGTAATTATTATGACATCCATATCACTTTTGAAATGGGCGTCAATAAAACGATAGTCGCCACCAAAAAGTAGAAACCCTAGCAGAAAGCCGACCAGGCAACACCCGCTCGGCTTTTTTATTTCCCCTTTCCCAACAATTTCTTACCCTGCAAAGACTTCAAACAATTTTCTTTTTAATAACTGCGATTATTACAACTTTTTATCTATCCCCTTGCTTGGGATATAGCTGAGAGCAGTCTAGCGAAAAAATTCCTAAAAACACACCTTGAATATAAAGAATTAGTAACTATAGATGAATTCTACTATCATATTGATTACGTAATATTTCACAAAAAATAAACTCAAGGACAAGC
>DOKE01000025.1:4160-4624 GCA_003510895.1 Candidatus Moraniibacteriota bacterium
CGCTTGTCCTTTTTTCTTTCTCACCGCAAACTTATCTTAACGAACAATGTCAATTACTCACTTTTATGCGATTGCATATATTTGAGTAAGATGTATAATTAAAACAAATATATATTACATATTAAATAGTAAAAAATATAGAAAATAAAAAAATGAAAAGCAAAAATAAAAAGATTGGAAAATCTTTTAGGGAAAAATTTGAAAATAACTTTTTATATTCCGATACTTTGCCGGCAACTGCCGGAAAATTCTTGCTAGCAGTTCTAGCTATGGGTCCGATGCTGGTAGTCGCAACTACCGTTCCGGGAATATTTTCCGCAGCGAAAAACTTTGAAAAATATTCAAAATCAAAAGAAACAGCGGACAAAAAATACACAAAAGGGCAGATGGTTTCCGCTTTAAACAATTTCAAGCAAAGAAAACTAATCAAAATAATTCAAGAAAAAAACGGAAAATTTCAAGTT
>DOKE01000025.1:4642-9330 GCA_003510895.1 Candidatus Moraniibacteriota bacterium
CCATCTCTACAAAAAAAAAAAAAAAAAAAAAAAATAAAAAAAAAAAACGGAAAATTTCAAGTTAAACTTACAAATAAAGGTCAGAAAAGAATTAAAGATTTTTATTTGCAAAATCTCAAAATCAATAAACCGAAAACTTGGGACGGAAAATGGAGAATTCTGATTTTTGATATCCCCTCCCGCCCAAAGACATATGACCAGGCTCGCAACGCGCTCCGAAATAAAATCAAAAAACTTAGGTTCAAACAACTACAAAAAAGCGCTTGGATTTTTCCCTATGAATGTGAGGATGAAATTTTGTTTATTGCAGAATTATATAACGTGCAAAAATACATCGAAATAATAACTGCTGAAAAAATACTTCGCGAGAAAGAATTAAAGAAAGTTTTTAAACTGCCTTAAAAAAAATATTGCATTATTTTCAATTTAACATTATTACTCATTTTTATGCGATTGCATAATAGTGAGTAATAATTTTAAAAATACCGGCTATTTTTTTGGATTTTTTGGAATTTACTGATGATATTTTATTCATCATTGTCATCAATTTTGTTTCGATGCCTTCCAAAAGCTAAGAAATATTCATAATCGCTCAATTTATTGGAAGGATCTTCTTCTGCCACTGCCCCACTGGTTTCTTCTGGATTTTTTATTTTGTTAATTTCTTTTTTACTTCCATTACCTTTTAAAGGAATGCCGTTATTCTTGTCTTCTATTCTAGCTCCAATTTCTTTTTCTTTCTCAATTTCTTCCACAATTCCATTGATAACATTTTTCAAAATTTCCAAAACGCTTGGTTTTTTGATGTTTTCTATACAATAACCCAGAACAAATTTAATAAAATCATCCGAATTTATTTGAATATTTTCTATCTTCGCTTTTTGCATTTTTTCCGCCACCACTTTTTTCAATCCTTTATGCCCGCCAAATTCTTCCAAAACATCCACCGCTGATTCATATTTTTCCGAACTCGCTTGCGTTTCAAACTTATTTCCAAATCTATTTTCCATAATAATATCCATCCTTGATTATTAATTACTCTAAAAAAATTATTAACTTTTTTTATTTAATAAATTTTACCGATTCCAAAATTCTAAGGACATCTTCATCGGCATGGTCGTGTTTTTTGTTGTAGAACAAAGCGTCTAAATAATATATCTGCTCCCTATCCCAATAGTATGATACTTTATGAAGATCTCCGACTTTTTCATGCTCCAATTGATAGACTTTATTTCCGCCAAATTCAGCTATCTTAAACTCGACGATTTCTTTCTTTTTTCTCAAAAAATCTTCCAGTGAATTTTCTGTAATATTCATTTTCCCGATTGAAACAGACATAGCAATAGAATTAAAATCTTTCGAAGATGAATAGTTGAATTCTTTCAAAATTATAGAATTATTATCGGTTTTAATTTTCCATTCTTTTGGATAGGAAAAACTTATTCCCAACTCAGTATTTACATATTCAATCAAGCCATCCTGTCTTGTTTCTGTATATTCGCCAGCAACCATTCCTTTTATCTTTTGCTCAATGATAGTTCTGAAATCTATCCCAAAAAGACTTTCTCCAAAAGAAGAAAGCGACCACATCAAAAACATTCCCATTATAATCAAGGCCACAAAAAGAAGAAGCAAATGAAATATTAAAAACAAAATGCGCGAGCAATGTCCTTCCCTTTTTTCACAATTTTCCTTTTTTGATTTAAAAAGCTTATAGGGACAGAATTTTTCTTTTAAATTGGATAGAAATGGACTCATTTTTTTATTTTAATTTTTAAATTTTTATTTTATATCCATACCTTTCAGCGCTTTTATCCTTTCTTCGATCGGCGGATGAGTCATAAATAGTTTTGAAACTTTTTTTCCTTTAAAAGGATTGGCGATATATAAATGCGCTGTTGCGCGATTGGCTGCTTCTAATGGTTCTTGATCGGAAGAAATTTTTTCCAATGCGCGCGCCAACCCTTCCGGATAGCGAGTGAGCAATGCCCCATCGGCATCGGCTAAGAATTCTCTCTTTCTGGAAATAGCCAGCTGCATAAGCATTGCGGCAATCGGAGCCAAAATTGAAAGAACAATCGCAACAACCATCAGAATAATTCCCAATTGTCCGCGATCGCGATCATCGCTTTTTCCTCCAAAAAAAGCCCAATGGCGAAACCAGTCCGCCAAAAGAGTTACGAAACCCACCAACACGACAATCACTGTGGAAAGCAAAATATCCCTGTTTCCAATATGAGAAAGTTCGTGCGCAATCACTCCTTCCAATTCAGTTTTTTCCAATTTTTGAATTATTCCCGTTGTGAAACAAATTACTCCGTGTTGCGGATCGCGTCCGGTGGCAAAAGCGTTGGGGGCGCTATCTTCTATGATATATATTCTCGGAGTCGGAAGCCCCGCTGTGATGCAAAGATTTTCCACCAGATGATAAATTTCTCTGTTATTATCGTGAGTCAATTCTTTCGCTTTACTCATTTTCAAAACAATTTTGTCGCTCCACCAATATGATCCAAAACTCATCAAAACAGAAAAAATAATTGCGCCATATAATATAGCGCTGTTGCCCATCGCTCCGGCAAAAACATAGCCAATACCAATAACAAAAACCAAAAAACCGGTTATATATATCCAGGTCAATCTGATGTTTTTATCCGCTTGATCGTATAGAGTAGCCATTTTTGTTTAATTTAAATTAAATTCAGAAACTATTTTGTCAAAATCACTTTCCGCAATTTGATTATTTTTATTGTAATAAAGCACTTTCAAGAAATAAACATAACCTCCTTTCTCCCAATACACAATATCCATTATTGGTCCGCCGGCGTCAACCTGTTTTCCGGTTCTAACCATTTCTTTTCCACTTGTTAATTCGCTTTTTAAATCATTTTTATTTATTTTGGTCTGTTGCTGAACAAAATCCATCAGATTCAATCTATCAAAATTTTCTTGCCTGTCGATATAAATCGTGGCAGCCAATGATTCATTCGCGCTAGACTGATCATTATACAATCTAATTTCAAAAATATGATTTTGATTGCCTCCGACTTTCCAACTATCAGGATGTTTTATTGTGAAGCTATGATCATTATCAAAATGAATCATCCAATTCTTAATTCCCTTTTCTTCATTATTATAGACATTTCCCTGCAATGTTCTCTTGGCTAGATTAAAACTATCCGATATATGGACATTGGATATGTTTCCCATATGGGTTATGTCTACGAAAATATACAAAGAATATACCAACGCCCCGATAGAGAAAAGAGCAATGGCGACAACCGGACCCAGGAGAAAAAGAGTTTGTCCGGAAAAAAAGCTTTTTCTCACATACATTTCAACTTTTTCTTGTTTTTCTTTTTTGTTTATTTCCTCTAATTCATTGAAAAAAGTTTGTTTCATTTTTGTTTTTAGATGGAGAAAAAGATTTTTTCTCAAAAATACACCGGCAAATGAACTGGGTTTTGCCTAAAATTCAACTTTCACATTTTCTTTTTCCGCATTTTCCGCTTCAAAAAACTCTCTCTTGGTGAAATTAAGCTTGCTGGCAATCAAATTGTTGGGAAAAACTTCAATCTTAATATTAAAATTTCGCGCATTGCCATTGTAGAATCGGCGAGACGCTTGAATTTTGTCTTCCGTGTCAGTCAATTCGCGTTGCAATTCCAAAAAATTTTGATTGGCTTTCAACTCCGGATAATTCTCCGAAACAGCGAACAATGTTTTCAAAGTTCCGCTCAACATATTTTCCGCTTCCGCTTTTTCATGCGCGTTTCCCGCTCCCATAGCGCGCGTGCGCGCTTCAGTAACTTTTTCAAAAACTTCTTTTTCATGGGCGGCATAACCCTTCACAGTATTGATCAAATTAGGAATCAAATCATAACGTCTTTTGAGTTGCACATCAATATCGCTCCAAGCTTCATCCACTCTGTTTTTCAGCCTGATCAAACCGTTATACACTCCCACAATCCAAAGAACCGACACCGCCACAATTCCAATTAGAATCCATAAAATAACATTCATATTATTCTTTTGGCATTTCAAGATTCTCTCTGAGAATCAGAAATTCCATCTTTAATATTTACCTATGTCTATTATAATACAATTTTGGCTCAATTTCAAAATATTTTTTATTATTTGCCTAAAATATGCTAGAATTAAGAAAATTAATAAACAATAAAAACTATGTTTGATTTATCTTTCTACGGAGTCATAATTATTCCCATAGTTGTGGGCGGCATCGCTCAGATAACAAAATTTGTTTTATATTCCCTAAAGCATGGTTGGAACTATCGCTATATAATGACTCACGGTCATATGCCGTCGGCACACACCGCTTTCGTCATCTCCTTGGTCGCAGCAGTCGGAAACTATGAGGGAATACATTCCGGAGCATTTTCCATATCCGTGGCCTTTGCAATCATCGTTATCGACGATGCAGTCAGACTAAGGGCCTATATGGGAGATCAAGGAAGATATCTTAATATGCTTGTTCAACAATTGGATATTGAAGAAAAATTCCCCCGCCTCAAAGAAAGAATGGGACATCGCGTCAGCGAAGTTATCATCGGAGCAATCTACGGACTCCTGCTAACCTTCGCTTTTATAAAAATATTAGGATAAAAAAGTCTTCAACAAGAATTTACACAAAATATTTGTTTCAAAAAGACGGCGTCATTAGGAGCCGTCTT